>CAMJDL010000006.1 GCA_946404405.1 uncultured Prevotella sp.
GCATGTCCACTTGCTTGGTGTCCTCGTCGCGGTCTTCAAAGAGGTTGATGTCCATTGTCAGCCGGACTTCTGCTGCGCGCTTCTTTTTTCTGTCAAGCGAGATGCAGGTGTTGAGGGCTACGCGGTAGATCCACGTCCGGATGTCGCTGCGATGCTGGAAGCTTTCGAAACCTTTCCAAAGATTGACTAGTACCTCCTGGAACAGGTCGTTGACCTCGTCGGCATCTTGTGAGAACATGTAGCACACGGTGTAGATGGTGCTCTTGTGTTCTGCGACGGTTTGCGCAAATTGTCGTTCTAATGTTGTCATTGTCTCGTCTGTTTTTAAATCTTTTTGCCCATTAGACGCAACACTGTTACGAAAAACTACAAGATATTTGAAAAAATTTTTATGTCAGTAATAAACCTATGGCTACACAGAGGCCATAGACGAAGATGTTGCGGGCTGTCTCGCCCAGGCATTCGTTGAGTTGACGACCTTCGTGAATACGACGCAACTTAAGCCACGTAAAGACGTGGAGCGTCAGATAAAGGAGTGGTAACACGAAGGCTAGGACATGCCCTTGAGCCCAGAAAAGCAGGCCTGCAAGAACGGCTATGATTCCGATGGCAAGGTAGAGCCATTCGGAGGCCGTAGCTCCAATTTCGACCACCAGCGTCATCTTGCCGTCACGACGGTCTACTTCACGGTCGCGATAGTTGTTGACGATGAGCAGGGCGTCGATGACGAGTCCGCAGGCCAGTGAGGCCACAACGACGGAGAGCGGGCACGTGTGGAGCTGGACGTAATAGGTGCAGCAGACGGGGACAACGCCGAAGAAGACGAGCACCAGCACGTCGCCCATGCCGACATAAGACAGATGGGTGGTGTAAAGGAAGCAGAAGACCACGCAAAGCAGCCCGACAAGTATCATTTCGAGACCTCCATAGAAGATGAGGGGCAGGCCTACGATACAGGCCAGACAGGTGGTAAAGGCTATGGCACGCTTCATGGCGTCGATGCTAACCCAGCCTTGAGTACAAGCACGAAGCGGACCGAGTCGGGTGGCGGGGTCGTCGTTGCCACGGGCGTAGTCGAAGAAATCGTTGACAAAGTTGGCATCAATCTGCATGATAAAAGCAAAGAGCAGGCAGAGTAGGGCTGCCGTAGGACTAAAGGTGCCCAGCTCTTGTGAGTCGATATAAGCCAGAGCGGCGCCAATCATAACGGGCACGGCTGCTCCAGTGAGTGTTTTGGGGCGTGCCGCCAGAAGCCAAGCCTTAGGTGAGTTTTGTTTCATCGTCATAGATCTTTTCGAAGATGGGGCGCAATTCGCTGGGATTGGCAATGAGTTGGCGCAATTCTGCTAACCAGCGCTCGTTCTGCGAACCGCTAATCCAAAGGTGGATATATCCTCGTGTGGAGTATTTCTCGTCGAGATGCTGGAGCAGTCGGTTCCAATGGCCTTCGCGGTCGAGTTGGGCATAGTTAGCCAAGCCGTACTGGATGGTACGTCGGATGACGTTAGCGGGTTCCAGGTCACGATCGGCCTCAGCCACAATCTTGCCGTAGATGCTGCGTGGTGCACGTGATGCCGAGGCACGATGGTCTTCTACGGCTTCCTTCATCAATCGAATCTGTTCTGGCGAGAACCAACGTTTAAGTCGGGCATCGGTCATGAGAATCTTGCCGCTGGTAATATGGTGGACGGCACGCGGACCGGTAAGTCCCAAGTCGTGATAGGCGGCAATGGTGTAAACCATGTCGACGTCAGCTCCAGTCTGCTGAGCCAGTTGCAGCGAACTGCGAATAACCCGCGTGACGTGCTCCATGTTATGGGCACGGTCAAACTGCTGATACTGGGGCAGTATCTTCGTCTCGATAAACTCGACAAGATCTAACGAGGGAGTATTCTTCATTGTTTATTAATTATAGAAGTTCCACGATATGCCCATGTGCATGATGCGTCCGTTGGTGGGATAGTGGGGCGCGAGGAAGTAGTTCTTGGTGCCTGAACCACCATTGACGTGACTGTAAGCAATGAAGAAACGTGCACGCTTCAGGTGCATATTGGCATAGACGTCGACCCAAGGATACCCACCGAGTTCCACACGACTGTCGGCATTCTGCTGTACGGCAAACTGGCTGAGCTGGGGTACGTAGTCGGGGGCGTAATAATTGGTGAAGTAGGTGAGGCAACCACCCAATTCGACACTCAATACACGGGCAACCTTGAACTTCAGGAACAGGTTCGACCAAAGGTTTAGTGCGGGTAGTGGCAATACATCGGTATTGCTGGAATTCTGGTAGGTAACGATGTTCTCCCAGTTGATGATACCCCATTGGAAATTCTGGCGCACCTGAGCGGTTAGGACATTGATATTACCTGCCGACTGATAGACACCAGCCGTCAGATTCTTGCGTGCCGTGTCGTCGAGCGTATAACTCATGCCGAAGTAGGTGTAGTTCTGTATCTCGTCAATGGCTACACGCAGTTGGGTATTGGTCTTCTGATAGCTGAAAAGTCCTTCAATATGTGTACGTGTCTCGCTGTTCAACGACTGGTCCCACCAGAGATGCTTGGAGTGATACTGATTCTGAAAGAAGCGTGGCGTGGTGCGGCGGAAGAAGGCCTTGGCAGCCAACTGCACGGTATCACCGAAGAGGGCAAAGTTGACATCGGTGTCGAAGTCTACAGCCAGTGCACCAGCATCAAGACCTGTTACACCGAGTTCGCCAGCCAGATTGAAATGGAGCGTCTTGCCCTGCGTCTTTGCCAATTGGGCACCGATATTAGTGCAATGGCCCGTCCAACTGTTAAGTACGTAGCGATTACTACCGTCAGTCAGCAATTCAGGCATCTGATACTTACGGTATTCGTACGAGGCAAAGACCTTCAGACCTGCTTTGACATATTTGTTGAAACCTTCTAGCAAAGCAATGCCAATCGTGTTCTTCACTGACGAGTACTTAAACTGGTCGTAGATGGAATCGCCTGCATAAGTATTATCATAGGTACCATTATAATAGGTATTGGCATAATAGTCCTTAGGGGTAATGTATGCCTGGTAGATGCGGTCGTAGCTGTTGATGTCGAGCGTGTGGATAAAACTTGTAACAGGCACGTACTCCTTCTTCATCGTGGCATCAATAGAGTCTTGAATGGCCTGTGCACGATTCAGACTGTCCAGTTTGGCTTGCGACTCCGCTGAAATGCGTGTGGTATCAACCACCTCAACAGGTTTTTCGACAACAGGTTCGTCACCCATAATCTTGGCATCCTTGGGACGTCCCATGGGCTTGGCCTCAGTAATCTTCTCGGAAGGTTTACGGCCACGCGGACTTTCCTCTTTAGCCTCTTTTTCTTCTTTTTTGTTTTTCTGGGCTGATATCGAGGCAAATTTGCGAGCCTGAATCTCTTCGTCGGTCATCTTCACCTTACGGTAGAATCCTATATTATAACGGTGCGTGAAGAACAGGTGCCGAGAGTCGTTACGGTTCCAGTTGCGTGTAAGAACCGTAGGAATCTCTTCCTCAGAAAACTGAACGGTCTCTTGCTCAGGATGTGTTATGAGCTTGTCGTTGGCAATACCGCCATTCTCCGTATGTTTACGATGGTAGAACGATGCCAGCAGATGCATTTGATAGCGGTCGCCACGATAGGAACCAAAAAACGAGGCACGGAAGTTTGAGTTGTTTTGAGCCTGATAATAACCGTTGCCATAGTGGTAGTCAAGGTCGAAACCAAAACCCAGCCGTTTGTTGGCATTGACGGCAAACTTGGCGTCAATATGGTCTTCACCATGTTGCTGGTCACCACAGTTATCGTAGGAGAGATGGGTGTAAGGCGACAATGTGTTGGTGAACAAGAACTCATCGGGCTGCTTGGTGGTATAGTCGTATGGCTGGGTGAAGTAGAACTCGTCTGTCTGTTGGCGGTCGATGAAAATACGGCTCAGACGGGGCGAATAGTTGTTACCTGTGGTGTTGTATTCGCCATAAAGACCAGTATTGTAGATGGAGTTCTGATAAAGATGGGGCATGGTATCATGCTCGGCAGGACGGATGTCACCGAAACGGCGGTCAACAGTCCATACCCAAACACCCTTAGGCACCTCTTTCTCACCCTTTACGGAGTCGCGCCTATTGGGGTTGAAGTTCTGGTTGCCATACTCGTCATACTGATTGATGTTGCCGTCTACATCCATCTCATTATACACCTGAGCCTGCACACCACGAGGCATGCAGACCATAAGCAGCAAGAGAAATGAGGAAAGGACGTTTTTGCTCATATCTTCATCAGTCTCAGTGTCACTTCGATAAACTTAAACACCATGGAGCCAAGGATGATATAGGTGCCCAAGTCATGGTTGTGGAAATAGTACACCAACATACCCGTGGCTGCCCCAACGACAAAGATGAGGTTAAGCCTGTTGCGTAGTGAACGGATGCTCATTTCAACAATGACTCGAATTTATTAAACAGATAGTCCTTACGATCAATGGTCTTACGACGGAACTTACCAGACATGGGCAACAGCTTTGTGTTCTTCTTGTTGACAGCCTCCTTGTCGGTAATCCACTCTTCGGCAGTCATGCGCTGGGGAGTACGCTCCTCCTCATAGAGATAGCGGATGCGCATCATCTCGATATCAACAGCGCCGTCGCTACACTTGGCACGAAGGGCAAAGAAAAAACGAGTGCGGTCGAGCGAGAGAGTGGTGTTCTTGAAAACAAGCCACTCCTGATAGATGCCAACAATCTCGTGATTCTGTGCATCGGTAGTGGAAAGCTTCGAATCAATCTGATAGGACGTCTTGGTAAGACGCTCCATATATTGAAGCATGATGTCGTAAATCTGCGAAGCGGTTTTGCCTGGAGCCTCGATATGTTTGCTGAACACCACTTGTCCGTTGACCTCAGGTACGGCGCCTTTCAGATATTTGGCTTCAACTTTCGCCTTCGTTTTAACTTCCGGTTTAACTACTTCATCTTCGCTGATTTCCCAGGTGTTGTCCTGAGCCCATAATGTCAGGGGCACCAGCGCCAACATGGTAAAGAATAACTTTTTCATCATTTTTTTATGTGTCTTTTTTGTTTATTTCTGTTCAAAATTTGTTGCAAAAGTACTAATAATAATTGATTTTCGTGCACGTGCGTGTGAAATGTGGGCTGTTTTTTTGATTTTTTAATCTTATTTCAACTCCAGCTCCTTTTGCAGACGAATGATTTCGTCGCGATATTGGGCAGCCTGCAGGAAGTCGAGTTTTTTGGCTGCCTCCTTCATCAGACGGGTTGTTTGGGCAATGCTCTTTTCCAACTGCTGACGGGTCATACGCTCAATAATAGGATCGGCCGCATAGGCTGCAACGGGTTGCTGACTGTTATCTATTGACTGTTGGCTGTTTGCGGCATGCTCCAGTTCTACTAACGAGACGGTCAGAGCTTTCTTGATTTGCGTGGGGGTAATGCCGTGTTCCTCGTTATACTTCAGCTGTTTTGTACGGCGACGTAGTGTTTCATCGATGGTCAGCTGCATGGAGGCGGTGATGTTGTCAGCATACATGATGACCTTGCCGTTGACATTACGGGCTGCACGACCGGCTGTCTGCGTCAAACTGCGATGAGAACGGAGGAAACCCTCTTTGTCGGCATCAAGTATGGCCACCAACGATACTTCGGGAAGGTCAAGACCCTCGCGCAACAGATTGACACCTACCAATACATCGAACGTGCCATTGCGTAGGTTCTCCAGAATTTTTACGCGTTCCAGTGTCGTCACCTCACTATGAATATATGCTGTCTGTACACCGTGGTTCAGCAGGTATTCACTTAATTCTTCGGCCATACGCTTGGTAAGAGTGGTAATCAGAACGCGCTCTTTGCGGTCAATACGTTGATGGATTTCATCCAAAAGGTCGTCAATCTGATTCTCGGTGGGACGTACTTCTATCTCGGGGTCTAATAAGCCTGTAGGACGGATAACCTGCTCTACGACAATACCTTCTGCCTCATTCAGCTCGTAAACGGCTGGGGTAGCAGAGACATAAATGACCTGATGGGTCATAGACTTGAACTCGTCGAACGTCAATGGACGGTTGTCGAAAGCTGCTGGCAGACGGAAACCATATTCTACCAGATTGGTCTTGCGGGCCCTGTCGCCTCCCCACATGGCACCTATTTGAGGTACTGATACGTGACTCTCGTCAATGACCATCAGATAGTCGTCAGGGAAGAAATCAAGCAGGCAATAGGGACGCTCGCCAGCCTGACGACCGTCGAAATATCGGGAGTAGTTCTCTATGCCTGAGCAATGGCCCAGTTCCTTAATCATCTCCATGTCGTACTCTACGCGCTCCTTGATGCGTTGGGCCTTGATGGTGTCACCCAACTCCTCGAAGAAAGCCACCTGTTTCACCAAATCGTCCTGAATATGGCGGATAGCGAGGTTGGTCTGTTCCTGCGTTGTCATAAAGAGGTTGGCAGGGTAAAGCTTATAGGCCTCAAATCTGGCCATGCGTTGCATGGTGACAGCATCCAGTTCCTCGATGGCGTCTATTTCGTCATCCCAGAACGTGATACGAAGAATAACTTCACTATAAGCCATAGCCACATCAACAGTGTCACCCTTGACTCGGAAACAACCTCGCTTCAGTTCTATGTCGTTTCGGACGTATAGTGCAGATACCAATTTTCTTAACAATGTATTCCGGTCGAGTATTTGTCCGCAATGAATCTCAATAATATTTTCGTTGAGCGCCATTGGACTTCCCATACCGTAAATACATGAAACTGAAGATACAACGATAACGTCTTTTCTTCCTGACATTAAACTGCTTACGGCACGTAGTCTAAGTCTGTCAATTTCCTCGTTGATGGCTAAGTCCTTCTCAATATATGTGTCGGTAGTCGGCAGGTAGGCTTCTGGCTGGTAGTAGTCGTAATAACTGACATAATATTCCACGGCGTTATCAGGGAAGAAGCCTCGCATTTCCTCATACAACTGAGCTGCCAACGTCTTATTGTGCGATAGAACGAGAGTGGGTTTGTTGACGTTGGCGATGACATTGGCAATGGTAAAGGTCTTACCCGAACCAGTCACGCCCAACAATACCTGCGATTTATCGCCTCGTATTAGTCCATCAGTTAGTTGCTGGATAGCTTCCGGTTGGTCGCCTGTAGGTTTGTATTTTGATGTCAATTCGAAGTTCATAATGTGCAAAGGTATGTATTTTCATCGTAAAAAACGTTATCTTAGGGCAGAAATTGCTAAAAAAGGTTCTTTTTCCTTTGCTTTTCCATATAAAATGTGTAATTTTGCACGTCAAAAACAAAAAGATGATGAAAAGACACTCTATAATAGTCCTCTGTGGTGCTGCTCTGATGATGAGCTGCACATCAGAATTTAACAGGGTCTATAATATGCAGGATAATGCCTATAAGTACGAATATGCCAAGGAGTGCTTTGCTATGGGCAAGTTTCAGCATGCAGCTATCCTTCTGTCTGATCAGGTAATGTTGCAGAAAGGACGTCAGAATGCTCAGGAAAGTTTGTATTTGTTGGCCATGTCTCAGTATAAGAACAGAGATTACGAGGCAGCAAGTGCCACTTTTAAGAAGTATTTCCAGAGTTACCCTAAGGGCGACTATGCTGAGCAGGCATGTTATCATATTGGCCAGGCTCTTTATCAGAGCGTTCCTGAACCACGTCTCGACCAAACTCCTACCGTAGGTGCTATCAATGCCTATCAGAATTTCCTCGACTACTATCCCGATTCAGAGATGCGCGAGGATGCCCAGCAGCGTTTGTTTATTTTGCAGGACAATTTGGTGCAGAAAGAATATCTCTCTGCCAAGTTGTACTATAACTTAGGTGGTTACTTCGGTAACATCAATTCCAATACCGAATCTAACTATGAAGCCTGCATTATTACGGCGCAGAATGCTCTCAAGCAATATCCTTATACCGATATGCGCGAAGATTTCTCCGTGCTTATCATGAAAAGTAAATATTTCCTGGCTGAAAACAGTTCGGAAGAGAAAAAGGTGGAGCGTTTTCGTGATGCCGAGGACGAATGTTACGGCTTCATGAATGAATTCCCCGAGTCGAAAGAAGTAAAGACTGCCGAGAAGTATATTGCAAAATGCAAGAAATTCACTGGAACAACAAGTAACAATTAAATAAATAGTAAATTTTTCAAATTAGTAAATATAAGATGGATTACAAAAAGTCAAAAGCACCGGTTAATACCGTTACACGCAACATTATGGACCTCTGTGAGGACACTGGTAACATCTACGAGAGCGTAGCAATCATTTCAAAACGTGCTAATCAGATCAGTTTACAGATTAAGGACGACCTGAGCAAGAAGTTGGCAGAGTTTGCCTCCTACAACGACTCATTGGAGGAAGTGTTCGAGAATCGTGAGCAGATTGAGATTTCACGTTACTACGAGAAGTTGCCAAAACCCTCATTGCTGGCTACTCAGGAATTTGTGGAGAATAAGATCTACTGGCGTGACCCGTCTCGTGACGCTCAGGCCGTAACAGCTATTGAGGAGCGTTTATGATACAACGCAAGCAGTCCATTTTTCTACTGCTGGCCGCTATTCTGGGGGTGTTTGTCATCGTGAACTATCCGATATGGCCACTCTTTGTGCAGTCATTGTTGGCAACCTCGCTTAGTATTTTTACCATTTTCAAATATAAGCGTCGTCCGTTGCAAGCCCGTTTCAGTGTCATTGCAGCCATCATATTCCTGCTGTGGTATCCTGCTGTCCTATTGGTCAACAAGTTTATGATGCCGTCTGGTTTGCAATTCGATATTGTCAACATTTGGGGTGCTCTGCCTGCTGCCAGTGCTATTCTTTGTATCTTGGCACGTAAGGGTATCATGGATGACGAACGATTGGTGAGGGCAGCTGATAGAATCAGATGAATACACAGGAGATACAGATAAGCGATTACAACTACGAGTTGCCTGATGAACGTATCGCCAAGTTTCCAAAAGAACAGCGAGATCATTCGAAGCTACTCTTATATCGTCAGGGTGAGGTAGGTGAGGATATGTTCTACAACCTGCCAAAATACCTGCCGAAGGGTACTTTGATGGTGATGAACAATACGCGTGTCATTCAGGCGCGTCTGCATTTTCGTAAAACCAACGAGAAAGGAGAGAATACAGGTGCTCTGATAGAAATATTCCTGTTAGAGCCTGCAGAACCTGCCGATTATGAACAGATGTTCCAGACCACAAAACAGTGTGCCTGGCTCTGTTTGGTGGGTAATCTGAAGAAATGGAAGGAAGGCCCTTTGACAAGGGAATTAAGAATTAGGAATGAGGAATTAAGAATTAAGGCAACCCGTCGAGGCGAACATGGCACGAGCCAATGGATAGACTTCGAGTGGGATAATGCCTCTATCAGTTTTGCTGAGATTCTGGATGCGATGGGTGAGTTACCTATTCCTCCCTATCTGAACCGCGATACTCAGGAGAGCGACCTCACCACTTACCAGACGGTATATTCGAAAATCAAGGGTAGTGTGGCTGCACCAACGGCAGGACTACATTTTACAGATGCAGTCTTAAGCGAACTTGATGCGCATGGCATTGAGCGCGAAGAACTGACGTTGCACGTTGGAGCTGGCACATTCCGTCCTGTCAAGAGTTCAACGATTGGCGAGCACGAGATGCACACGGAGTATATTGCTGTACGTCGTCATACCATTGAGCGGCTTATTGCCCATGATGGTTGTGCCATTGCTGTAGGAACCACTAGCGTGCGTACCTTAGAGAGTCTATATTATATGGGTCTTAAGGTGCTCCGTAATCCTGATATTAAGGAAGAAGATTTGCACGTTAGCCAGTGGGAACCGTATGACGCTACGCTAAATGAGAAATTAGAAATGATAAATGAGAAATGCAGCGCCCAACGTTCCCTTCAGGCATTGTTGGATTGGATGATTCGTCATGATTTGACAGTGCTCCACTCTTCAACTCAGATTATCATCGCACCTGGTTATGAGTACCATATCGTCAAGATGCTGATAACCAACTTCCACCAGCCTCAGTCAACATTGCTGTTGCTGGTGAGTGCTTTTGTAAAGGGCGACTGGCATAAAATATATGATTATGCTTTATCGCACGATTTCCGATTCCTAAGCTATGGTGACTCGTCACTGCTGATACCGTAAAAAGGTAAATAGGTAAAAAAGTAAAATGTTATAGATATGAAACACGGATTCGTCAAAGTTGCTGCTGCAGTGCCAGCTGTCAAGGTGGCCGATGTCATGTACAATGTGCAGGAGATTGAGCGCCTTATTGCAATGGCTGACGCTGAACATGTTGAGGTGGTTGTATTCCCTGAGTTGTCTCTCACGGGATACTCTTGTCAGGACTTGTATCGTGAACGTCTGTTGCTCGACAAGGCTGAGGAAGGACTGCTCCGACTGATTGATTTCACCCGCAAGCTTGATGTTATAGCGGTGGTGGGTATGCCAATCGAGGCTGGTTCGCTGTTACTCAACTGTGCTGTTGTCATCCAGCAAGGCTGTATTCTGGCTGTAGTACCCAAAACTTATCTGCCTAACTATGGCGAGTTCTACGAGAAACGTTGGTTTGCCTCTGCTCGTGACCTGAATCCTACCACCATCTATCTGGCTGGGTCACCTGTCAATATTTCTGCCGAACCTGTTGTCATTCGCACGAGTGATGGCGTTGGCCTTGGTATTGAGATTTGCGAGGATGTATGGGCACCGATTCCTCCCAGCAACAATCTGACGATGGCTGGAGCTGAAATCATTTTGAACCTGTCTGCTTCCGACGAACTGATAGGTAAGCATAAATACCTGCGTTCACTGATTGCCCAGCAGAGTGCCCGTACCATTTGTGGCTATGTCTATAGTTCGTGCGGTTTTGGTGAATCTACGCAGGATGTTGTATATGGCGGGAATGCCATGATTTTCGAGAATGGCATCATGCTGGTTGAGGGTGACCGTTTCTCGTTCCAGCCTCAATTGCAGACAGCCCAGATAGATGTGGAACGTCTGCGTACTGAGCGTCGTGCCAATTCTACCTTTAAGACTGCCCAGCGTATTGGCCATGCTAGTATATTGGATGCTAAACTACCTCTGGAACAACATCCCTTCAAGCTGGAACGCACCATTGATCCGCATCCTTTCATTCCTTCTGACAATAATATGGCTGAGACCTGCGAAGAAATTCTGAATATCCAGACAGCAGGATTGGCTAAACGCTTGGTGCATACTAATTGCCAGCACGTGGTTATAGGTATCAGTGGTGGTCTTGACTCTACACTGGCTCTCCTCGTGTGCGTGCGTACCTTTGATAAATTAGGTTACGACCGTAAAGGTATTGTGGGTGTCACGATGCCAGGTTTTGGCACGTCTGACCGTACTCATGATAATGCTACCACACTGATGCAGTCGTTGGGTATTTCACAGATGGAAATCAGCATTGCCAAAGCTGTTAAGCAGCATTTCGAGGATATTGGTCACGATATCAACAATCATGATGTGACCTATGAGAATTCACAAGCTCGCGAGCGCACGCAGATTCTGATGGATTTGAGTAATAAACTGTCAGCTCTTGTCATTGGTACGGGCGATTTGTCTGAATTGGCATTAGGATGGGCTACATATAATGGCGACCACATGTCGATGTACGGTTTGAATGCGGGCATTCCCAAGACCCTGATTCAGTATCTTATCCGTTATATTGCTGCCTTGCCCAAGTCTTCCGCTGAACGCGATGTGCTGATAGATATAGTGAATACTCCGATTTCTCCTGAGTTGACACCTGCTGATGCCCATGGTAATATTCAGCAGAAGACGGAAGATTTGGTTGGTCCTTACGAACTGCACGACTTCTTCCTCTACTACATGCTGCGCTATGGTTTCAGCCCTTCAAAAATCATGCTTTTGGCAGAACATGCATTTGATAAGAGCTACGACAAGGCGACTATTAAGAAGTGGCTCACCACTTTCTGTCGTCGCTTCTTTGCCCAGCAGTTCAAACGTTCTTGTCTGCCCGATGGTCCAAAGGTTGGTAGCATCTCACTTTCACCGCGTGGCGACTGGCGTATGCCCAGCGATGCCTCCAGTGCCCTTTGGTTGCACGAATGTGACGAGCTATAGTAAACAGTATTAAGAAATCATAAATATCAAAATTCAATTATAAAACTTCAAAAATATGAAGAAACTACTATTAGGAGATGAGGCCATTGCTCAAGGTGCACTCGATGCAGGCTTGAGTGGTGTGTATGCCTATCCGGGCACGCCCTCTACAGAGATTACTGAGTATATTCAGCAGTCGCCCTTGGCTAAGGAGCGTGGTGTACATAGTCGCTGGAGTACCAACGAGAAGACGGCTATGGAGGCTGCTTTGGGTATGTCGTACATGGGTAAGCGCGCCTTGGTGTGCATGAAACATGTGGGCTTGAATGTCTGTGCTGACCCCTTTGTTAATTCAGCTATGACAGGTACCAATGGTGGTATCATTGTCTTGGTGGCTGACGACCCTTCGATGCACTCCAGTCAGGACGAGCAAGACTCTCGTTTCTATGGTAAGTTTGCCATGATTCCTACGTTGGAACCCTCAAACCAACAGGAGGCATACGACATGATAGCTGAGGCCTACGAGATGTCTGAGAAGTTGCAGTTGCCCGTGCTGATGCGTGTCACGACCCGTATGGCACACAGTCGTGCCGTAGTCAAGTGTGCTGATGAGCCACGAAAGCAAAATGAGCTGAACTATAATGCCAAGGCTTCCAACTGGGTACTGTTGCCTGCCTTTGCCCGTAAGCGTAATGATATTGTGACTGCTCAGCAGCCGCTGTTGGAACAGATGGCTGTCGATAGCCCATATAATAAATATGTAGATGGGAAAGACCAAAAGATGGGTGTTATTGCCAGTGGTATAGCCTACAACTACCTGATGGAGTGCTTCCCTGACGGATGTCCTTTCCCTGTGCTGAAGATTTCACAGTATCCTATTCCCAAGAAGTTGATTCGTCGTATGACGGACGATTGCGAGTTTGTACTGATTGCTGAGGAAGGTCAGCCTTTCATCGAGGATCAGGTACGTGGTGTGATGCCTGGTAATGCTGTTATCAAGGGTCGTCTCACAGGCGAGCTGCCTCGTACAGGTGAACTGAATCCCGACCTCATCAAGAAGGCACTGGGTATGGAGATTGGTGAGAACTATGCACCATGCGAGGATGTGGCTCCACGTCCACCCGCATTGTGTCAGGGTTGTGGTCACCGCGATGTCTATCAGGCATTGAACGAGGTGCTTTTGAACTATCCCAACGCCCGTGTGTTTGGTGATATCGGCTGCTACACACTTGGTTTCCTGCCTCCTTATAAGGCTATCCACTCTTGTGTTGACATGGGTGCCTCTATCACGATGGCCAAGGGTGCAAGCGACGCTGGTCAGTGGCCTGCTGTGGCTATCATTGGCGACTCTACGTTTACACACTCGGGTATGACGGGTCTCTTGGATGCTGTCAACGAGAATGCCGACATCACCGTGATTATCTCTGATAACCTCACTACTGCTATGACGGGTGGTCAGGATTCTGCTGGTACCAATAAGTTCGAGGCTATTTGCCGTGGCTTGGGTGTCAGCGATGAGCATCTGAAGGTGGTGGTTCCACTGCCCAAGAATATGGATGAGATCAAGCAGACCATCGAGCAGGAAATCAACTACCACGGAGTCAGCGTGATTATTCCACGTCGTGAGTGTATGCAGACCTTGCAGCGTCACCTGAAGCAGAAGAAAGCTGCGGAGAAGAAGTAAACTCGAAATGTCGAAATAACGAAATATCGAATATGAAAACTGATATAATACTTTGTGGAGTAGGAGGACAGGGAATCCTCTCCATTGCCACGATTATTGGTGAGGCAGCCATGAAGGAAGACCTCTACATCAAGCAGGCCGAGGTTCACGGCATGTCGCAGCGTGGTGGTGATGTACAGTCGAATCTGCGCATTTCCAGCGAACCTATTGCCAGCGACCTGATTCCTATGGGTAGTGCCGATGTCATCATCTCTATGGAACCCATGGAGGCTCTGCGCTATCTGCCTTTCCTCTCGAAGGATGGCTGGATTATTACGTCGAGTGCACCATTCGTCAATATCCCCAACTATCCGGAGATAGAGACCATTAAGGCTGATTTGGAGAAGTTGCCTCACGTCATCATGCTCGACATCGAGCAGAAAGCGAAGGACGCTGGTGTTCCCCGCAGTGCCAATGTTATCTTGTTGGGTGCTGCCCAGAAGGCACTTGGCATCGAATACGAGAAGTTGGAAGATGCCATCCGCAGCGTCTTTGGTCGTAAGGGTGAGGCCATCGTCGAGGCAAACATGAAGGCATTAGCAATTGGTAAAGAAGCGCAGAAGTAATGAGTACTCCGATTAAGAAAGAAATTGTCGACGGACTGATTGCCGAATTGGGCATTAAGGACTTTGCCAAGGCCACCATCCGCGAGGTGAAGCAGGTGGCTGCTAAAGCTGAGCAACAGAGTGGGGTAGAGTTCATCAAGATGGAGATGGGTATTCCTGGGTTGCCTGCCGCTCAGGTGGGTGTCGATGCACAGGTCAAGGCCTTGCAGGATGGTATTGCCCATAGCTATCCTGATATTCAGGGCTATCCTGAACTGAAGAAGCAGGCTTCGCGCTTTGTCAAGGCATTCATTGGCCTCGATGTTGCTCCCGAGGGCTGTGTACCTGTTAGTGGCTCTATGCAGGGCACGTTTGCCTCGTTCCTGACTTGTTCACAGGCATCGAAGCAGAAAGATACCGTCCTGTTCATCGACCCTGGTTTCCCTGTTCAGAAGATGCAGTTGCAGGTCATGGGCGTCAAGTACGAGACCTTTGATGTCTACGATTATCGTGGCGACAAGCTCGCTCCCAAGTTGGAGAGCTATCTCTCGAAGGGTAACATCTGCGCCATCATCTACTCGAATCCCAACAATCCCTCGTGGGTTTGTCTGAACGAGCAGGAACTGGAGTCTATCGGACGTCTGGCTACGAAGTACGATACCATTGTGATGGAGGATTTGGCTTACTTCGCCATGGACTTCCGCAAGAACCTCAGCGTACCTTTCGAGGCTCCCTATCAGCCTTCTGTTGGTCGCTATACGGACAATTACATCCTGCTGATATCGGGCTCCAAGGCCTTCAGCTATGCTGGCGAACGTATTGGCGTTACCTGTATCTCTAATGCTCTGTTCCACCGCCATTTCGACGATTTGGCACAGCGTTACGAGGGTCTGCCTTTTGGTTTGGTGTTCTCTACGCGCATGCTTTATGCGCTCAGTAGTGGTACCAGTCACAGTGCCCAATATGCAATGGCTGCCATGCTGCGTGCTGCTGTCGATGGCGAGTACGATTTCCGTAAGGAGGTAAGCGTCTATGGCGAGCGTGCCCATAAACTGAAGGAGATTTTCTGTCGTCACGGTTTCCATATTGTTTACGACAAGGACCTCGACGAGCCTGTTGCTGACGGTTTCTACTTTACCATAGGCTACAAGCAGATGACCAGTGGCGAGCTGGCTCGCGAACTGATGTACTACGGCGTGTCTGCTATCTGCCTGATTACCACTGGCTCGCATCAGGAAGGCCTGCGCGTCTGCACCTCGTTCATCGAGGACCATCAGTATGCGCAGCTCGAAGAGCGCATGCAACTGTTCGAACAGAACAATTAATATACAATGGCATTTGGATATTTCATAGGCGGTTTCTTGGGATTCATGAGCGGCGGACCGTTAGGTGCGCTGGCTGGTGCTGTGCTTGGCGGATGGTTTGAGAAGATGCTGAACTCCGTCAACACCCCTGAGACCCAAGGAACCTTTGATGGACAAAGCGGTTACCAATCGAGAACATACGGAGGCTATACCCAGGAACAGATTTATCAGGGACAACGTAACAGCTTCCTGTTCTCGCTGTTGGTGCTGGCCTCGTACATCATCAAGGCTGATGGCAAGGTGATGCATTCCGAAATGGAGTTGGTGCGTAATATGCTCAGCCAGAACTTTGGAGCAAATGCCCGTCAGCAGGGTGACGACATCCTGCGTAAGCTGTTCGACGAACAGAAACGGGTAGGGGCTTCGCAGTTCAGACAGACTGTGGCAGACTGTTGCCAGCAGATTGCCCGTAATATGGACTATGCCCAGCGTCTGCAACTGCTGAACTTCCTGGTACTTATCTCGCAGGCTGACGGAAGGGTCGATCCTACTGAAGTGACGGCTATGAAGGAGTGTGCCCAGTGGATGCACATGAATGTTGACGAGGTGGACTCGATGCTGGGCATGGGTAAGGACGATTTGGCGTCAGCCTATCAGGTGCTGGGTGTGTCGCCCGATGCCAGTGATGCTGAGGTGAAGAAGGCCTATCGACGTTTGGCCCTCAATCACCATCCTGATAAGGTTGCAGCATTGGGTGATGATGTGCGCAAAGCTGCCGAGAAGAAGTTCCAGAAGATTAACGATGCCAAAGAACGCATTTGGAAAGCCCGTGGACTGTGACCGTGTGCTGTTGCATGCGTGTTGTGCGCCCTGCTCGTCGGCCATCGTGGAATGGATGCTGAACAATGGGGTGCGACCTACCATCTTCTATTATAATCCAAACATCTTTCCACGCGAAGAATACGAGATTCGTAAGAATGAAAGTAAGCGACATGCAGAGAGCCTTGGCATAGCGTGGATTGATGGCGACTACGACCATGAGTTGTGGCAACAATGCGTGTGCGGATTGGAGAACGAACCTGAGCGCGGACGGCGCTGTGACCTGTGTTTCCTGATGCGAATGAAGGCTGCTGCTGAAAAGGCAAAGGCCATCGGAATA
Source organism: uncultured Prevotella sp. (assembly GCA_946404405.1). Classification (GTDB taxonomy): domain Bacteria; phylum Bacteroidota; class Bacteroidia; order Bacteroidales; family Bacteroidaceae; genus Prevotella. The sequence continues at coordinate 16,846 of CAMJDL010000006.1, forward strand.
AAGTGCTTTACCACGACGCTGGCTTCGTCAAGATGGAAGAATTTGGAGCAAATCAATCGTGCTGGGCACGAAGCTGAGAAGTTGGTGGGCGATGTGGTCTTCTGGGACCAGAACTGGCGCAAGGGAGGACTCTATGAACGCAGGAATCAGTTGCTGAAAGAATTTAACTTTTATAACCAGCAGTATTGTGGCTGCGAATTCAGCAAGCAGCAACGTGAAGCATACGAGATAGCTAAAAACTTAAAGTAAAGTTTGGGCGTCTCGTTTTTTTTATGTAATTTTGCACCTTCAAAAATTAATTAGGTAAAATAACATGTTTGAGAATTTAAGTGATAGACTTGAACGGTCGTTCAAGATACTGAAAGGTGAAGGCAAAATCACCGAGATTAACGTGGCCGAGACGCTGAAAGATGTTCGTCGTGCCCTGTTGGATGCCGATGTCAACTTCAAGGTTGCCAAGCAGTTTACAGATACTGTGAAGCAGAAAGCTATGGGTATGAACGTGCTGACAGCTGTGAAACCCAGCCAACTGATGGTGAAGATTGTGCACGATGAGTTGACGGAACTGATGGGCGGCAAGGCTGTTGAGCTGAAGTTGGAGAATCGTCCTGCCATCATCCTCATGTCTGGTTTGCAGGGTTCTGGTAAGACCACGTTCTCTGGTAAACTGGCCAAGATGCTCAAGGAGCGTCAGCATAAGAAGCCCCTGCTCGTAGCTTGCGACGTCTATCGTCCTGCTGCTATCGAGCAGTTGAAGGTCGTTGGTGAGAGCGTTGGCGTTGAGGTTTATACGGAGGAAGGCAACAAGAACGTTGTCGAGATTGCGCAGAATGCCATTCGCAAGGCCAAGCAGGAAAGCTTTAACGTTGTCATCGTCGATACCGCTGGTCGTTTGGCTGTCGACGAGGAGATGATGAACGAGATTTCGAACCTGAAGAAGGCCATCAATCCTGATGAGACGCTCTTCGTGGTCGACTCGATGACGGGTCAGGATGCTGTGAATACTGCCAAGGAGTTCAACGACCGTTTGGACTTTGATGGTGTCGTGCTGACCAAGCTCGATGGTGATACCCGTGGTGGTGCTGCCCTTTCTATCCGTACCGTTGTCACCAAACCCATCAAGTTTGTGGGTACTGGCGAGAAGATGGAGGCTATCGACGTATTCCATCCTGAACGTATGGCCGACCGTATCTTGGGTATGGGTGACGTCGTTTCTCTGGTTGAGCGTGCCCAGCAGCAGTTCGACGAGGAGGAGGCCAAGCGTCTGGAGAAGAAAATCCGCAAGAATAAGTTCGACTTCGACGACTTCATGGGTCAGATTCAGCAAATCAAGAAGATGGGTAACATCAAGGACCTCGCATCGATGATTCCTGGTGTGGGCAAGGCTATCCGTGATGTGGATATCGACGACAATGCCTTCAAGGGTATCGAGGCCATCATCAACTCGATGACGCCTAAGGAGCGTGCCAATCCTGATATCATCAACCAGAGCCGTAAATTGCGTATTGCCAAGGGTTCTGGTACAAAGATAGAAGAGGTAAACCGCCTGATGAAGCAGTTCGACCAGACGCGTAAGATGATGCGCATGGTCAGCGGTATGGGTTCGTCGAAGATGGCGCAGATGGCTGCTGCCATGAAGATGAAGGGCGGCAAACCGTTCTAAGTGAATAGTGAATAGTGAATAGTGATATGCAACTGATTGACGGAAAAGCAACAGCAGCAGCCATCAAGGCTGAGATTGCTGAAGAGGTAAAGGCCATCATGGCCGCTGGTGGTAAACAGCCACATTTGGCTGCCGTATTGGTAGGTCACGATGGTGGCTCTGAAACCTACGTGAAGAACAAGGTGTTGGCCTGCGAGGCTTGTGGTTTCAAATCGACGCTCATCCGCTTCGAGGATGACGTGACGGAAGAAGAACTGCTGGCCTGTGTTGATAACCTGAACCGCAATGGCGATGTCGATGGCTTCATCGTACAGTTGCCCTTGCCCAAACATATCGACGAGCAGAAGATTATCGAGGCCATAGACTATCGTAAGGATGTCGATGGTTTCCATCCCATCAACGTTGGTCGCATGGCCATTGGTCTGCCTTGCTTCATTTCAGCTACCCCTCTGGGAATCATTACGTTGCTGAAGCGCTACAATATCGAGACCAGTGGTAAGAAGTGCGTCATTCTGGGTCGCTCGAACATCGTGGGCAAACCCATGGCACAGCTCATGATGCAGAAGCAGTATGGCGATGCTACCGTTACCGTTTGCCACTCACGTTCCAAGACGCTGAAGAAGGAGTGTCAGGAGGCCGACATCATCATTGCTGCCATTGGCCAGCCCGACTTCGTGACTGCCGATATGGTGAAGGACGGTGCCGTCATTGTCGATGTTGGTACCACCCGAGTACCCGATGCAACCCGCAAGAGCGGTTTCCGTCTGAATGGCGATGTCAAGTTTGACGAGGTAGCTCCCAAATGCTCGTTCATCACGCCAGTTCCCGGTGGAGTAGGGCCCATGACCATCTGCTCGCTGATGAAGAACACCCTTGCTGCCGGTAAAAAAGAGTATTATAAGTAATCATAATTTCTAATTTCTAATTCCTAATTTCTAATTAGAATAATGACCGCTCAGGAGTGGTACGAACAAGGTAACGCCTTTCGGAAGGAGTCCAAATGGCACGAAGCCATCAACTGCTATATTCAGGCAATTGCGCTTGACCCCGACAGTCCAGCTGTCGAAGCCAAGCGCATGCTCGACGATATCATGGCCTTCTATTGTAAGGATATGTATAATCCCTGAACCTTTGACGGGTTCAGGGATTATACTTTTTCTTTGCTTAGTTCTCGTCCGGCTCGCCTTCGTCACCGCCGCCACCACCATTGTTGCCTCCGGTGTTACCGCCAGTGTTGGTACCCGTGCCTCCAGTGTTAGAAGGCGCACTGCTACTGCCACCCTGGTCGTGAATCCAGGTCTCCCAAGGTGTCTTCTCGACGAAGCGCTTCACCTTGCCGTTGATGGTCTCCTTGCGTGACTTGACCACGTCGGTCAGCTGTAGCGTACACCACTCCTCCTTGAACTTGCGCGAGGTCAGGTTCTCGTCGGCCACCGAGTAGGGCAGGAAGTTGAAGTGCACACCCTCCACCTGCGTGTTGATGTCCCATGCACCGGTCTTCAGCTGGGTCAGCGTCAGACCCTCCTTCTTGTTCTTGACCGAGGGCGAGAAGGTGCCCAGAGGCTCCAGCTGAACGGGAATGCCCTGTGCAATCAGCTCGGGCAGACACTGGGTGATCTTCTTCAGCACGCCCTCGATGACGTCGCGGCTGTAGATTGATCCGTGGTCCACCATGTGCTGGGCGAAACCCTTCAGACTCAGAGTCGGCTTGCGAGCCACTTCCAGGTAGTACTTACCGTAACCGGCATTCTGCTGGTTCTCATTCTTTCGGAGGTTCACCTCCATAGCAATCGTGTTCTTTGCCATAATTGTGTGTGTTTTTAAAAGTGAAACAATAAAGTTAATTCTGTAGTGGTTTTTCGTGGTATTAGACCATTCCTTTACTACACTGCAAAATTACTAAAAATAATTGGATTATGCAAATAATTCTGCAATTATTTACGTTAATTAGTGTAAAATTATATCGATTGATATTTATTCAACGAACCCTAAGGCTTCAAGCCCTGAACCCTAAGGGTTCGAGGGCTGAAGGGTAAGGGTTCGTGATGATAATCACACACATCAGTGTTTGGTCTTGGCGTAATGCCCTTGACATGTACGTTCCACCAGCTGATAGCGGCTAATGAAGTTGCCAAGATAGCGCTGAGCGGTCTTAAGTGGGATGCTATTCGACTTAGCCAACTGACTGAACTGCTTAGTGGTAAACTCGTCGGGCAGTGACGAGAACAGTTGTTGCTCGCGCGAACTCATGGGTTGTATAGTCAGATTGGTGTCGTCGCTGGGATGCAACAGTGTGTTATAGACGTATCCGGTGTGGGCCACCAAGCAGTCGATGATAGTCATGGCTGTCTGATAGTCGTCGTCGGTACAGACGAAGGCCTGCTGCTGTGTGTCGGCCAATCGTCCTTGCTCGAAGTTGCGTAGTGTGGTCAGAATCATCATCATGCGGAAGGCAACGAGTGCTATACGAACGATGAAGGCGGCAAAGTCTATGCCATAGAGTCCGACCTGTTCGGGCAACAACGGTTTGAAATGCGTATTAAACGCCTGCTGCTGTTCGTCGGTCAGCACAATCTGAATACGATTCTTGTTGCGGTCTACAAGCAGGTCGAACATCTGTTTGACAGTTTGTCCGATTTCATGATAGCGGTCGGCTATTGGTTCCTTGCTCTTGAAGGGGTTGCGCCAGTCGAGGCTCTCTTGCGAACAGTAGAAGAGGTCGCGAGAACTGGAACCATTCTCGTTCTGCTTGGGCGACAGCAAATAGGTAATCTGCTTGGGCGTACACGTGACAAGAATGCCCAGTTGTGGCTCGTCGATAACGATGTGCTGCTTGTCCTTGGTGCGTGAACTGGTGATGGTCTCGTGATGGAAGGCCATTCTTAGTATGTCGGTATATTGGCCCCATTCCTGGCTGAGTGCCTGGGTCAGCGTATCGGCCTCGGTCGAGAATAGCAGACCGCGCCCACCGTTATTGTACAAGTCCAACTTGAAGGCTGCTGCCGACGAGTCTGCCGATACAAAGAGGCTGCGATACTGCGGTTCTTCTGGTTCGGTACCTGCGCTCTCACCGCTTTTGCCACGTTGTGATTTTTTGGCTTCCCACTCGTCATGCTGTTCCTTGTATTCGGCCAACTGGGCATAGTATTGTGACAACATGGCATGCACGATGGGTGTCAGAAGATGCTTCAAGTCATCGATAGCACCCTTGTGGCTGATACCCGCAAGTCCGAGGATAAACAGGTAGAACGGTGTGTAGACGCGCTTGCCGTGGTAGATGCCGTAGACGTTGGGTTGGGCAATGGCCAGCAGGTCGAGGACGGCGAGCAAGGTTTTGTCCTGCTCCTCGGCCGACTCCAACCCTTCCAGACAGCGTTGCATGGTGACGGGAAGCTTTCCTTTGTCGAGCTTTTGCGTGAAGGTCTGACTGAAAGAAAACCTCAAAACCTCATTTTCCTCACGGCTGTATTCGGCATTAGAAGAAGCAGTATCAGAGTTAGAGGAATTGTTGTTAACTATTTGATAGTCAGAATTGTTAATACCGTTATTGCCTCCTAAACCTTGCTGATTACATTTTTCCTCATAGCCGTGAGGTAAATGAGGTTTTGAGGTAAACTCGGTTGAAGGGTAACGACGCGAGATGGCCGAGAGGTCGACACCGGCCTCCTTGGCCAGGTTGTAGAATGCCGAGAGTTGGGTACGACCATCGTGCTTGGAGCAACACTCCTGCCACTTCTTTTCGCACTCACGCTCGTTGAACTTTGGTGAGAGACGGCTCACACGAAAGAAAAATTCACGTCCGGCATCACCCAAACCATCGGCAAGGGCAAACCCCGTACGGCAATACCAGTCCTTGTAGCTGTCGGACGGACCACCAAGGCGTTCCAGTTCGACTACAACGGCTTCCACCTTGTCCAGCTCGTTCCCGCAGGGGGGAACGGCTGGCTGAGGGTTCTTTACGGGAGCATCGGTCTTAACCGGCTCGTTAACGGTGTTGGCGTTATTCTGAGAGACCCACGCCATGGGGTCGAATACATCTTTATTCATGTTCTAATTATTTTTTAAATGAAAAATTCGTAAAGGTCAGCACGCAGATACGCCAATGGATCGTAGCTGAGGAAACAAGCGTGACTCTCGTTAGCCACGGTGGAATCCACCTGTTTGTCACCCAAGCCATAGGTCGCCATGAAGTAGGAACGCAGTGCTGTGAACCAAGTCTTGTAGTCGCACTTCGTGAGGTCGATAGGCAGGAACACCTTCAAGCCGTGACCGCGTGGTGAGGTGAACATCAACAGAATCTGTTCACCCCAGTAGGGGTCGGCCAGCAACAGCTTCTTCAACTCTTCAGGACTGATTTTACGCTTCATTGCCTCAGAGTCATCGTCCAAGTGATCGAAATCTAAACACGTCATGCTGGAGTATTCAACACGCGACTTGTCATCGCAATAAGTATATGTACCCGCAGGCGTAACGTAATCAAAGTTCTTACCTTTGTATTGGCGCTGTCCTTCGTCGGTAGTAATTCGGTGCAGTTGTTCAGTCTTACTAACCAGAGCGATGTCGCGGTCAGGGTCAGGACCCAGTTGCATCCACTTCATCGTAACGTACAACCAAACCCAGAACAGACTGACCGTCTTCAGCGGCACTTTGTTCCAAATGGGCGCTTTTAAAAATGAAACAATATATTCCATAATTTTCTTCTTTTTTGTTTTGAAAAGGAACACGCCACACTGATGGCAGCGTGTTCCCATTGACTGTTTAGAATAGAGCCTCGAGCGGATAGCCGTTCTCACGGGCATAGTCAAAGATTTCACAATACAACGCTAACAACTGCTCATCGACATGCTGAACACCGGTAAGGTGTCGACCACCACCAGACAGGAACGCTATCAGGTTGTCGGTCATCAGCGATGCCATACCCTTACTGTATCCGCACAGGGCATCGACCATCTTGAAATACAGTAAAGGTGGCACCCAGTCAGGAATGACCTGGATTAACTCCAGGCAACAGTTCGGGTTCGGAACAAACTTCTTGCTCTGATCGTTCATCACGATTCTAAGCTCTCTCTTCTCGGTGCTGCTTGTGGCAGCGGTAAATGTCTTTGCCATAGTCTTTGTTTTTTTTATTTGGCGTTTGACAATCTGTGAACCACGCATTAACCGGTGTGGCATGGGAAGGTCTACTTCCAGACAGGCAACAACTACAAAAATGCGCCCCGAAGTCTAACTTCACGGCGCAAAGGTATCGACTTTTTCTGAATTAAATATTGGATTTTACTGGTCGTATGGATTAGATGGTATTGGCAAGCAAAAAAAAACCAACCCATATGGATTGGCATTATTTATTGGTGTTATTGATGAATATTTGTTGGGGGTATTCAGCAGTTTCGAGTGCGATGCAAAGCGTTTGAATATGCTTGTATCCTTCAAGATGCTGCCCCTTTTCAAATTCGTAGTCTTTAGGGATTGGTGTTTTCCAATTAATCCACACGGAATAGTCAAACTTTTCTGAGTTTTTAAAAAATCCCCTCCGATATAAGTTTACCTGGTCTTGTGTACAGCGGTGCGGAACATTTGGAAACCACGACAACATCTGGTCGGAAAAATTCTTGGTATCATCCTTAATTAACAGATGGTGATGGTTGGCAAAGAGTAGGAGAGCAAGCCAACCATAGTTGTGTAGTATGCGACTCACCAGTATATCGTAAATCCACTGCCAAAGCTTAGACATATCTACGGTATAATTCCCCATCTTACCTACGAAAATCTTATTTGGTGATAGTTGCGAAAATTCCACGCCAAGCTGTCCTTTTACGGCAGCTACAGAAGAAGCCAGAGGTCCCTTTTCCTCTAATATGCAATTCATCTCCTTTCGAATATCATAGAGTATTTTTTCAAAAGGTCCGATAGCAAGAGCCAGTTGACCATGCCAAAAATGCGCCTCTATAGCAGTAGAGGCACGTTTAAGTTCGGTCATCATCTCCCCTATAGTGTAGGTGTCTTCACCTATATTATACGGAGTATTTAGAAATTCATGTTTGGTCACACGACTATTTGCTGGGATTGTTTTGCTTATGATAAATAGCGTTCAGACGCTCAATGAGGGGTTGTATTCGTGGGTCACCTTCATTCTGCTCTGGGATAAACTCTGGGTCACGAAAAAGGATGTCGGTCTGCTCTCGGTCGGCCTTAACGGCATTGAGAAAGTCTTCTATCTGGTACTTAATAAGTTCAGTTGTGGCATCTGGGTCATCTTGTAGCTTCACGGCAATATGTAGCCACGGGATCTGTTTTGATCTTGGCCAAGTACCAACAGAGTCGTCCTCTTTTTCCGATGTAGCCACATGTAGACACATGGTCCCCTTGGGGGCCACAATCTGCAAATCGGCACCTGGTCCAAAACGGCGAAGACCACGCAGTAATGCGTTCAGGCTAAATGACGGATTTTTGGAAAACAGCTCTTTCGTGCGTTCCTGCTGAACCAGACTACCTATGCGCAGACTGAGGTTGTCATGTGCGACCTGCTCCCATTGCGGATTGGGAGGTAAGTTTTGAGAAACATTTTCACCTGGGAAGGCATGGAATAGAACAATAATATCGCCAAGTTCGACCTTGTCCCACACTACTCCTTCAGAGAAATCATTAGGACGAGCTGGTCCTAACACCAAACCGACACTCTTGTTGCTATAGCTCACAACGGGGTGAGAGTGTGTACGGATACTATAGGGCATCATTGCGGGTGGAACTCGATTTCCTACAGGTCGGCGATAATTAGCAGATGCTGGTTCTGGTCCCTCTACCACAATTAGTGTGGCAATCTGCATGGCCACCTCACCATTACAATAAATAACGGGGTATGGCGGTTGTAAGGGCGCATAATGAGTATTTACTATCATGTCTTTATAGTTTAATAAGCACATCAAATCATGTGCATTTTTTCTTGTTGGCAAAGATACGACATTTTTTTGAAATATCCATCGTTTTATATTGCCAAAATGCATTTCATTTCATTTTTTGTAATAAAATGATTCCCCGCAACTCTCCAAAGAATTGCGAGGAATTTAAATGAATGTAAGGATTCAATGATTACTTAATAACAACCTTCCGTGTCTGTCCGTTGCTCAAGCGAATGATATTCATACCCTTCTTGGCTTTTGGCAATATGTTTCCTTGAACGTCATAGATTCTGTCTACTTCATTATTGTCGCTAATCCTCAAATTGTTTATACCTGCAGGATCAATGCTCGTGACAGCTCTGGCCGAGAAGCCGAAACTTCTTTCTTCACCAGCAAGTCCGTATGAATTTTCATCGCAATAGATTAAGAGACCGTAATCTGGGCGCACTTCATTATTAGTATATAACGTTGATAACAGCAAATAGAGTTCTTGTCCTTTGTGGAACGTTGTTTTGTATTGCTTATATCCTGCTTTGGGCAAGAAGATTGAATTACCATTCGTGCCTGTAACATAACAGCCGCTAATACCGTTAAGATTGCCTAATGTCCACGTGCAATTACTATACAATTCCATAGCTTCTGCTTCTGTCGGTAATCTCCAGGGTTTTCCCCAATTCTTTATTACAGCATCATCAGTCTCATCCAAAGTGTATTTGTTGTCAACTTCTCCGAATTCAGGTGAGAAACAATATTTGGTCAGAGTATTTTCTGTCCCATTACAATAACTATAGGTTCCCCAGTAATAGGATTCTTTCAGTATGGTCTCACCCCACGAGAAGTAATAGCCATAGTCCTCTGGGCGTGCAGCACCAACATTCTTAGTGGCCCACAACAATCCACTTGGTAATCCAAGGTCTACATATTCGTAAGTGTCTTCTGTGTAAATGCCTTCAATCGTAATGTCATGAGCCGGAACCGTTTCGGGATACTCTCCCCAACCGAACAGGAAACCTTGCTTTAGCGGGAATACCGTCGGAGGATTAATGCGTGAGTTGTATTCCTGAGTTTCAGTCTTAAAAACGTTATTGTCAACCATGTATATGATGTTGTAACTGTTTATGGAAAAAGTGCCATTGACTATCCAGCTGTTTTGATAGATAAAGGGTGGCACATAGTCCCATCCATTAAAGGTATAGCCTTCCTTGACAGGGTCTGCAGGAGGAACAACAGTCTCTCCTTCCTTATATTCGTCCACCTGATACAATACTCCATCAACATAATAAGATACAGTATAAGTAGGTTGTGGTATTAAGCTCGCCAAAGAAATAATAGAAGGATACTCGTTTTCTTTGAACTCCCAAACAGTAGTATCAAAACCTGCCAAAGGAGTACCCGATTTCAGGTCACCGTCTGAGATGGCTGCTCCGTATGATTCATTATTAGTGGCCCATGTGTTAAGGTAATATGTATCTGTAACAGCAGCATTAGAAGTACTTGGTATTACCACACTTTTTGCTATTGCAAAACCGCGACCGTAGGACATGAATTTGGGCGCACTAATAAGATGGTCGCCAGTGGTTAATTGTCCACATATTCCACCTATGTTAGGCATGAACATGTCACTGCTGCAATTGTAATTGCCAACAGATATTTGTCCCGCGAACAATGCATTTGAGATAGTTCCTGAGGCACCAGAAATACCTCCTATGTGTTCGTTACTTGCACCAATGATATTGAGAGAAGCATCAACTGCTGAATAACACTCCGACATATTGGTGCATGAACCCGCTATACCACCGACATAGCAACCACTATTCAAACCAAGATAGTTTTCCTTGAACGTGATATTACCCTTGGCATATATCTTTTTTGCATCGGTAGCATAACTGACTACAGTTCCAACATAACTTGACATCAGGCTGGTATTCAATTCAATTTCGATGTCACCGTATAAGTTCTCAACACTTTTAACCATGGCAGCAATGCCTCCTATATACTTACCGTAACTGATTTCCATTTTGCCTTGAACACTGACATTCTTGATTTCAGCCTTTATGGCATAACCAAACAGCCCCACATTATCTTTCATGTCAGGATATTCAAATTGATTACTGTTGATAAGCAAATTAGTAATGCTATGATTTAAACCGTCGAAAGTTCCAGAGAAGGGCTTTCCCGAATGCAAACCGATGGGAGACCATGGGTGATTGTCTAAGTCAATGTCACAGTCCAAAATGACTTTCTTTCCTTCGAAAGAACAATTGTTATAACTGACCAAATCGGCAAAACCCTTGAATTGGGCTGCTGACGTAATGTGATATTCAGAGGCACTTTCGTTGTACCAGCTGGTATCGGTCTTTTTCCCGTCCCATACAGATTTCGCAGCATACACATGTTGCGCCATCAAAAGCGTTGAAACAAACAAGAGTAAAAAAGATTTCTTCATATTCTTTTTAAGTTTATTATATTGTTATTATTTTGAATGCACACAAATAAAAAACGTGAGCAATTACTTCGCTTACGTTCACTTGGTATCGCCAAACACCATCACCACTTAAACGAGTAAAGGCCCACGCCATCAGGCGCGAACCGTCTCAACTTTACTCTCGTGGTTACTAAATTTTGGCGATTTTAGTGAACAAGATTCAGCGGACGCTTCAACGTATATGTTTAATTATATTTCTCTCAGCCCATAGGCATCTGCGGTTTTAAGGGTTCAACATTTGTTTAACATCTGCAAAGATAGTGACTTTTTCCGATACTTCCAAATGTTTCAACACTTATTTTTAGCTTTTTGTCTTGATAAAAGATAGGATGCACTTCGAAAATGAAAGAAAAATGGTTTTTTTCTTTGCATTTTGCTCGGTTTTCACTACCTTTGCACCCCAAAATCAGGATTTAATGCATTAAATAGGTATATTATGGCTAAAATGAAAGGCGCCATCGTGGTGGATACTGAGAGGTGTAAGGGATGCCAGTTGTGCATCATCGCCTGCCCTCAGAAGGTCATCGCGCTGGCCAACAAAGTGAATCTGCACGGCTACCCCTATGTGGAGGCTACGAACGAAGAGGCCTGCGTAGGCTGTGCTTCGTGTGGCATTGTCTGCCCAGACGGCTGTATCACCGTGTATCGTAAAAAAATGGAGGAGTAAGCTATGGCAGAAGAAAGAGAAGTTGTACTGATGAAAGGCAATGAGGCTATCGCCCATGCTGCTATTCGTTGCGGATGCGACGGCTATTTCGGCTATCCTATTACTCCGCAGAGTGAAGTGATTGAGACGTTGGCTGAGCTGAAGCCTTGGGAGACTACTGGTATGCAGGTGGTTCAGGCTGAGAGTGAGCTGGCTTCGATTTACATGGTCTATGGCGCCGCTGGTGCTGGTAAGCGTGCGATGACCTCATCGTCATCGCCTGGTATCGCCCTGATGCAGGAGGGTATCACGTATATGGCTGGTGCTGAGGTGCCAGGTGTGTTTGTGAACGTTCAGCGTGGCGGTCCTGGTCTGGGAACCATCCAGCCCTCACAGGGTGACTACTTCCAGGCTACCCGTGGTGGTGGTAATGGTGACTACAAGGTCATCGTGCTGGCTCCGTCTTCTGTACAGGAGATGGCTGATTTCGTGGATCTCGCCTTTGAGTTGGCATTCAAGTATCGCAACCCTGCTATGATTCTGAGCGATGGTGTGATTGGTCAGATGATGGAGAAGGTGGTGCTGCCGCCGTTCAAGCCCCGTCGTACGGACGAGGAAGTCATCAAGCAGTGTCCTTGGGCTTCTACTGGTAAGCCAAAGAATCGTGAGCGCGTAGTCATCACATCGCTGGAACTGAAGCCGGAAATAATGGAGCAGCGTAACATCGCCCTTCAGGAGAAATATGCGAAGATTCAGGAGAACGAGGTGCGCTTCGAGGAGCAGCAGATGGAAGATGCTGAGTATGCTATCGTAGCCTTCGGTTCTGCAGCTCGTATCGCTGAGAAGAGTGTTGAGATCGCTCGTGAGCAGGGCATTAAGGTTGGTCTGTTCCGTCCTATCACGCTGTTCCCATTCCCAACGAAGCAGATTGCTGAGCTCTCGAAGAAGGTAAAGGGCATCTTGGTTGCTGAGATCAACGCTGGCCAGATGGTACAGGATGTTCGCCTGGCTGTGAACGGTGCTGTGCCCGTCGAGCAGTTCGGACGTCTGGGTGGTATCGTTCCCGATCCTGAAGAAATTGTTAATGCACTTAAAATGGTCATGTAAGCTATGGATAGAAATCAAATAGTTCAACCAGAGAACATCGTCTGCAAGAAGCCGACGCTGATGAACGACAACAATATGCACTACTGCCCAGGCTGTAGTCATGGTGTGGTGCATAAGCTCATTGCCGAAGTCATCGAAGAGATGGGTATGGAAGACAAGGCCGTAGGTGTATCGCCTGTAGGCTGTGCTGTCTTCGCGTACAATTATATAGATATAGACTGGCAGGAGGCTGCCCATGGTCGTGCTCCCGCACTGGCTACTGGTATCAAGCGCTGCTGGCCCGACCGTCTGGTATTTACTTATCAGGGTGATGGCGACTTGGCTTGTATTGGTACTTGTGAGACCATCCACGCCTTGAACCGTGGTGAGAACATCGTGATTATCTTCGTCAACAATGCCATTTATGGTATGACGGGTGGTCAGATGGCTCCTACAACGCTGATTGGTCAGAAGACTTCTACTTGTCCTTATGGACGTGATCCGCAGTTGCATGGTTATCCCTTGAAGATGGCCGATATCGCTGCTGGCTTGGAGGGTACGTGCTACGTCACTCGTCAGAGTGTGGAGAGCGTGGGTTCCATCCTGAAGGCAAAGAAGGCACTGCGCAAGGCTTTCGAGGCATCGATGGCTGGAAAGGGTTCAAGTCTCGTAGAGTTTGTTTCTACCTGTAACAGCGGTTGGAAACTGACGCCTGCTAAGGCTAATGAATGGATGAAGGAGAACATGTTCCCCTTCTATCCTAAAGGTGACCTGAAAGATACGACAGGCGAGAAGTAATATTTTAAAATAAGAAGTTATGAAGAAGCTGTATGCTCTTTTTCTAGTTTGTTCACTATCGCTGACAGGTTTAGCACAAAGGTCTAATCTTGTAGGTACGTGGCAATTGATTGATGCTAATGGATTTCCCACTACGTCAGTGAAGGTATTCATGCCTGACGGAAAGGTCCTAGGCCTGAGTTTCAGCAGAGATTTCAGTAATAGTAGCGTATGGTACATGGCTAACTACGAGGTGCTGAGTGATTCGACGTATATGGAACATCTCTTATATCATTCAGAGATTTTTTACCAGTGTGACGGTTATTTCAACTACCAACAGTTAAACGACAGCATGCGTGTCACTACATATTCCACCTATTTGCCCAACGGACGTTTGATGCAATCTGAAGGAAAATGGAAGAAAATGGACAGACCGTTGCCGACTTTCACTGAAGCAGAGTGGCAGGCCCTGTACCAGAAGTCTTTGGCAGAGTTCGACCGTCTGCCCAAGGAAGGACAGACTGTTGCACAATATGGTCAGGAACTCTACAATAAATTTCAGAGCTATAAGAAAGCCAATAAGATTGATCGTGCCGTCGAGTCGCTACTCATCAGGGCAGAGTTGGATACCAATAATTCGGACTGGCAGCTTGACGTGTTGAATTTCTATCTGGAGAATCACTATTCACCGTCGATAGCTGAGAGGATTGCAGACCGCTATATCCGTCTTACTGAGGCTAAGGCACCTGTTGCCAACGATACCAGCGTGGTCAATGCCTATCGCATGAAAGCTTATCTCTACAACTACCGTGGCAATCCTGCCATGCCCGAGATGCGCAGTATCATCAGCAAGGCCATTGAAATGGAGACCGCTGCCGGTCATCAGCCCACCAAGGACTACGGACTTGACTATTTCATGATGGCGATGAGTTACTTGCCGGAGGGCAACATGGCAAAACTCTACGAATATGCCATGAAGAGCATCGATATATTTAAGAAAGCTGCTGATGTCAGCGACAACCAGAAGGCAGAAGCCTATATGATGGCTGGTGTAGCACTGGTGCAAGATGAGCAGCATCCGCGCGAAAATGAAGGCATCGACCTCTTGAAGAAAGCAGAGTCGTTGTTTAACGGTGATTTAGCATTCAAGATAACGAGCATGGTTTATCCTTTCATGTTCCAAGGCTATGAGAATCTGCTTGAGAAGAACCCTAAGGACAAGATGCTTAAGAAGGAGGTGGAGCAGTTCATGGCCGATAAGTTGATGTACAGTGTCTTTGAGGCTACTGATAAGGAGCACAACCTCTGGGGAGAGTATATCGTTCTTGAAAAAGGCAAATGGACGCTGGAGAATCCCGCATGCATAGATAACGGTTTCACTCATTATCTCTTACAGAAGGATGATAAGTATCTGGAAGTGAAAGTGAAAGAAGACGAAAAATTGACCGGTGTAATACATATCAGACCAGTCGATGCTGCCATGAAGCAGAACATTATCAAGCAGTGGAAGGCGTACAAAAAAGGAAAAAAGTAAAAAAATAAAACGATGAAAAAAGAGATAATTATCAGTGGTTTTGGAGGTCAGGGCGTGCTCTCAATGGGTAAGATCCTGGCCTATAGTGGACTGATGGATAATAAGGAGGTGACATGGATGCCTGCCTATGGTCCTGAGCAGCGTGGCGGTACAGCCAATGTGACGGTCATTGTCAGCGACGAGCGCATCTCATCGCCCATCCTCTCGAAGTATGACATTGCTGTGGTGCTGAACCAGCCATCGTTGGAGAAGTTCGAGCCAAAGATCAAGCCCGGAGGTATTCTGATTTACGACGGTTTTGGCATTATCAACAAGCCAACACGTAAGGACATCACAGTCTATGAAATCAATGCGATGGACAAGGCTGCCGAGATGAAGAACTCGAAGGTGTTCAACATGATTGTGTTGGGTGGACTGCTGAAAATCGCTCCTGTGGTGAGTACCAAGGGTGTTGAAAAGGCATTGAAGAAGACGCTGCCTGAGCGTCACCATGATCTGATTCCTCTGAATATGCAAGCCATAGAAGAGGGTGGTAAGATTATTGAAAAGCAGTAAGGAAAAGGATATAATATACACTTTTTAATCACTTTTTCTTAAAAAACTTTGGAAGTTTAAAGATTTTTTTGTTACTTTGCACCCATAATAAACCAAATAATGGGTAATTAATTAAAATTGAGAAAATGAAAAAGTTATTTTTGATGATTGCTGCTGCTACTTTTGCAGCAAATGTTAGTGCACAGAACACTGTGATTACATCTAACAAGTTCGGTGACAACTGGTATTTCGGTATCAATGGCGGTGTCGCTACTCATGTTAAGGAATCATACACGGATGCCGGTGATGGTTTTATGAAATCTATGGCTCCTACTGTAGGTCTTCGCATTGGTAAGAACCTGACCACTGTATTCGGCCTGGCTGCTGAAGGAAATGTTTTCACTCAGTCTAACGAAAAGTGGAATAATGGAAGTAAGACCTTCATTGAGAATCTGAACGTTAATCTGCTGGGTACTTTCAACCTGAGCAACCTGTTCGGTACTTATAAAGGTGAGCCCCGTACATTCGAGCTGATTGCACTTGGTGGTTTTGGTTGGGATCATGATTTCAATCACATGAGTAAAGTTAATGGCGTATCTTCTAAGATTGCTCTTGATTTTGCTTTCAACCTGGGTTCTGCTAAGGCTGTTCAGTTCTACATTGAGCCAGCTCTCAACTACGCTTTGATTAACTCTGGCTACGATGATTTTGATGACATCAAGTACGATTTGAATCGTTCTTACCTCACTCTGAAGGCTGGTTTGAACTTCAAGTTTGGTAACAGCAACGGTACTCACAACTTCGCTGTTGCTCAGCTTCGCGACCAGAACGAGATTGACCAGCTGAACGCTAAGATCAACGAGCTCCGTAGTGAGAACAGCGCTAAGGATGGTAAGCTTGCTGCTGCTAATCGCAGCATTGCTGACCTCCAGACTCAGCTGACCGCTTGCCAGAACAGACCGATGCCTACAGCTAAGGTTGTTGTTAAGCAGAACTCACAGCTCCAGCCTATCGTTATCTTCGGTGCTGGTAAGACCACTATCGACGCTGCTCAGTATGCCAGCATCGAGATGGTTGCCAAGTACATGCGCAACCACAAGGATGCTCAGATCCTGATTAAGGGTTATGCTTCTCCAGAGGGCGACGAAGCTAAGAACAAGGCTCTTGCTGATGGTCGTGCCGAGAGTGTTAAGACCGCTCTGATTAAGCGCTACAAGATTGCTGCTGATCGTATTACAGCTGAGGGTCAGGGTGCTACCAGCGAACTCTCTGAGGAGAACGACTTCAACCGCGTAGCTATGTTCTTCGATACTACCGTTAAATAAATCGAGACATAACAACTGAATAAAATGTCCCTGCAGATTTTTGTTCTGCAGGGATTTTTTCGTACTTTAATTTGGCATTTTGCTTACTTATTCGTATCTTTGTACCCAAATTACTAAAGATATGAAACTGAAACTATTCTTTGTAGCATTATTGCTTAGCCAGATGACAATGGCACAAATCCGTCGTGAGATTAATCTTAAGTCGTGGGAGTTCTCTCGCGACCAGCAATCGTGGACGAAAGTCGATATCCCTCACGACTGGGCTATTGCCGGGCCGTTCGATAAGAAATGGGATTTACAGAAAGTGGCCATCACTCAAAACGGTGAGACGGAAGCCACAGAAAAGAGTGGGCGTAGTGGCGCACTGCCTTGGATTGGCAAAGGCTGGTATAAGACAAGTGTTGATGTGCCATCGGGCTATGAAACGGCAGAACTGTTGTTCGACGGTGCTATGGCCGATCCTTATGTGACTATCAACGGACAAGAGGCTGGGCATTGGGCATATGGTTATAATGCCTTCCGCATAGACGCTACCCCTTATCTGAAAGCAGGAAAGCTAGACATCAGCGTGCATCTGCAGAACGTGGAGGAGAGCTCGCGCTGGTATCCTGGCGCAGGATTATATCGTCCTGTCACATTGATATTGAAGCAAAAGGCGCATTTTGACGATTGGAGTCTGTTTGCCCGTACGATAAGTATCGAAAAGGATAAAACCATCGTCGAGGTGGAGGGTAGGACGGTGAACGCTCGTGGCATGCACGTATTCTTGCAGCTTGCGGGCCCCGATGGACGAAAGGCAAACAACGAGGTGCGTATTGAGCACGATGGAAAGTTCTATGCAAAGTTCGTGTTAAGGAATCCGCAGCTATGGACGCCAGAAACGCCCAATCTTTATACGCTGAATGTTTCGCTGGGCGATATGAAGAACATGCGAAAGATGGACAGCAAGACGATGAAGATAGGTGTCCGTACCGTTCGCATAGATCGTGAGCATGGTTTCCAGTTGAATGGTAAGACACTGAAACTGAAGGGCGTTTGTCTGCACCACGACCTGGGCCCGTTGGGTGCTGCTATCAACAAGACGGCGCTGATTCGCCAGATTAAGATGTTGAAGCAGATGGGATGCAATGCTATCCGTACAGCCCATAATATGCCTTCTACGTGGCAGATGGATATCTGTGACTCGCTGGGTATGATGGTGATGGCTGAGTCGTTCGATATGTGGCTTTATCCGAAATGTAAGAACGGTTATGCACGTGACTTCCGTGAGTGGGCTGAGCGCGACATCACCAACCTGGTGCTGAACCACAGAAATCATCCCTCGATAGTGATGTGGTCGATAGGCAACGAGATTCCTGAGCAGGGTTCTGAGGAGGGACGACAGATTAGCATTCAGCTGCAGGGACTCTGTCACAGCCTTGACCCCACACGTCCCGTCACGCAGGGTATGGATCATGCAGAAAGGTCTATTGCTGGCGGATTTGCACAAGCGATGGATGTGCCGGGCTTTAACTATCGTGTTCACAAGTATGCCAACAATATCAAGCAGTTGCCACAAGGCTTCCTCCTTGGTTCCGAAACAGCATCGACGGTAAGCAGTCGTGGTGTTTACAAGTTCCCAGTAGAAGTGACGGACAATTCGCAATATGCTTCGTGGTCGCCCAAATACGATCCCAATGCCATCAAGAATGCCGATGGACAATGCTCGAGCTATGATACAGAATACTGTTCGTGGAGTAATCTGCCTGATGACGACTGGGTATGGCAGGATGACTACAAGTGGGTGATTGGCGAATTTGTATGGACTGGTTACGACTATTTGGGTGAGCCTACGCCTTACGACGAATACTGGCCTGCACGTAGCTCATATTTTGGAATCTGCGATTTGGCAGGACTGCCTAAAGACCGCTATTACCTCTATAAGAGTAAGTGGAACAAAGAAGAACATACCGTCCACCTGTTGCCTCATTGGACATGGCCTGACCGCAAGGGTAAGGTAACGCCCGTGTATTGCTATACGGATGGGGTAGAGGCAGAACTCTTTGTCAATGGCAAGTCACAAGGACGAATCCGTAAGAATCCTAAAGAACGTCTGGACCGCTATCGCCTGCGTTGGAATGATGTTAAGTATGAGCCCGGAGAAATCAAGGTTGTTGCCTATGACGAAAAGGGCAATCAGATTGGCGAGGCTATTCGTCAGACAGCAGGCAAAGCCGTACAACTGGTGGCTCAGGCAGAAACTGAGACACACAAGGCTGATGGCGAAGATATGATTTATGTCCGTATCAGCGTAAAAGATAAAAAGGGTGTACCAGTTCCCACATGCCAGGATGCTTTGACGTTCAGCGTTAATGGAGAAGCCAAATTTGAAGCAGCATGTAATGGTGATGCTACCTCATTGGAGTCTTTCCGACAGCCTAAGATGAAGTTGTTCAATGGTGAACTGATAGTGATTCTGCGTCCTACCATGAAGGCAGGAAAGGTGACGCTGACAGTCAAGGACCAGCGTGGAAAACTGAAACCTGCGATCTTAAATCTTGAAACAAAATGAAGCGAGTCATAAATATTCTGTTCCTTGCGTGTATCTCGTTGACTGTCAATGCTCAGCAGTTTTGGTTGGGTGCCGACATCAGTGGTACAACGGATTTGGAAGCTCGTGGCGTACAGTTGCGCAATAGCAAAGGCGAACCTCGTGAATGTACGGCTCTGATGCGTGAGTTAGGACTAAATGCCGTTCGTCTGCGTGTATGGGTGAATCCCAAAGACGGATTATGTAACAAGGATGATGTTGTCAAGATGGCTAAGCGTGCCAAAGACTGGGGCATGGCGGTGATGATAGATTTCCACTATAGTGATTGGTGGGCCGATCCTGGTCAGCAGAATATTCCTGAAGCGTGGAAGGAGATGAACTACGAACGGATGAAGCAGGCGTTGGCTGACCATACCCGTGATGTGTTGCAAGCCATCAAAGAGGCTGGGGTAGACGTGCGATGGGTACAGGTTGGCAATGAGACTACCAACGGATTCTTATGGCCTATGGGGCGTGCTCAGGATAATATGCGCCAATATGCTGGACTGACGGATGCTGGCTATATGGCTGTTAAACAGGTATTTCCAAAGGCTGAAGTTATTGTCCATCTGGATGGCGCATACGATCCGAAACGATATGATTTTATCTTCGATGGATTGAAGAAATATGGTGCCCGTTATGACATGATTGGACTGAGTGTCTATCCTTATTGGGACATGCGTGGAAAACATACGGCATCGTGGCATGAAACAGTTGAGAAAGCTACGGAAAACATCAATCGCCTTTGGACTAAATATCACAAACCTATGCTGGTAGTGGAGACTGGTGTCGAAGCAGCAAAGCCCGTAGAGGGTAAGGAAATCCTGTCGTCAATTATTGACATGGCCCGCAACCATTGTGGGGGACATTGTCAAGGCGTATTCTATTGGGCACCAGAGACTGACCGTTTCTATAAGTTAGGTGCATTCCAAAACAATCGTCCAACCATCATCATGGACGCCTTCACGGAGGCTGCCCGTACCATTGATATTGAATAAAATTTGCATACATAGTGAAAGAAAATTCTGCGAATGTTTGGAATTGTCATATAATGTTCGTATCTTTGCAGCGGTTTAGAAGAAAAATTCGGAGAGATGAAGAATCCGTTTGACAAGATATTAAATTGGTATTTTACCAAAAACTCACTGCCATATTGGTGTATTTTCCTGATAGACTGCGCTATTGTTATGTTTTCTTGTGCGCTGGTTTATTGGATATTCAATAATTTGGTTTCGTTGGTGGATAACGCTCTACCCGTGTTCCTGACATCATTGGTGTTTACTATTGTCAGCGTTATTGGTTTCCGTATCTTCCATACTTATAGTGGTTTCATGCGCTATGCGTCGTTTGTAGACTTGATGCGTGTGACCTATGGTAACCTGATAAATCTTGTGTTGGCTTTGATTGCCGATCTGTTGTTGCAGACATTACCAATTAAGTTTTTTGCATATTTCAATACCACCAGCATATTCCTCATTTTCATTTTTGCAACCCTGCTGATGTGGGCGTTACGTGTATTCGTGAAGACGCTATACGATGTGGCTTTCTCTAATTCACGTGCCATGCGTGTAATGGTCTATGGTGCTATGACAGGTGGTGTAGGTTTGGCGAAGATGATTCAGAACCAACGTCCACGCCGTTATGTTGTCAAGGGTTTCATCACACATTATCAGAAAGCCCGCCATTCACAGATATTGGGTGAAACGGTCTATACTACGGATGATGATTTGGCTACCATCATAAAAGAAAACGATATTGAAGGAGTCATCGTATCACCATATCGTGTTCAAGAGTTCCGTAATAATCAGGCCATTCAGGATTTGATTATCGGTGCTGGGGCCAAAATCATGATGGCGCAAGGTGCCAAGGAGTTCATTTCCGGCGAAATGGAAATGACCCAAGAGGACTTTGGACAGCTGCAACTGCGCGAGGTCAGCGTCGAGGAATTATTACCACGTGATGAGATTCGTGTTGACCTGAAGAGCGTTGAAGAGTTGTTGAAGGGACAGCGTGTGCTGATTACGGGTTCGGCAGGTTCTATTGGTAGTGAGATTGTTCGTCAGGTGGCAAGTTTTCATCCTGCTGCTTTGATGCTAATTGACCAGGCAGAAACACCACAGCATGATATCCGTCTGATGATGTCGAAAGAATTCCCGAATATCAAGGCAGAGACGGTTGTAACGAGTATTACTCATCAGTTGCGTATGGATGATATATTCCATACGTTCCGTCCTGACTATGTATTTCATGCCGCTGCATACAAACACGTACCGATGATGGAGGACAACCCTTCAGAGGCTGTCATCAACAACATCTTGGGTACCAAGGTGATTGCCGACCTCAGCGTGAAGTATGGCGTGAAGAAGTTTGTGATGGTGTCTACTGACAAGGCTGTGAATCCTACTAATGTAATGGGCTGTTCGAAGCGCATCTGCGAAATCTATGTGCAGAGTCTTGATCAGGCCATCAAGGATAAGCGTGTTACCAGTCATATCCAGAGCCTTGGCAATGAGGAGAGTTTCATTACTGCCTCTCAGATGGGTGGCCCAATGGTACGTACACAGTTTGTGACTACTCGCTTTGGTAATGTGTTGGGCTCTAACGGTTCTGTTATCCCATTGTTCCGCGAACAGATAAAGAACGGTGGCCCCGTTACGGTTACAGATGAACGAATTGTACGTTTCTTTATGCTCATACCTGAAGCATGTAAGCTGGTGCTTGAGGCAGGTACTAAGGGTAATGGTGGCGAAATCTTCGTATTTGACATGGGACAGCCCGTTAAGATTGCAGACTTGGCTAAGCGTATGATCAAGCTCTCAGGAGCTAAGAATGTGGAGATAAAGTTCACTGGTCTGCGTCCAGGTGAAAAACTCTATGAAGAAGTGCTTAACGAATTGGAGGGTACCAAGCCAACTTTCCATGAAAAGATACGTATTGCAGAAGTTCGTGAGTATGATTATGATGAAGTCTGCAGGGATATCAATAATCTGGTAGAGATAGCCAAACGCTATGACGATATGAAGACTGTTCAGAAGATGAAAGAGATTGTTCCGGAATACAAGAGTAACAACTCTGTCTATGAACAGTTGGATAAGAAAGAGGAAACCAGCTCTCAAAAAAGCAAGTTAGTATCACTCAATAAGTAAGCGGAAATAAAGAATTTCCGCTTTTTTGTTGGCTATTAGACGGAAAATGTTTAATTTTGCAAGCTAAATTAGACATTTACTGAAAGACGGTTATGAAACATCAACTTAGAAGCAGTGTCTGTACAGAAGGCAGACGTATGGCTGGTGCAAGAGCACTTTGGGTAGCCACAGGTATGAAACATGAGCAATTTGGCAAGCCTATTATTGCCATTGTCAACTCGTTTACACAGTTTGTTCCTGGTCATACGCATCTACATGAGATTGGTCAGATTGTTCGTGAAGAGATTGAGAAAATGGGCTGCTATGCCGCAGAATTCAATACTATTGCTATTGACGACGGCATTGCTATGGGCCATGATGGTATGCTATATTCATTGCCCTCACGTGACATCATTGCCGACTCTGTGGAATATATGGTGAATGCCCACAAGGCCGATGCCATGATTTGTATCTCTAACTGCGATAAGGTAACACCAGGTATGTTGATGGCTTCGATGCGTCTGAATATTCCTACAGTATTCTGCTCTGGCGGTCCTATGGAAGCTGGACGCTGGCGTGGTGAGAATGCCGACCTGATTACTGCAATGGTAAAAGGAGCCGATCCTGAGGTCTCTGATGAGGAGATGAAGGAAATTGAGCAATGTGCTTGTCCTGGTTGCGGCTCATGCTCAGGCATGTTTACTGCCAACTCCATGAACTCGCTGACCGAGGCAATTGGTTTGTCGTTGCCTGGTAATGGTACTATCCTGGCTACGCATACCAATCGTGTAGAATTATTCAAGGCTGCTGCCCGTCAGGTCGTGAAAAACGCCTTTGCTTATTATGAGGATGGCGACGAGAGCGTGCTGCCTCGCAACATTGCAACCCGCAAGGCTTTCATGAACGCTATGGCATTGGATATCGCTATGGGTGGCTCAACGAATACGGTGCTCCACTTGTTGGCTGTGGCTCAGGAAGCTGGTGCCGACTTCACGATGAAGGATATCGATGAACTGTCACGCCGTGTACCTTGTCTCTGTAAACTGGCTCCTAATACTCAGAAATACTCAGTTCAAGAGTGTGGCCGTGCCGGTGGCATCTTAGGCATTCTGAACGAACTGAATAAAGGTGGGTTGGTTGATGGCTCTGCTCCACGTGTGGATGGCATGACACTTGGTGATGCCCTGAAGAAATACAGTATTGTAGATGGTACGGTGGATGCCGAGGCCAATCGAATCTATCAGACCGCTCCTGGCAACCGTTTTTCAACGAAGATGGGTTCACAGTCGGAAGAGTGGGGTACACTTGATACCGACCGTGCTTATGGTTGTATCCGCGACTTGGAGCATGCCTACACCAAGGATGGCGGACTGGCAGTACTCTTCGGCAATATTGCTCAGGACGGTTGCGTGGTAAAGACTGCCGGCGTTGATGAAGCTCTTTGGCACTTTGAAGGTCCTGCTGTGGTCTTCGACTCTCAGGAAGACGCCTGCGAGGGTATTCTTGGTGGCAAAGTCAAGAAAGGCGACTGTGTGGTTATTACCCACGAGGGACCGAAGGGTGGTCCTGGTATGCAGGAAATGCTCTATCCCACAAGCTACATCAAGTCGATGCACATGGGTAAGGAGTGCGCCCTGATTACCGATGGTCGTTTCTCTGGTGGTACGTCAGGTCTTTCTATCGGCCATATTTCGCCCGAGGCAGCAGCCGGTGGTAACATCGGTAAGATTAAGGATGGCGACATCATCGAGATTGACATCCCTAGCCGTTCTATCAATGTGAAACTTACGGATGCAGAACTTGAAGCACGCCCACAGCAACCTTTAAAGCGTAATCGCGTAGTAACCAAAGCTTTGCGTGCTTACGCTCAAAGTGTATCTTCAGCAGACAAGGGCGGTGTGAGAATTATTGATTAATGGATAATTGATAATGAATAATTGACAATTAATATTCATGTTAAGAGATAGAATTACAGGATCTAAAGCGCTGATGAGGGCGCTACAAGCCGAGGGCGTTAAGACCATATTTGGTTACCCTGGCGGCAGCATTATGCCCGTTTACGATGCGCTTTATGACTATACACGAGGTGAGAAAAAGGTTTTTGACCACATCCTTGTCCGCCATGAACAGGGAGCCACTCATGCTGCCGAGGGTTATGCCCGCGTCAGTGGTGAGGTAGGCGTTGCACTGGTGACCAGTGGTCCTGGCGTTACAAACACCTTGACGGGTATTGCTGACGCCATGCTTGACTCGACGCCTATCGTCGTCATTGCTGGTCAGGTGCCCATCGGTGCGTTAGGTACCGATGCTTTCCAAGAGGTTGACCTCGTGGGTGTGTCACAACCTATTTCCAAGTGGAGCTACCAGATACGCCGTGCCGAGGACGTTGCGTGGGCTGTCAGCCGTGCGTTCTACATTGCCCGTAGTGGTCGTCCTGGTCCTGTGGTTCTGGACTTTGCAAAGAATGCACAGGTGGAGGAAATTGACTGGGAGCCCAAGAAGGTGGACTTCATCCGCTCTTATGTGCCTTATCCTAAGCTGAACGAAGATACAGTACGTCAAGCTGCAGAGCTTATCAATAATGCCAAGAAGCCCCTTGCTTTGGTAGGACAAGGCGTAGAACTGGGCAACGCACAGGAAGAGTTGAAGGCTTTCCTTGAGAAGGCCGATATCCCTGCTGGTCGTACTATGTTAGGTCTCTCGGCCCTGCCTTCCGATCATCCGCTGAACGTCGGTATGCTGGGTATGCACGGCAACTACGCCGTCAACCTAAAGGAACAGGAATGCGACGTGCTGATTGCTATCGGCATGCGTTTCTCCGACCGTGTTACTGGTAATACCAAGACCTATGCCAAGCAGGCTAAGATTATACATCTTGATATTGATCGCAGCGAGATTGACAAGAATGTGAAGACCGATGTGGCTGTGGTGGCTGACTGTAAGGAATCGCTACCTGCCATTACCGCTCTGCTCAACAAGAATAACCATCTGGAGTGGCGCGATTCATTTAAGGAACTGGATCAGAAAGAACGCACCAAGGTGATTGAACCTGCTATCCATCCTGCTGACGGTCCGCTGCTGATGGGTGAAATTGTCAATGCTGTTGCTGAGCAGGCGCCCGAGGGTTCGGTACTCGTTACTGATGTTGGTCAGAATCAGCTCTTTGCCACCCGCTACTTCAAATACACGCAGAAGCGCAGCATCTGTACCAGCGGTGGTTTGGGAACGATGGGGTATGGCATGCCTGCTGCTATCGGTGCTACGTTTGCTACCGACCGTACCGTCTGCTGTTTCATGGGCGACGGCGGTTTCCAAATGAATATCCAGGAGCTGGGAACCATTATGGAACAGCAGTCTCCTGTGAAGATGATTCTGATGAACAATCACTATCTGGGCAATGTGCGCCAGTGGCAGGACATGTTCTGGATGCGTCGCAAGTCGTTTACCAAAATGCTGAACCCCTGCTACGAGTCAATTGCTCAGGGTTATGGCATTCCTTATCAGGCTGTGACCGATCGCAAGGACTTGGCTGCTGCTGTCCAGAAGATGCTGGCTACCAAGGGCCCGTATATTCTGGAATGTGCCATCAAGGAAGACGACAATGTGCTGCCTATGACTCCGCCGGGCATGAATGTCAATGAAATGATGCTGGAGATATAACTAATTGACAATTGATAATTGATAATTGACAATTAATAATTGATAATTCATGGAAGAAAAAAAGAAACTATATACCCTGTTGGTCTATTCAGAGAATGTGGCTGGTATTCTGAATCAGATTACCGCTGTGTTCACGCGTCGTCAGGTCAATATCGAGAGTCTGAATGTGTCGGCCTCGTCTATTGAGGGCGTCCATAAGTACACCATTACCGCATGGAGCGATGAAGACCAGATAGTCAAGATCACGCGTCAGATAGAGAAGAAGATTGATGTCGTGAAGGCTAACTACTTTACTGACGACCAATTGTTTATCCGCGAGTCTGGCCTCTATAAACTTTCGACGGAGAAGGTGCTGCAGAACCCTGAGATTTCGCGTACTATCCGTCGCAACGATGCTAGTATTATGGAGGTCAATCCTACATATACCGTCGTTATGAAGAACGGCAAGACCGAAGATATCCTGAATTTGTTCTATGCGTTGAATGCGTTCGATTGCGTATTCCAGTATACACGTTCAGGTCGAATAGCCGTAACGCGTGCCAAGCAGGAGCAAGTCAGTGAATTCCTTGAAGAACGTGAACAGCAAAATGGATAAAGTAGGATGTTACGAGTTTCTGGCTGAGCCTTTCCACTGCGACTTCAGTGGGCGGTTATTTATGGGCCATTTAGGTAATCACATGCTCAATGCTGCCGACTTCCATTCCTCTGCCCGTGGTTTTGGCATGAAGTATCTGATGTCCATTAATCGTTCATGGGTACTTTCGCGTTTGGCTATCGAGATGAACGAGATGCCCCAGCAGTACACCAAGTTCAATGTCGAGACATGGGTTGAATCGGCTATGCGCTATTTCACCAGCCGTAATTTTTCCGTCGTTGGCGATGATGGGCGCATTTACGGCTACGGTCGCTCTATCTGGGCTATGATAGACACGGAAAGCCGTCAGCCCACCGATATCTTTTCCATTGATGATGGTGCTATCAACAACTGGATAGTCAAGGACAAGGAGTGTCCCATTGACAAGGGTGGGCGAGTGAAGATGTCGGACGAGGCACAATTGGTTCGCACCATCGATACTTATTACAATGATGTCGATATCAACGGTCACATCAACTCCGTCAAATACATTGAGCACGTGCTCGACCTCTGGCCATTAGATTGGTATCGCACTCACCAAATCCGCCGTTTCGAGATTGCTTACGTTGCAGAAGCACATGCCGGCGATCAGCTCTCCTTCTATCGCGAGCAGACCGCCGACAATGAATATTGCATCCGTATTGTCCGTACTGACGGAACAGAGTGTTGCCGCAGCAAGGTCGTTTTTATTTGAAAGTGTATTCGCTGATACCAACAGTGTGTTTCTCCATCAACTTGCGCATGGAGGAACGGATAGCTGCACGGTTCTTTTGTTCTATTACGGTGAGCACGCTGTCGGGTTCGTCGATGGGCAGAATGCGGTAGTTGTGCCGACGGTTGTTGTCTGTAGGACGACTAACCCAATAAAGTGCATAACCGCAGTTGCTGAGACGGGTGGCGCTCTTTTTGCCGGTAATAGTGGGCACGATGCCGGGATTCACCGTTTTCGTAAACTCCAGGCGTACCATGTAACCTCCGTAAGTGTTGGGCTTCGACTGGTTGCTGACTACGTTGCCCATTGACCAGGCAATGAGATGGCAACTGTCTGGCGTCAGTTCCAGGGGCTGGGCCACATGTGGATGTCCGCCAATGACATGGTCGACACCGTTGTCGATAAGCCACTTTGCCATATCGCGCTGTTGCTGTGATGGCAACTGCTGATACTCTATTCCCCAGTGGGGCAGGGCAATGATAACGTCAGGCTTCATCAGCCGGGCTTTCTCAATGTCGCGACGAATCTGGACGGTATCCATATAGTTTACGACGTTCGGGGCTTGCACCTGAATGCCGTTGGTGCCGTAAGTGAAGTTCAGCAGCACGATGCGCAGTCCGTTGCGCTCAAGTAGGAACGGGTACTGCTTCTGACGCTCCTGCTCGTTGACGTATGTACCAATATGCGGCACGCGTAGCGAATCCATCATCATAATGGTGCGTTCCAGTCCCGGGCGGCGACTGTCCAGACAGTGGTTATTGGCGGTGAGCATGATGTCGAAGCCTGCGTCGAGGCAGGACTGCAGGTATTCGTCGGGAGCACGAAATTGCGGATAGCCGGCGTATGGCTTACCACCAAGCGTTACCTCGAAGTTGCCGATGGCTACGTCGGCACGTTCCACCTCGTCGTGAATACGGGCGAAACATTCGTCATAGTTATACGTGCCATCCTTCTGCAGGGCAGCATTGATTTGCGGCCCGTGCTGCATCAGGTCACCAGCAATCAGCAAGCTGAGGTGGTGTTCCTCAGCCTGATGAACGGTGTTAGTCTCTGTCGTTCCCTTTGCACGTTCGGCATGGCACGACGTGGATGCCAACGTGACGAGTCCGATGGCTAATGTCAGGAGTTTCTTCATCAGCCTTTGCATTACTTGTTGGCTACAGCAGCCTGCTCAATGGGCAGACACTTCTTGTAGTTCTCGATATAACGCTCGAAACCTGCAACATCCTCGGCTGTCGGGGCGATGCTCGTGCCCGTATTGCCTGCAAAGACGACGTCCTCCAGATAGTCGGCCAGCGATTTGCCATTCTTATTAATAAGGTAGCCTGCCAACAGAGCGATACCCCATGCACCACCTTCACCAGCAGTTTCCATCACACTGATGGGGCTGTTCAGGGCTGCAGCCAGCATGCGCTGACCAACGCCGGCGGTCTTGAAGTAGCCTCCGTGACCAGTGATGCGGTCAACCTTTATTTTCTCGTCCTTAAACAGAATGTCGTTACCAATCTTCAGCACACCGATAGCGCCATAAAGGTTAGCGCGCATGAAGTTTGCCAGATTGAACTTGTCGTTAGCCGAACGAACAAAGAGGGGACGACCGTCGGCCAGACCTGTGACAGGCTCGCCGCTGACGTAGTTGTAGGCCATCAAGCCACCGCAGTCGGTGTCGCCTTCCAGTGCCTTGTTGAACAACTTGCCGTAGAGCTCGTTCATATCTACAGGCACACCCAGCAGTTGCTGATATTCCTTAAACAGACCTACCCATGCATTGATGTCGCTGGTACAGTTGTTGCAGTGCACCATAGCAACCAGTGAACCGTCAGGCGTCGTCACCATGTCAATCATCTCGTAGGGCTTGCTCAGCGGTTTCTCCAGTACAATCATTGAGAATGACGAAGTACCTGCGCTGACGTTACCCGTGCGCTGCTTCACAGCGTTGGTGGCAACCATACCCGTGCCAGCGTCGCCCTCAGGAGGACATACAGGGATGCCAGCCTTCAGATGACCTGAAACGTCCAGTTTCTTAGCACCCTCGGCGGTCAGCGTGCCCGCAGCCTCACCAGCGTTCAGCGACTTGGGCAGAATGTCGAGCAGTGTCCATGAATAGCCCTTCGGAGCGATGAGTTTGTTGAACTTCTCAACCATCGTGGCATCGTAGGTCTTCGTGGCGGGATCAACGGGAATCATGCCCGAAGCATCGCCAACACCAAGTACGAACTCGCCCGTTACCTGCCAGTGCACATAACCTGCCAGAGTGGTCAGGTACTTGATGTCCTTCACGTGCTCGTTGCCCTCAAGGATGCACTCATACAGGTGCGAGATTGACCAACGCAGGGGGATGTTATAGTTGAACAGTTCCGACAGTTCGGCAGCTGCCTTACCCGTATTCGTGTTACGCCACGTGCGGAAGGGCACCAGAATCTCCTGCTTCTCGTTGAAGGCCATATAGCCGTGCATCATGGCCGAGAAACCGATAGCTGCCAGCGACTCAATCTCGCAGTCGTACTGCTTGCGGACGTCCTGACGCAGGTCGGCATAGCAGTCCTGCAGACCTTTCCAGATAATGTCAATACTATAGGTCCACAGTCCGTCGACCAATTGGTTTTCCCACTCGAAAGCGCCTTGTGCAATGGGTTTGTTGTCCTGGTCGATGAGCACGGCCTTGATACGTGTGGAACCGAATTCGATTCCCAGAATGGCCTTACCGGCCTCGATGGTTTGCTTTGCTGTCATAATTCTTTGTTGTTATAAGTTAATTTGTTTGCAAAGATACGAATAAGTGAGCGAAAAACAAAAGGAAATATACATTTTTTAAGTTAAGCAATTGACTAAAAGTTTGCGAGGTAACGTCTAAAAGGTCGTGAGATGCCTGATAAAGGGTAGAGAGACGGTTTGTAAAGTTAAAACTACGACATTGTTTGTTAAATCAATGACATTGATTAATAAATCCAAGGCATTGATTGATAAATCTAAACCAATAATTTGGCTTTTTGTTTGCTTATTCGTACCTTTGCAGAAATAAACAATTAGGAATATGTATGCTAAGTATATTAAAAAGGAAATTCCTGACTTGAACGGAACAGGACGGACACAGGCTTACTACAAAATGGAGCTTTCGTCCATGAACTTTGAAGAATTCGTTAGTCTGTGTGCACGTGAGGGGCATATGGAAGAAAGTGCCATTCTTGGCGTATTGTCGTTGGTTAGCAATAAACTGGCCCTAAGTATGGCTGAAGGGTATTCTGTGAAAATTGACGGCCTCGGCACTTTCTATGCTAAACTTGGCGTGAGGGATGATATGTTACAAGATGCCTTTGAAGAGGGCGAAAGCACACGCAACGCCCATAGCATCAGGGTGACAGGCGTATCGTACAGGGCCGATAACGAACTCATCAAGGCTACGAGTAGGAAGTGTGTACTTCAAAAAGGTGGTGTCAGCAGGCTTCGCAAGTCAAAGTTTACATTGGAAGAACGTATTCAGAAAGCCAAAGACTTCTTGGCAAAAAACATGTTAATGCGCGTTCCTGACTACGTGCGGCTGACGGGCCTCTCGCGCACGACGGCATCTATGGAACTGCGTAAACTAGCTCTCGACCCCACGTCGGGAATTGCCATCAAGGGAAGCCGCAGCCAGAAATTCTATGTGTTGCGGCAGGTTTAGTTCCCGATGGCTAAGATAAAGACAAAAAAGGAGCATCCCAAGCAGGGGTGCTCCTCATTTTTCAATAATTAATTGTCAATTGTTCATTAACAAAGCGCTTTGTTCAGCATGTAGTACACCTCGTTGTTGCGCAGTGTCTGCTTGAATTCGTAGGTGTTGGTCTGCTTGTTAATCTTGACGTACTCGATGCCCAGCATCTCGGCGAAGTCCTCCCAGTACTCTTCGGTGATGTCGTACGAGAAGGCTGAGTGGTGTGTACCACCTGCAAGAATCCAGGCTCCGGCACCAATCTCGAACGTGGGCTGGGGAACCCAAAGCGCTGACGCCACAGGCAGATGGGGCATGGGCTTGGGCTCGATGCACTCAACCTCCTGAGAAATCAGGCGGAAGCGGTTGCCAAGGTCGACAACAGTAGCCTTGATACCGCGACCGGTCTTCGAGGTGAACACGAGGCGGGCGGTCTGCTGCTTGCGGATGCCGATGCCGAGGAAGTGTACCTCGAGCTTGGGCTTGTCGCTGGCAATGAGCGGACAAATCTCGAGCATGTGGCTCTGCAGGCAAGACGACTGCGAACCAGCGAAATTCAGGGTGTAGTCCTCGAGGAACGAACAACCGGTAGGCATGCCCTGCTGAATGACGTACAACGTGCGATAGAGGCAGGCCGTCTTCCAGTCGCCCTCGGCACCGAAGCCGATACCCTCGGCCATCAGACGCTGAGAAGCGAGGCCTGGAATCTGGTCGAAACCGCAGAAGTCGGGCTGGTTGATGTCAGCATCGCCAAGGTCGTCGAAGTTGGTGGTGAAGGCGGTAGCGCCCTTGTCCTTCAGCACGCGGCGCAGCGCAATCTCGGCACGTGCAGCATTGCGCACCTTCTGCCAGTAGACTTCCTCGCCCGACTCATCAATCTTGATGGTATATTCCTTCTTATAGACCTCGACGAGTTCGTCAATCTCCTGATCGGTCACTTTCTTCCAGTATTCCATCACCGACGAAACGGGGTAGTAGTCGACGTGGTAACCCAGACGCTGTTCGAACTCTACGCGGTCGCCGTCGGTCACAGCTACGTTGTTCATGTTCATACCGAACATCAGACAGCGTACGTTCTTAGCGTCAGCCACACCAGCTGCTACGCGAGCCCAAACGGCAATCTTCTGCTGAACGTCCTGCTCCTTCCAGTAGCCGCAAACCACCTTGCGGGGAATGCGCATGCGGGTGCAGATGTGTCCGAACTCGATGTCGCCGTGAGCCGACTGGTTCAGGTTCATGAAGTCCATGTCGATGGAGTCCCAGGGAATCTCGGCATTGTACTGGGTATGGAAGTGGAGTAGGGGTTTTTGCAGGGCCTGCAGTCCCTTGATCCACATCTTAGCGGGCGAGAAGGTGTGCATCCATGTGATGATACCCACGCACTTCTCGTCATTGTTAGCAGCTTTCATGACGGCCTCGACTTCCTTCGAAGAGTTTGCCGTGCCTTTGTACACAACCTTGATGGGAATGATGCCCGAGTTGTTCAGTCCGTCGACCATCTCCTTTGAGTGACCGTCGACAGCAACGACAGCGTCGCCACCGTATAGCAGCTGCGCACCGGTAACCCACCAAATTTCTAAATTTTCAAACATAGTTTTCAAATTTTCCTTAATTAGTATAATTCGTGGAATTCGTAGTCTTACTTCTTCTTTTGTCCGTAGTAAGCATTGGGGCCGTGTTTGCGTGAGAAATGCTTCTCGACGAGCAGCGGATTCATCGTCGTCTCAGGATTCAGCGTGAACGAGATGTATGCCATCTTGGCCACCTGCTCAGTAACAACAGCGTGATAGACGGCCTGGTCGGCATCCTTACCCCAAGCGAAGGGACCATGATTCTTGACCAGTACGGCAGGCGTATGGACAGGATTGATTTCGCCGTTGAGGAAACGGTTGACGATGACCACACCCGTGTTGTGCTCGTACTCCGCCATCTGGTCGGCAGTCATAGCCTCGGTGCAGGGAATGCAGTCATGGAAGTAGTCGGCATGCGTCGTACCGATGTTGGGAATGTCCTTGCCAGCCTGTGCCCATGCCGTAGCATAGGTTGAGTGGGTATGAACGATACCGCCCAACTCTGGGAAAGCTTTGTAGAGCACCAGATGCGTTGGCGTGTCGCTCGAAGGATTGAGGTCGCCCTCAACCACCTTACCCGTCTCAAGGTCAACGACGACCATGTCCGAGGCCTTCATCACGTCGTACTCAACGCCTGAGGGCTTGATGACTACGAGGCCTTTCTCGCGGTCGATGGCTGAGACATTGCCCCAAGTGAATATCACGAGGTTATGTTTTACAAGGTCGAGATTGGCCTTAAACACTTTTTCTTTCAGTTCTTCTAACATGTTTATAATTACGAATTATGAATTATTTAAAGCTTAAAGTTCGGATCTTCATCGAATATTTTCTTGTTGAAGCGATAGAGAGCCGCACCGCGTTTTGAATGCGTCTTGTCGATCAGTTCGGTCTTCTCGATATAATCCATTTCCTTAATACGCTTGCGGAAGTTGCGCTTGTCGACCTCCTCACCAATGACAGCCTCGTAGAGATGCTGCAACTGGGTGAGCGTGAAGAGCGGTGGCAGGAGCTGGAAACTAATGGGTCGGGTCTTGATTTTCTCGCGCATCAGCTTCAGCGCACGGTTCACCATCTCGTTATGGTCGGAATACATGGTTGGTATCTTATCGACTTCCACCCATTCCACGCCATGTTCCAGACGCTGCTTGTCGGCATAGTCGTCCACGTTGATAAGTGCGTAGTAGGCCACAGAGACCACACGCTCGCCCGGGTCACGATCGACGCTGCCGAAAGCACCCACCTGACGCATATAGACTTTCTTCAGTCCCGTCAGCTCGAAAAGCGTGCGATTAGCTGCCTCGTCAAGGCTTTCGTCGCTGCGAACGAAGCCTCCGTAGAGGCTCCACTCGCCGCGACCAGGATCCAACTGTCGGCGACCAATCAGAATCTTCAGCTTGTTGTTGTCGAAACCGAAGATGATGCAGTCGACTGACAGCAGGACTTTCTGGAATTCTTTATAGTACGTTGTCATCTCCTTATTATATTACCATAGTGCAATGTAGAGAATGGTAAGGATGGCGATGACACCAAACGCACCGATATTGAAAATCTTGTCGGTATGGAACACATTCAGGTCGATAGCTACCAGTTTGGGATCCTGAACCTTGTCCAGAGCGTTCGAACGCAGGTAGATACCGATGGTGGCCGTGATGGCTGCGAAGAAAATCCAAGCGCCCTCGAAGCCGAGCATGTGCATAGACTCGTTGAAGAAACCAGCAATGCAGAGTGCAAGCGAAACACCAGCAATGATGAACATGATGCGGCTCCAGAACAACTGAGTCTTGATGGTGTGCTCGTCAAGTTCGTCGGCAGGAACAGACTTGTTGCTCTTCAGCGAAATCCATACGAACAGGATAACCAGCGTGATGAACACAACGCCTGAACGTACCAGGAACGGCATCTCGGGGAATGCGAACTTGTAGATGATAGAGAACGCGAAGGTACCGATAGCGCAGACAACGGCAGCAGTACCGCTGGCACGCTTCCACAGCAGACCGAGACCGAAGATGACTACAACACCGGGATATACGAAGGCTGAGTACTCCTGAATGAACTGGAAGGCCTGGTCGATACCGCCCATCAATGGATAAACGGCAATCAGGGCGATGATCAGAGCGGTGACAGAAGTCATACGACCAACGTTCACAAGTTTCTTCTCAGAGGCGTTCTTGTTGATGAACTGCTTGTAGATATCCATTGTGAAGAGGGTAGAGGTAGAGTTGAACATGGAGGCCAGCGAAGAAATAACGGCGGCAGCCAGTGCAGCAAAGCTCAGACCCTTGACAACGGTAGGTGTGAAGTTACGGATCAGGAAAGGATAAGCATCGTCAGAACGGGCAATTGAGCCAGCCAGCGTCTCGCGCAGACCGTCGCACTCAGGAGCGTTCATGATGTAGAAGGCACAAACACCGGGGATACATACGATGAAAGGAATCAAAATCTTCAGGAAGGCAGCGAATACCATACCCTTCTTAGCCTCGTCGAGTGACTTGGCAGCCAGACCCTTCTGAATGATGTACTGATTGAAGCCCCAGTAACCCAGGTTAGTCAGCCACAGGGCACCGAAAATCAGAACGATACCAGGATTGGTGAAGAATGGGTCTTCCTTCTGTACAATGTTTCCTGCATTGTCAACGACACCGTTAATGACAGGATAGAGCTCTTCGTTTCGTGTAACTACCAGGTTGAAGTGCTTGTCACCGTCAATGGATGCAAGATAGTCCTTGATGTGGGCCAATGCGTCCCATGCTCCTCCTAAGCCCATTTCGTCGCCAATGACAGAAAGTGCAGCGTAAGCAGTAATCAGACCACCGCCAACGAGGAAAGTCACCTGCATCACGTCAGTCCAAGCCACAGAGGCCAGACCGCCATAGATAGAGTAGATACCGGCGATGACGAACAGCGACAGGATGATGCACATACGAACCTGGTCGATCTCGATGCCAGCTACGTTGACAACCATGTCGGTGGGCAGACCCAGAATCTGCTGGATAGCCAGAGCACCCAGCCAAGCGACTGATGTCAGATTAACGAACACATAGAGGAACAGCCACAGCAGTGAGAAAGCAAAGCCCACGCCCCAGTTGTAACGCTCGCGCAGGAACTGAGGAATGGTAAAGATCTTCTTCTCAATCATCAGAGGCAGCAGGAACTTACCTACTACCAGCAGCGTGGCAGCGGCCATCAACTCGTAGGCAGCCTGGGCAATACCAGAGGCGAATGCCGAGCCAGACATACCGATAAACTGTTCTGCCGAAATGTTAGCGGCAATCAGCGAGGCACCGACAGCCCACCAAGTCAGGGTGTT
Organism: uncultured Prevotella sp.; assembly: GCA_946404405.1. GTDB lineage: Bacteria > Bacteroidota > Bacteroidia > Bacteroidales > Bacteroidaceae > Prevotella. Next base: position 53,058 of record CAMJDL010000006.1, read on the forward strand.
ACCTGCCAGGAAGTAGTCGGTTGACGATTTCTCTTCTCCCTTCTTGGTACGCGACAGGAACAGTCCCATACCAACAAGGATAATAATGTACACTATAAAGACCAAATAGTCGGCCGTAGCAAAACCATTGTTGCTTAGTGCTTCAAAAATTTTGTCCATTTGTTAACTGTTTTATTATTCTTGATTATTGATGATTATTTGTCGAACTCATTACTTAACCGAGAACTTGTAAGCTGCGTGGCTAAAGTACTTCTCGCCAGGATTCAGTACGGGGCTGGCCCACTCGGGATGGTTGGGGCTGTCGGGATACTTCTGGCTCTCCAGGCATACGCTGACGTGTTTCGGATACTTCAAACCGTGCTTGCGGATGATGTCGGCATCCTTGCCAACGCCCTGGAAATTACCGCTGTAAACCTGAACGCCAGGCTCGTTGGTGAACATCTCCATGAAGATACCGGTCTTGGGGCTGTAGAGTGAGGCGCAAACCTGAGTGTCGTCGCCCTTACCGTCCTTATAGGTATTCAGACAGTAGTTGTGGTCGTAACCGGTAGCGTTCTGAATCTGGTCGAACTGACTGTTGATAGAGTCGCCGACAGCATGAGGTGTGCGGAAATCCATAGCGGTACCCTCAACCTTCTTGATCTCGCCTGTGGGGATATACAGCGTATCGCTGGGAGTGAAGTTGTCGGCATTCACATAGAGCACCTGGTCGTAGGCTGCCTGGGTGAAGTCGCCGCTCAGATTGTAGTAGTTGTGATTGGTCTGATTGATGATAGTCGGCTTGTCGGTCTCTGCCTCCCAAGTCATATCCAGCACGTTGTCGGCAGTCAACTTGTAGGTCGTCACGGCAGTTACCTTGCCGGGGAATCCGTTCTCGCCGTCCTCAGCAACGATGGTCAGCTTCAGGATTGAGTCGCCAATCTGCTCTGCCTCGTACACCTGATTCATCCAACCCGATGTGCCGCCGCCGTGCAGACAGTTTGGACCGTCGTTCTGCTTCAGCTGATAAGCTGTGTCGCCCAGCTTGAAAGCACCATTCTTGATACGGTTGGCATAGCGGCCTACGCTTGAACCATAGTCAGAGGGAGAATTCAGGGTGTCAGCATACTGAGCAATGTTGTCAAAGCCCAGTACGACGTCAGTGGGTTTGCCATCCTTGTCAGGAACAACGAGCGAGACGATGCGCCCACCGTAGTTGGTGATGCACACCTCCATGCCGTTCGCGTTCTTCAACGTGTAGAGCTTGACGGGCTTCTCGTTGATGATGGTGTCAAACTTGGCAGGGTCAAGACCCGAAACCGTCAGCGCCTTCTGCTCACCAGAGGCACAAGCTGAAAACATAGCTACTGCTACGCTTGCAACTGCGAAAACTGTCTTCAAGTTTTTCATTGTGTATAAAAGTTTTAGTTAAAGATTTAAATTTTGGTTGTAAAATTACTACTTATTTTCCGAATGACAAAGAAAATAATTAAAAAAAATAGACGTGAGGTGTTATTTTCACACCTTACGTCTATTATTTAACGTTTACTAACAGAAAATACGGGTTATTTCGTGTTGTTTCTGTCGTAAATTATGAATTTAGCAGATTTTGCGAGAGCCATCGCCGATGACGACATCGTACACCTTCGGTTCATGACCGTATTTCTCGTTGAAGCGCTTTTTGGCATCCTCAATGAACTTACGATAGAGGTCATTGCGCACCAGGTTGATGGTGCAACCGCCGAAACCGCCGCCCATAATGCGGGATCCTGTCACGCCGTTCTCCTTGGCAATCTGGTTGAGGAAGTCCAGTTCCTCGCAGCTTACCTCGTAGTCCTTCGACAGGCCTTCGTGGGTCTGGTACATCAGCTCACCAACTCTCTCATAGTCACCTTCGGTCAATGCGTCGCAAACTGCAAGCACACGATCCTTCTCGCCCAGCACGAACTTGGCACGGCGGTAGTCGTCGGCACCAATCTCGTCCTTCACCTCGTCCAGTTGCTCCCACGTGCAGTCGCGCAGGGTTTCGAACTTGGCCTCAGGATGCTTGGCTTGAACGCATTTCACCACTTTCTCGCACGACATACGACGGTCGTTGTAGGGTGAGCCGGACAATTGGTGCTTCACGACGGAGTCGAGCAATACCAAACGGTAACCATCAGGCTTGAATGGGAAATACTCAAACTCACGGCTGCGACAGTCAAGGCGCATCAGACAGCCTGCCTTGCCGAAGACAGAGGCGAACTGGTCCATGATACCGCAGTTCACACCACAGTAGTTATGTTCTGTAGCCTGACCTGCCAAAACCATGTCCCATTGACTGACTTTATTGTTGCCAAACAAGTCGTTCAGACCGAAGGCAAAGCAACTCTCCATAGCTGCACTTGACGACATGCCGGCACCGAGAGGAACATCACCCGCAAATGCTATATTGAAACCTTTAACGGGAACGCCCAATTTTCTCATTTCCAACGCAATGCCGTAGATGTATCGAGCCCATGAAGCGCGTGGTCCGTTAGGGTCTGAGAGCTTGAAGTCTACACGATCCTTCAGGTCGATAGCATAGGCCATCACGGTATCTTCCGTACCGTTGATACGCATCTCTGCCATCACGCCCTTGTCTACTGCACCGGGGAATACGAAACCTCCATTGTAGTCTGTATGCTCACCAATCAGGTTGATGCGTCCGGGAGAAGCATATACGTTACCCGTCTTTCCATCAAAATGCTTGATGAAACGGCTTCTTACAAAATCAACTTCCATCATATATATAATAAGGTGGGGTGATGATTACTTAGCTACACCAAAACGATAGATGGTCTTCTGCTTGTACTGCTGACCAGGATTCAGCACTACAGATGGGAAGTATGGACGATTTGGCGTGTCGGGGAAGTGCTGAGTCTCCAGACATACTGCGCTGCGACGTGGGAAAGTAGCACCGTTGGCACCCTTGTAGCCACTGGCATAGTTTGCAGTGTAGAGCTGCATACCGGGTTCTGTGGTATAGCACTCCAGCGTACGACCGCTCTTAGGATCGGTAACGCGTGCAGCAAAGCTCAACTCGCCTTCTTCCTTCTTATTCAATACATAGTTGTGGTCGAAGCCCTTACCGAACTTAATCTGCTCATCGTCAGCATCAATATCCTGACCAAAAGACTTTGGTGTGCGGAAATCGAATGGTGTACCAGCAACCTTCAGGATTTCACCTGTAGGAATAGCGGTCTCGTCAGTCGGCAGATAGAAGTCAGCATTAATCTCACAAATCTGATCCTCAATCGTTGGGGTGGGGTCAGCTGTACCGGCCAGTGAGAAGAAGGCATGATGCGTCAAGTTGACGATGGTCTTCTTATTGGTAGTAGCCAGATACTCAATCACCAGCTCGTTCTCGTCGGTGAAGGTGAATTCAACTGTTACGTCAAGCTCGCCAGTGTAACCTTCTTCACCATACGATGAGATACGGTGCAGAGCCAACGAACGGGGACCCATCTGACGGGCATCCCATACCTTGCAGTTGAAGCCTTTCTTACCACCGTGCAGATGGTTCGGACCATCATTCAAAGCCAGCTGATACTCCTTGCCGTTCAGTGTGAACTGACCTTTGCAAATGCGGTTACCCCAACGTCCGATCAACGTTGACAGATAAGGCTCGTTACCACTGGTGAGCTGCTCGATATTAGCATGTCCCTGAATAACATTACCAACTTTGCCATCCTTGTCAGGAACCATGATAGCACAAATGGCACCACCATAGTTTGAAATAGCAACTTCATAACCCTTGCGGTTCTTCAAAATGTAAAGATCCGTCTTCTTACCATTGATAGTGGTCTGGAAATCCTTGCGATTCAGACCACACAAATTCGCGTTTTCCGTTGTGTTAGCCATATTCGTTTCGTTTATTGGTTAAAATAAAACTACCTGCAAAGTAACCAAAAAAAAACGAGAAAGACGAAAGAATGACTAAAAAAAACGTTTACGAGAGTGTTAAAAACAACTAAATGCAGTTTTTGAGGAAATCGCCTACTATGTATGATGAGCCTCCAACGAAGATGAAATCGTTGGCTGAAGCAGAACGGTATGCGGCTTTATATGCTTCATTTACAGTGTGGTACGCATTTCCTTCAATACCATGCTCTTTAGCTTTTTCCATGACAACATTCTCGTTGAGTGCTCTTTTGGTCTGAGCTTTCGTAAAATAGAATTTGGCATGTTTAGGTAGCAAATCAAGTACCTTGTCTATATCTTTATCGTCAACCATACCAAATATGATGTGCATTTGCTGGCACTGAACATTGGCTAATTGACGGCTTAGATACATCCATCCGCCAACATTATGACCAGTATCACAAACCACCTTAGGTGTCTGGTTCACCGTCTCCCATCGTCCTCGCAGACCTGTCAACTTAGCCACATTGCTAATGCCAGACTTTAATTCGAAACGGCACCTGTCATAGGTTTTTCCTTCGATAGCACTTGCCAGATACCCCAGTTTACGCACTTCTTCGAGAGCAAATAGGGCCGTATTCATATTCTGTTTCTGATAGATGCCGCCCAGATCGCCTTCCAGTTTTCCCATGAATTTCAAATGATAGCGCATACCGCCTTCATTCAGCGGCACTGCACTCACGACTTGCGGGTCATCGTCGGCAAAGACGATTGGGGCATTCTTTTCACGAGCCGTTTTTTCGAATACGGGACGTGTTTCGGCATTGGTCTCTCCAATGACGACAGGGGTGTTAGTCTTAATAATACCAGCCTTTTCTCCGGCAATCTTTGCCAACGTATCGCCCAAGAACTGGGTATGGTCGAAACTGATATTGGTAATGACGCTCACCAAAGGCTGAATGATGTTAGTGCAGTCCAGTCGTCCGCCTAATCCCACTTCAATAACGGCAATATCTACATTCATTTCCTTGAAATACATGAAAGCCATTGCGGTTGTGACTTCAAAGAAGGATGGATGTAGAGGTTCGAAGAACGAACGGTGTTCTTCTACGAAATTCACCACGTATTGTTGGCTTACTGGCGTTCCGTTGATGCGGATACGCTCACGAAAGTCAACCAGATGGGGTGAGGTATAGAGACCTACGCGATAGCCACTTTCCTGAAGGACGGCAGCAATGGTATGCGACACACTGCCCTTGCCATTTGTACCACCCACATGAATGGTCTTGTACGACAGGTGTGGGTGTCCTAAGTGCTCGTCGAGTGCCAGCGTGTTGCTCAGTCCTTCTTTATAACCCGATGCCCCTTGTCTTTCGAACATGGGCATCTGGTTATAGAGGTATTCGCAAGTCTCTTTGTAATTCATGCTTAACTGAAATAGTTCTTGAATTTCTGGAAGATGCTGCGCTTCGTTGCTGCATCGCCCTTGAAATTATCGCTCTGACGGAATTTCTCGATGGCTTCCTTCTCTTCGCGCGACAATGTCTTTGGCACATACACGCTGACGTTCACCACCAAGTCGCCATTACCGCGTCCATAGCCCTGTACGGCAGGCAGACCTTTTCCGCGTAGACGCAGGGTCTTGCCGGGTTGTGTGCCGGCTTCCATCTTCACTTTAAGGCGTGTACCTTCTATAGTTGGTATTTCAACGTCTCCACCTAAAGCAGCTGTCGGGAAGTCGAGCAGCAGATTGTATATCAGGTCGTTGTTATCGCGAATGAAGTTCTCGTTTTCTTCTTCCTCAATAAACACCTGAATATCGCCATTGATGCCCTTGTGCTGACCGGCATTACCTTTGCCTGGAACGTTGACCACCATACCTTCGGCCACACCGGCAGGAATCTTGATTTCTACCACTTCCTCGCCCTTTTCGACGCCTGTGCCGCCACAGTGCTTACACTTGTTCTTGATGACCGTTCCCTCACCACCACAGGTAGGACAAACGCCCTGAGTCTGCATCATACCGAAGATGCTCTGTGTGGTATGGGTGATGACGCCCGAACCATGACATGTAGGACACTGGTCGTTTGTGCTGCCAGCTTCTGCACCAGAGCCATGACAGTGTGTACAAGTAATATCCTTGCGTACCTTGAACTTCTTGGTGACGCCATGGGCAATCTCCTGCAACGACAGGCGAACCTTCAGTCGCAGGTCGGAACCACGGTGTTTCTGGGGACCACGCTTGCCGCCTCCAAAGCCACTGAAGCCTGCATGACCGCCAAAGATGTCGCCGAACATCGAGAAGATGTCGTCCATGTTCATCGATGCTCCGCCAAACGGGTCAAAGCCACTTCCACCCATGCCGCCAGGGCCATTGAATCCGAACGTGTCATACTGCTGACGCTTCTGAGGGTCGTGCAGTACGTCGTATGCCTCGGCAGCCTCCTTGAACTTCTCCTCGGCTTCCTTGTTGCCAGGGTTGCGGTCAGGGTGGTATTTGATGGCTATCGTGCGATATGCCTTCTTGATCTGGTCTTCTGTGGCGTTCTTGTCGACGCCCAGCACCTCATAATAGTCTCGTTTCTGTGCCATATTATTGTCCTACTGCCACTTTGGCGTGGCGAATCACTTTATCGTTCAACTGATAACCCTTCTGCAGACAGTCAATCACTTTGCCCTTCTTGTCGTCGCCCATGCCAGGCACCATGGCCACAGCCTCATGAACGTCGGTGTTGAAGTCGGCATCTGCTGTCTCAATCTCCTTAACGCCTAAGCCTTCAAGTGCTTTGACGAACTTGTTGTAAATAATCTCCATACCTTCACGCAGTACGTCAGGGTCGTCGGTCTTTGCACCATTCTCAATGGCACGTTCCATATCGTCGATAATGGGCAGGATGGCACTGACGGCCTTCTCGCCACCGTTAAGAATCAGCTCTGCCTTCTCCTTCAGCGTGCGTTTGCGGTAGTTGTCAAACTCGGCGGTCTTATAGAGCATTTGGGTTTTCAGTTGCTCAATCTCTGCCAAGGCCTTCTCCAGCGGGTCCTGCTCTTCGGCGGGGGCTTCTTTCTCAGGGGTTTCAGCAGCGGCTTCGTCAGCGACGGTTTCGTCGACGGCAGAACCGTCGACCACACTGTCCTGCTGTTCCTTCTCTTCTTGATTCAATATTTCTTCTTCTGTCATAGCTACTATAATTTAATGTTTTGCAAAGCCCAATGCAAATATCGTGCCAAACTTACGCGTACAGCTCTGCTTTCTTCTCCTTGATGCTCTCGTCGTAGATATAGTCGTCGTAAGTGGTCAGCTTGTCGATGGTGCCCTTAGGCGTCAGTTCGATGATGCGGTCTGCCACAGTATTGATGAACTCATGGTCGTGCGATGCAAACAGGATGTTACCTTTGAATTGTATCAGGTTGTTGTTGAAAGCCTGGATGGATTCCAAGTCCAAGTGGTTGGTGGGCGTGTCCAGTATCAGACAGTTGGCGTTCTTCAGCTGCATACGGGCAATCATACAACGCATCTTCTCGCCACCACTGAGTACACAGACCTTCTTCTGGATGTCTTCGTCCTTGAACAGCATACGACCCAGGAACGACTTCATCATTACCTCGTTGCCTGTGCCAAACTGACTGAGCCAGTCTACGAGGTTCATCTCCGACTGGAAGAACTCGGTATTGTCCAGTGGCAGGTAGGCTGTCGTGATGGTGACGCCCCACTTATAGGTACCAGCATCAGCCTCGCGGTTGCCGTTGATAATCTCGAACAGCGCCGTCATGGCCTTGGGGTTGTGACTCAGGAATACGGTCTTCTGACCCTTCTCGATAGTGAAGTTGACGTTGTCGAACAGCACCGTTCCGTCTGCATCTACGGCCTTCAAGCCTTCTACCTCCAGAATCTGCGTGCCAGGCTCGCGCTCCATCGAGAAGATGATGCCAGGATACTTTCGTGTCGATGGTGTGATTTCCTCGACATTCAGCTTCTCCAACATCTTCTTACGCGAAGTGGTCTGCTTCGACTTTGCCACATTGGCAGAGAAACGGCGGATGAATTCCTCCAACTGCTTGCGCTTCTCGTCGGCCTTCATCTTCTGGTTCTGAGCCTGACGCAAAGCCAGCTGTGAACTCTCGTACCAGAACGAATAGTTACCCGAGAACAGCGTCACTTTGCCGAAGTCGATATCAACGGTTTGCGTCGATACGGCATCCAGGAAGTGACGGTCGTGGCTGACCACGAGCACGCATTGTTCCAGGTTCGACAGGTATTCCTCCAACCACTGAACGGTGTCCAGGTCGAGGTCGTTGGTGGGCTCGTCCAGCAGCAGGTTGTCGGGGTGTCCGAACAGAGCCTTGGCCAGCATGACGCGCACCTTCTCGTTGTTCGATATGTCTGACATCTGGGCATAGTGCTTGTCCTCCTTGATGCCCAGATTCTGCAACAGTTGTGCAGCCTCGCTCTCAGCCTCCCATCCGTTCATCTCGGCAAAGGCCATTTCCAACTCGGCAGCACGGTTGCCGTCCTCCTCAGTCATTTCTTCCTTGGCATACAGGGCTTCGCGCTCCTTCATGTTCTGCCACAGGGGCTGATGTCCCATCAGCACAGTATTCATCACTGAAAACTCATCATACTTGAAGTGGTCCTGCTCCAACACCGACATACGCTCGCCCGGCAGCATCTCGACGGTACCCTTGTTGGGTTCCAGCTCGCCGCTGATGGCGCGCAACAGTGTTGACTTACCGGCACCGTTGGCACCGATAATACCATAAATATTACCACTCGTAAATTTCAGATTGACGTCCTTGTACAACGTCTTTTTTCCAAACTGGATAGCCAGATTTGTGACTGTTATCATCTCTTCTTTATACCTTATTATATTATTAGCGGCTGCAAAGGTACAAAAAAATTAAGAATTAATAATTAAGAATGAAGAAAAAATGTTCTTCGAAGTAATTTTCTTAACCCTTAACTCTTAATTCTTAATTCTTTTTATTAATTTTGCGGCATGAATACGCCATATTACATGATTGAAGAGCAGAAGTTACGCCGTAACTTGGCTCTGATTAGCGATGTAGCACGTCGTACGGATTCTGAATGGATTCTGGCCTTTAAGGCGTTTGCTCTTTGGAAGACGTTTCCCATCTTTCGTGAATACATTCAGGCCACCACGGCCAGCTCACTCTCCGAGGCCCGTCTGGCTTTCGATGAGTTTGGCTCGAAAGCGCACACTTTTTCGCCGGCTTACAAGGACGACGAGATTGACGAGATTGTCCGTTGTTCCAGTCATCTGACGTTCAATTCGCTTTCGCAGTACGAACGGTATCATAGTCGGGCAGGGGAGTGCTCGCTGGGCTTGCGCGTCAATCCTGAATATTCTGAGGTGGGCACGCTGCTTTATAATCCGTGCGCTCCAGGTACGCGCTTTGGTGTCAGTGCCGACAAGTTGCCCGAGCAGTTGCCCAGTGACATTCGCGGTTTCCATTGTCATTGCCATTGCGAGAGCGGTTCCGACGTTTTTGAACGAACCTTGCAACACATCGAAGACAAGTTTTCGCGATGGTTCCCGCAGATAGAGTGGATTAATTTCGGTGGCGGTCATCTGGTGACGCGTGCCGACTACGACATCGAGCGTCTGGTGCGCATCGTTCAGGGTTTCCACAGTCGTTATCCGCACCTGAAGGTCATCTTTGAACCGGGCAGTGCCTTTGCTTGGCAGACGGGACCGTTGGTGGCCAGCGTAGTCGATGTGGTCGAGGATAAGGGTATCCGCACGGCTATCCTCGATGTCAGCTTTACCTGCCACATGCCCGATTGTCTGGAAATGCCGTATTTCCCTGAAGTCCGTGGCGCAGAACATTTGGATGAGGAACAATTCTCTCACCTCTCACCTCTCACCCCTCACCTCTATCGTTTGGGCGGCAACAGCTGCTTGGCAGGCGACTTTATGGGCTACTGGCAGTTCCCGCGCGAGTTGCAGGTGGGCGACGAGGTCATCTTCGAGGACATGATTCATTACACCACCGTCAAGACCAATACCTTCAACGGCATCACGCATCCCTCGCTCTGTATGCTTCATGCCGACGGACGGCTCGAACTGCTGCGCCGCTTTACCTATGAAGACTATCGAAATCGTATGGACTAACTAATAAACAAACCATTATGAAACGAATCATTCTCAGTCTTTTGACCGTGCTGACCGTTTGCAGCACCGCCAGCGCCCAGCGCTTAGTGTCAGTGAAGAATTACGGTGCCAACTGGCAGAAGTCGATGTTGACAATGAAGAACAAACCCAACGGAACCATCTTCCGACTGCGCGAGGAGAAACAGAACGAATACCTGCCGCGTGGCGAGGAGGCCAAGGACCTCGAGCAGTTCATCTCCGAGCGTATCGACATCGGATGGCTCGCCCTTTATCGCCGTTCTGCCGGTAGCACTGACTATAAGTTTATTGTGAAAATCTACGACAAGGACGAGAAACCGCTCTATACCATCGACCTCGGTCAGGTGTCGGGCAACGACTACTGCGAGGTGCAGGACGTGCGCTGGGATAACGATACCCACAACTTGCTGTTTAACATGGCCTGTCCCAGTTATGCCAGCGATGTTAACGGCAAGGGCTCGAAGCTGCATTGCTACAATCCCGAGCGTCGCCAGATGGTGTGGTCCACCGACTGGCTTACCAGCAACGACATCTTCATTCTCGACTCCAAGTTCGTGTTCTGCTCCTACGGTTTTACCAGCGAGAAGAAGTATCTTTACATGCTCGACAAGCTGACGGGCAAGGTTTACAGCAAGCTGCCCTTTACCTATAAAGTGGAATACCTGGAGCTGCAGACCGAACAGAACGGACGCGAGTATCTCTACGCCATCGACTACAACGACCACCTCTTCAAGTACTACGTCGAGGGCGCCCGGACGGTGGCCGAGAACGGCAAGGTGTTCACCGTCGTCTTTGCCGTCAGCGACGACGGCTACCTGAACGTCCGCTCCGAGCCGTCCATGCAGGGCAAGGTGCTCACCAAGCTGTGGATGGAGGACCACGGACTGGGTCGCGGCGTACTGCTTGAGAAAGGCAAACAGTGGAGCAAGGTCAGCGTCGACGGCATCGTCGGCTACGTCTATACCAAGTACCTCGGCCAGTCGTCGTGGGTGCTGGGCACCGGTCCGAAGATTGTAGCCAACAAGGCCGCCACGCTCTATTGCGAGGACAACTACGAGGGCACGCTCAAGCCCTTCTACACCGTCACGAAGGGCACCATTATTGCCGACACCTTCTTCGAGCATTCCTTTGACGGTGTGGACTATTATGAACTGCGCACCGGCCACGACTACCTCTTCGTCAAGAAGTCCGACGTCATCGTCAAATAAAAAAAAATCGGTTCCACCTTTTCACAGTGGAACCGTTTTTAATTTAGTTCTCGTCCGGCTCACCTTCGTCACCGCCGCCACCACCATTGTTGCCTCCGGTGTTACCGCCAGTGTTGCCGCCGGTGTTCGTGCCCGAACCTCCGCTGTTGCTGGGCGCATTGCTGGTTTCGCCCTTGGCAGCCGCAATCTCGGCCTTGGCCTTGTCGGTCCATCCGAAGTGGACGTCCTTCTTCAGCTCCTCGCGAGTGAACTCGCCAGTCGACTGAGCCAGCAGCTTGATGGTCTTCACGGCAGGACCGGTCTTTGCACCCTCGGCCATTGTGCCCAGCGATGCCGTCACGGTCTTGTCCTGATCGGCGTCGTACAGCTTGTCCAGGGCATTGGCCTCCACGGTAGCCTTGAAGATGGCCAGATTCTTGATCTTCACCGTGTTGCCGTTCAGCACCTGCTCGCGGATGCACTTCACGAAGTCCGTCAGCACACCCAGGATCAATCCTTCGGAGAACGCCGTGTTGTGCTCGGCCATGTGCTGCGCCATGTCGCTGATGTCCAGCGTCTCTTTGTAATCCACTCGGGCATAGGTCTTGCCCGCCTGTTCCGATTCTGAGGTTTCGGTAACTTTACTCAAATACAGTTCTATCATCTTTGTCGTGTTTTTTGTGATGTTAGAATATTAAGTTGACCAACTACATCGGGTGGCCAAATCCCGCCTTTGTAATCTGTTCTCTAATTACATTGCAAAGATACAAAATATTTTCCAAACCGCCAAACGTTTTAGCAATTATTTTCTTATTATTTTTGATTTATTTTTTAGTGAGAAAAAAGGGCAACTGTCTCACGACAGCCACCCTTCAAAAAGCATAGAACACTTATGACAAAATCACAATGAATACTGAATATTTGAATATAATAGACTATAGCAGCTTGTGGTATTTGCCCTTATTCTCACCCGAGCGAATCTTCTGCGAAGCCATGCCGTCGTCGACCAGAATCTTCAGACGTCCACAAACACTGCCAACACTATCGTAGCCGTACTCGCGCTTCACGTCTTCGCTTGTGAAGTATTCTGGCAGTCGGCGATAGGCCAGCAATGTCTTCTGCTGATGACGAACATTAGAAGCCTGTTCAGCAGCCTTATTGTCGTAATACTGTTCACCTACGCCGAGGAAAAAGTATTGCTGGAAAGCAAACTGTGCATCACAGATAGTCAATGCCAAATCGACATCGATTTTGTCGGGTTTGAAACCAGCACCACATTTCCAACGTCCGTCGGTGTCTTCAACCATTTCTGACCAATGACGGGTAATCACGAACGGCAATACCAGATTACATGCTATCCAGCACGGACGTTTCACCAAATCCTCCAGGGCCTTACTGTCTTCCTCCTTGGCATCAAGCATCCGACGTGTTGTCCACTGGTGCAAGGCATCGCTGATGTTCTTGCATGGAATCTCACCTTTAGTGGAATCCAGCTTGTAAGCAATCTCCCTGAGCTGCTCTTCGCGTTGTTGGTCAGCCTCGGTATATTCGCGGTTCTCACGCATCTCGAAGTTGCTGTCACCCATAGGTACTGCTGCCAAGCGCTGTGGCAAACCCTTTACGAAATTGGCCGCTGTGGCCTGCTTGGCTATAGCATCGCTTGTTCCAGTATAGACGCCATTGAAATGGACGTCGTATTCACCTACCATAGACGACGCTGTTTTGAGGAAAGAGCCTCCAGGTTCATTATGCAGACTCTTGAAGAGCAGAGCCTCGATGTTCATATAACCCTTCTTCTGTTGCGTAAGCAGGTCATCGAGTTCTGAGTTGAACTGTGAAACATGCAGGCAGACTTCCTCACCGTCAACTACCTCCTTGGCATTGAATTCTGCCTCACGTATGGCGGCTGCTGATGCTTCTGACGGCATACAACGATAGATACCCTTTGGACGTGGCGTTTTGTTCTTGTCGGCCCCGCTCTTCTGGTCGCGCTCTGCATTCCAATTGTTCAGAGCTTCTACCTGTACGGCATCAGACTTCTTGATGGGTTCCATCAACAACTTATACAAGTCGACGGCAATATGCTTTCCACTGCCCGAGCGGCCAATGAGTTCAATGATACTGTTCAGACGGCACTTACGTCCGGGCTCTGACCAGAACCTATACCACATTCTCGTGCACAGCGTCATAGCAAAGCCACCGCCAACGAAGAGTGCTGCCACATAGTGTTTAGGTTTCAGTCCGTGACACAGCAGTTTGAGGAAGGGATAGTACTTAAAGAATTTCTCCAGCTTCCGACCAATGCGGTCAAGTACTACTACGATGTCGTCGTGACTGCTGGAGTTGCCACCAACACGCTGAGCACGGGCTTCGGCCACCAACACACTATACTTGCGTTTGACAACCTGCTCTATGGCACGCTGCATCTCACGTGAGGGACGTGGTTCATAGACATTCTCCGACTCACGTTTCTTTAGCAGTTTCCTGGCCGAATCTACAATGTCGTCAATCTCCTTCTCACCACGCTCCTTAATGATATCTCGTACCCACGAAATCTGTGTCAAGACCGTCTTTACCAACTTTTCATCTCCATCGAGCAGTATCATCAGGTCGCCTGCCAACTTCAATGCAGATTTGTGGCGGGTGTTTACAGGTGCACCGTTGGGATAGATCGTGTTGATGAAATCGGCAATGTGATGGCCAAATACCTTCAGACGTTCTTCCTGTTCCTCGGCAGTAGGCTCCGGTGGAATGACGGCACTTGTGATGGGTGCCACCTGACTGGCCAACTGCTTGGCGGCTTCAACACTGGGGGTTACTGACTGCCCGCTATCGGTATCCTTATCAAACTGGTTGGCGGGATTAGTGGGCTGGGTGTTCTCGTTCTGATACGCCTCCAAGAAGAGGTCGTTTACTAAATCTTTTTTCTTATTCATAATCGTTATTATTAAAAAGTTCAACTTCATTGATGAAATAGATGTCCTCGCGACGCGGACAATAGCTGATGCGTGAGGCGTCGATGCAGGAGTCGTCCACGACGGGTTTGCCGGTGGTGCCCTTCATACCCATCAGTCCAAGTTCACGGGCCAGGCATATCTGGTTGTCGGCAATGTTGCCAAGTTCTGGTCTGATTTCACTAACCAATCGAAGACCTTCACCTGACGACGTCTCATGTGCCAAAAGCACCTTCCATGGGAAGTCCGCCACCTGAGTACGTTCGAACACTTCACGGGGGCTGATGGGCAGATGGTCGGCATCGAACATGAACAGCTTCGACAGCTCCAGAATGTTAGGCTGCTTCCGACGATGGTACATCACTGGATTTCCATGCTCGTCAAGTACGGGATTACCTTCCTTGTCGGTCTTTGGCACCAGTCCAAACACTCTGACGGCGAAGATAAAGCACGGCAGCCACATCTTTTGGTTTGCCACCCACTGTAACAGCTTTTCGGTTTCTGTCAGCTGCTGGAACTTCTCGCCCTTCTGTTTCTGGCAGAAGTTCAGAAAACGGGGATTTTGAAGATACTCGTCGAGTGGCAAAGCCTGCTTAATGGCAGCCTCCACAGCCCTGCGGATAGAAATCTTGAAATTGACATCCTGACTGTCGACATACTGGTTAAACACATCGAGGGTGCAAGGCACGCACTCGCCTGTAAATTGGTTCGACTGAACCGTAAAACGATAATTCTGTTCCATAATACCTTAATTATTTATTAGCGTTAATAATTTCCTTATGATACCGTCCGAGCGTACGGGCCATGTCGCCCTGTAGCTGTAACAGTTGGCGTTCAATCTGTGGCGAACAGGTCAGTTTAGTCAGTATGCTAACCTCGCCTTTTGCTGAGTCCAACCATACCTGTAGCGATTCACCATTGTCGTAAAGCATGCGTCCTTCGCCAACCTCAGAGAGGCAGGGCTTTTGCTTCTGCTGTTCAGCGGTCAGCACCTTGAACTGTTCGAACATCTCAGCCACGGGGTCTTCGCTCCGTCCGTCCACGTTTAGGTGAAGGCTGTAAGAGGATTCTTTTTCGCCCTCACTTTTGTAGAACGAGGAATTACCGAGCTGCTTAAGCATGGTTCTGTTACTTGGCTTCTGTCCTTGTGGAATGAATTCGGCATAGCCGTTTTCCCACTTATTCATCTTGCCTTTCAATGTCTCGTCTGGCTTTGTCTTCGGACGTGCCAGGTAGGTAGCCGAGTCGCCGCTGGGCAGCGACAGGGCTTTTGTGTTTTGTTTCTTAGCGCTCATAATATGCAAATTTATCCATGCTGACGTTAATCTTATAGATAAGGTCTGAGAGAAGAAGGTCGACATGTTGGATGCCGATACTCGGAAATACCAATACAGCATTCTCAATATCGATAACGTTAAAAGCATACTGAAGAATCTGAACCATGTGTCGCTGAATATCCTCAGTGAAGCCACGGAACGAATCCTTCATAATAAATAAGGTGTAGTTGTCAACGTAGTTGCCAAACTCGTTGATAAAATCCTGAGCCTCCTCACAAATAGAGTTCTCGCTGCCAAGGCCTACATGTTGTTCGGTCTTGGTACCGCTTGCTGCGGAATTTTGTTGTTTCTTGTTTGCCATATCTTTGACCATTTTAAAGTTTTGATGGCGCAAAGATAATAACAATAACTGAAACTACAAAAGTTTATAAATATTTAAATATCAGTAATTTATAGAACAATGTAACGAGGTGTAATTACATGTAAACAGGTAATGTAATGACATGTAAATGACTACCAATTATTGACCATTATTGATCTTCTTTAATGTGTTTCCTGCTGCGTCTTTATGATAGAAATTATCTCTATCCTCCCATTTGTAGTTTGAATTTCTGTATTGGAAGATAATCTTTAAGTTTTCCTTTAGTATCGACATCTCATTGTTTCTTCTTACATGCTGAAGGTCATTTCCAGAGTTCGTCATTATTTGATGATACTTCATCCATCCCACAAACTGTGTATCTACGGTGGTAACCAGCCAGCCAATCTCTAAGAAAAATTCTTGAAAAGCCAGAGCAAACTGCTTTGGACCAAGTTCTAACTTATTCACCTTTAGTAATTCTGAAACAATTTGGCTCTCGTCAAGATTGTCGTGAAAAACATTTTTGTAATTATGGAGAGTTTCTCCATAGGACTGGTTACTCAATGGTAATTGGTGTAGGGGAGCATCGGGTATCTCATTCTGTGGTGATGTGGCTGCTATCTGAGGAAATTCATATCGTGTACGTTCACGCTTCACGTCGTTTAGAGCAGAAACATATTCCTCATCGTCTCGCATGCACCATAGGGCATACGACATACTTCGCCAGAACTCTTCTCCTGGTAGTTCTGGGCTGCGTAGTCGTTCCAACAAGTCATCAGGACGCCATGCAAATCCGTCAATAAGTATTCTCTTATCCGACAACTTAATATTCGTTACTAAGATACGTCTTAAAATTGTTGTTTATATGCTCTGTAACTCTCTCTAAATGGTCTGCCCACTTATTGTTTTGGTCTTCTTGTTTTCGATAGTAAACAAACCTTAGATTAGGGTTGAAAGTAAAGTGATGATACAAAGCTGCCATGCATCTTCCAATAGTATTAATACATCCTACTGGATTATCTTCCAGTATACTCCTGAAATATATAGGACTTAAATAGATAGGCGAAAAGTCTTCTTCGTTTCCTCTTATCTTTACCAAAACCTGATGTTGACCTCTGTCTTCTTCCAGTTCGAGGTGTATTATTTGATTAAAATCACGATCTGTATATGTTTGAGTTACAGTTTTTGCAATGTTTATTCCAACGCGGTCGAGACTAAAGAATAGATTTCTCATCCTGCTTGGTGTTGTCACATCCCACAAATGGCTCAAGCGGTCATGAGGATACACAGAGGGCACCAGATCAACAAACGTTTCAAGGTCAACCCAGATATTTTTGGCTCCTACTAATCCCAATACACGCACATTACGAACTTCAACCCTATTCCACACAGCACCTTCAGGTTGCATCCTACAGGTGTATTTATACTCTTCATCTGGATTTCCATTATAGTATTTTAAATCTTCGTCCAGGCCTTCTTTGTTGCCATAATTAACTACTGGATGACTATGCGTATCAACGAAGAAGTTGCCGTCTTCATCGGTGCTTTCTTCAGCAACGATGAGCGTTGCCACCTGTATACCTACCATTCCCGCAGCCGAGATAATCTGATAGGGTTTATCTGCTTTAAGTAACTGTGTCTGAATCATAGTTCTTATCTGATATTATTTTGTTAGTTCTTGATACATCTTAGTACACAAAGGGGTCGGTTCCGCTGTGTACTTTAATTTTATGTTGTTAGTTCTTGATACATCTTAAATAACTCTGCCACGCACTGGCTTTCAGTGAACGTGTTCTTAACGGGGAAGCCATAGGTAGCCATCACAGCGCGGTCGTTGTCTTGATGGGCCTTGCGCAGTTCTATGGGCATAGCCAATTCATCATATAGGTCGGCAAGAGAGGAGTTTGGATAGAGAGCACGGGCATCGAGGATAGCTTGTGCCGTCTGTTCTATTTTTGCCTTCTGCTCGACGTTTGGCGTTGGCCAGGGGAAGTTGTTGTAGACTGATGGAGAATAACTATAACGCATTTCAAGTCTTCCTGCTACTACACGCATCCATGCCATGTGAACATTTGATATCAATATACCAAATGCATACTTGGAAGCATTAGGGACTACATATAGTTTATTACTTGCGATTACATCCGAGTTCATATAGCCGATAGGGATATATCTTCTTCGTTCCGATGATACCTCAGGTATAGCCAGATAGTCACTATCCGGTTGTCTTATCTGCGAGAACAGCATTGGAGTATCAGCTTGTGCTTGCACAGTTAAAGTTTTCGTATTTCTTCGAACTTCAGCGACATTAGCTAATCTTTCCATTATTTCTGGAATATGTCTATATTCATTAGGTGCAACCCCTTTCAGCCAAAGGCAATAACGCTCTTTTCCATTAATAAATTCATTAGAACCAATGAACATGCGAATGAAGGAAGCAGCAGAAGGATACTTAGTAATCAAGTTATCACGCTCCTCTCTACTCATAATTAAGTGGCCACCATCCCATGGTTTATTTCCTTGTATTAATTGAGGTATATTAGCCTGTGGCTTTCCGCGAAGTTGGATAAAAACGTTATCAGCATCAAGCAAATAACCATTAATATTCTTTACCACTCTTTTCTTGTCACTTTCATAGAGATATTTCTCTGTCCTTGAATGAGTTGCAAATCCGATAATAACACAATGAACCTGAGCCTTTTGTGTGGATTCACTATTCCAAACAAAGGAACGATGCGCAAAATTGATAACAATGCCTTGTGAGAATAAATCTTCCCACAAGATAGGTACTTGCTCACCTTGCGTGATAGAGTTGGTAGAGACAAAAGCTACTTCAGTTTTTGTACCTTGAATTAGTCTCGAAGCTTTTTTATACCATGCCGCGACGTAATCCAATCGTCCAGAGCGTTTGTTGTCAACAAAGACCCTTTCCATATCTTCTTGTTGACTTTCTGTCCTAAGCGATAGTCCCACAAACGGTGGATTACCAATGATGTAATCATAATTGACTTCGTATCGTTTTGCGTTCGACTTGATACCACGTTGATAGTCGCCCACAACCATATTTACATCATCTAATTCTATGACAGGTTCACCAGCCATCCATTTTGCTTCGTCCTCATAGATAAGATGCGCATTCTTGGCATAGATAGTCGGTATCTCTGATGGCACTTCTATTACGTCCCATTCCATCCTCAGCGCATTACCTTCACGTATATTATGGTAAGGCTTCAGCGGCAGAAAATCGATGTCGCGGCGGATAATCTTTTCGGTTTCGGCAAGCATCTGCGCTTCACTAATCCAGAGGGCGGTGGTGGCTACGGTGACGGCGAAGTCGTTGATCTCGATGCCGTAGAACTGCTGGATGCTGACCTTGATAGGGTTCACTTCCTCAAAACCGATGAAGGTCTGGTCGTGATGTCGCGCACGAATGACATCGTTCTCCAAGCGGCGTAACGAGAGGTAGGTCTCAGTAAGGAAATTACCACTACCACAAGCGGGGTCGAGGAATGTCAATGAGGCCAGCTTATCTTGGAAGGCATCGAGCTTACGAACACGCTGACGCTCAACCTTCTCTTCAAGAATGGTGTCGAACTCCTGTCGCAAGTCGTTCAGGAACAGCGGGTCAATCACCTTGTGGATATTCTCAATCGATGTGTAGTGCATACCGCCACTACGACGAGTCTCAGGATTTAGCGTCGACTCGAAGACGGCACCGAAAATGGTGGGTGATATCTTGCTCCAGTCGAAATCCAGCGAGGCATGCTGCAACAATGTTTGTTTCAGTTCGTCGGTAAATTGTGGTATCTCGATCTCCTCTTCGAACAGTCCGCCATTGGTATAGGGGAATGCTGCCAGTTCCTCTTGCAAGTATTTGCTGCGCTTTTCCTTCGGCGTATTCAGCACCTCAAACAAATCGCGCAAAGCACGGCGCAAATCCTTGGCCTCATAAATGACGAGAAAGTCGTGGAACTGGTCGCGAGTGAACACGCCAGCATCCTCAGCATAGAGACAGAACACGATGCGTACACAAAGAATGTTCAGCCAGCGCAAGGCTTCAGGGGAATTGTCGTCGTACTGTTTCAGCAGTGCCTCATAGATTTTGCCAACGATTTCGCCTGCCTGCATCGACACTTCCATTTCCTTCGAGATATGCTCACTCTGGGCATCAACGAGGAACTTCAGTCGGTAGTACTCCGTGCCCAAGTCTTTCAGCAAAATCTCTTCCGGTTCGCTGTTGGGCTGGTCCATGTCGTAGACCAGGAACGACTTGAAGTTGCACGTCACTACCCATTTGGGATGCTCCGACTGGCGCATATTCACAATATACAGCTTAGCCTGAAGGAATGGCGTAATGTAGCCATCGCCACGCTTGACGGGTTTGCGCAGGTCGATATTGATGGACTTCTGTTCTATGAGTACCTTCGTCGATGGAATGTGTACGTCGATGAAGTTCGTAGAGTCTACCATCGATGCCACCTGCTCCTCATAGCGCAGGAAGCCGGGCAGGTTCTCCACGCCATAGACATTGGTTAGCAAGTCGGCCCAGAACAGCTGGCTCTCGCCTCGCTCATAGCCTTTGCCTTCCCATCGTGCTGCAAATTCCGCCGCAGCCGCAGCCATCTGTTTATCTGTCTTCATATCGTTTTTGGCTTTTGTATACTGTTTGCAAAGATACGCAATCTTTTCGAGCATTCCAAAAAACTGAGACAAAAATTTATATTCAAATATTCAATATTCAGTTCAGTTTTTTCTGTCAGATGTAGGAATTGTAGGTTTTATAAAGTATAATATCTATATAAGTTATTGATTATAATATTATTATATGATTATTACTATTGTATTTCTCTTTTCTTTACCGCACTCTGAGTTGCAATGAATAATGAATATATGAATATAGCCCGCAATAACCTGCCATTATTGCCGAATAACCCTGCCTTATTGCCGAATAACCCTGCCTTATTGCCGAATAACCCTGCCTTATTGCCCTATACCTTTATATATTATATATGCTTCATCCGCTCGCTCAGCGGCATGCGTGCGTAGCGGCGCCAGCCGGTGGCACCTTGGGGCTTGTCGTCCAGATAGTGCAGGTCGTACATGTTGGCGTAGGCCTCCATCTCGAAGGGATTCAGCCGATAGCCCGCATTGCGGAGTCGGCGGCGGTAGCGGTTGGCCAAGAGCCAGTACCAGCCGTAGCGCAGGTAGAACAGCAGCCACGAGTTGTGGCAGTCGCGAGCCTGATAGAGGTGAATCATTTCATGGTTCTTAAAGGAGCCGAAGCGTGAATTAAACGCCTCGGCTTCCTCGTCGGTATGCGTGATGATGTGTCCGAAGAAGGTCAGCCCGTCGTAGCCCTTGCGAATCCAGCGGGGCTTGGCTACGGCCCGCATGTCGTTCTGGCGACTGGGGCGCGGCGCGCGGAGCATCATCAATACTATGTTCATAGTTTTTAATGAGTAATTAGTAATGAGTAATTAGTAATTATGATATGTTGAAGCTCAGTATTAAAACTGAAATATAGGCTGATAAATTGAGAACTTTTCGCCTTGAGAGTAATCATAATTACTCATTACTAATTACTCATTATTAATTAAATTTGATTAAGCGCCTGCTTGATATCTGCCAGGATATCCTCGACGTCCTCGATACCAACACTGAGGCGAATCAGGTCGGGGGCCACGCCGGCTTCGCGCAACTGCTCGTCCGAGAGCTGGCGGTGGGTATGGCTGGCGGGGTGCAGCACGCAGGTGCGGGCATCGGCCACGTGGGTCACGATGGCAATCATGCGGAGCGAGTCCATGAACTGGACGGCGGTCTGGCGGTCGCCCTTCAGTCCGAAGGCAATGACGCCGCACGAGCCGTTGGGCAGATACTTCTGAGCCAGAGCATGGTTCTTGTCGCTGGGCAGTCCGCTATAGTGAACCCAGGCCACGCGCTCGTCCTGCTCCAGGAATTCGGCCACGCGCTGGGCATTCTCGCAATGACGGGGCACGCGCAGGTGCAGCGTCTCCAGTCCGAGGTTCAGCAGGAACGAGTTCTGCGGTGCGGGTATCGAGCCGAGGTCGCGCATCAGCTGGGCCACGAGTTTGGTCATGTAGGCCATCTTACCAAACTTCTTGGTGTAGGTCAGTCCGTGGTACGACTCGTCGGGCGTGCAGAGGCTGGGGAACTTGTCGGCATGGGCATCCCAGTCGAAGTTGCCGCTATCGACGACGCATCCGCCAACCTGCGTGGCGTGACCGTCCATATACTTCGTGGTAGAGTGGGTGACGATGTCGGCGCCCCACTCGAAGGGACGGCAGTTGATGGGCGTGGGGAAGGTGTTGTCGACGATGAGGGGCACGCCGTGCTTGTGGGCGATGCGTGCAAACTTCTCGATGTCCAAAATCTGGCAGCCTGGATTCGAGATGGTCTCGCCGAACAGCGCCTTGGTGTTGGGACGGAAGGCTGCTGATATTTCCTCCTCGCTGGCCTCCTGAGAAACGAAGGTGCACTCGATGCCCAGCTTCTTCAGCGTGACGCCGAAGAGGTTGTAGGTGCCGCCATAGATTTCGTTCGAGGTGACAAAGTGGTCGCCAGCCTGACAGATGTTGAAGATGGCGTAGAAGTTGGCTGCCTGACCGGACGATGTCAGCATGGCGCCGACACCGCCTTCGAGTGCCGCAATCTTAGCTGCCACAGCATCGTTGGTGGGGTTCTGCAGACGGGTGTAGAAGTAGCCCTCCTTCTTCAGGTCGAAGAGGTCGGCCATTTCTTCCGTGTTGTCATACTTGAACGTGGTGCTCTGA
The DNA here is from genome assembly GCA_946404405.1 of uncultured Prevotella sp. Classification (GTDB taxonomy): domain Bacteria; phylum Bacteroidota; class Bacteroidia; order Bacteroidales; family Bacteroidaceae; genus Prevotella. Next base: position 75,641 of record CAMJDL010000006.1, read on the forward strand.
ATGATGGGGAGCACGCGCGATTCACCGTTCTTGGGTTGCCAGCCTGCCTGTACGCAGAGCGTGGCACGTTTCATTTTCTGTGTCATATCAATATAATTATCAATTATCAATTATCAATTCTCAATTAGGCCGTAGGCCGCAATGAATTCGTCTTCAGATATGATGGGAATTCCAAGTTGCTGCGCTTTCTTGTTCTTGCCCGACGTTGACGTGACGTCATTGTTAATCAGGAACGACGTGGAGCCGCTGACCGCCGAAGCCACCTTGCCGCCCTGCGACTCGATGTAGGCCTTCAGCTCGTTGCGGTTCTTGTAGTGGTGGACGTCGCCCGTAATGACGAAGGTGAGGCCTGCGCACTTGTCGCCAGACGCCGTCACGTCGGGAGTGGTGACGGTCAGCTTCGTGAGCAATCGGCGATAGCGGGCCAAGTTCTGCGCATTACGGAACCAGGACACAAACTGCGCCGACTTCTCCGGGCCGATGCCGGGGATGCTTTCGAAAGCGGCAAAACCTCTTTCAACAGGACTGGCGGCGAACAGGTCGCCCTCGATGGTGGGCTGGGGTTGTGTCATTTTTACCAGTTCGTCGAGCGGGTAGGCAGAGAGCAGGCGCTTGCAGACATCAAGTCCACAGAGCGGAATGTTGAGCGCAAAGAGCAGGCGGTGGGCCTCGACCTCACGACTTTTGTCGATGCTGCGCATAATGTTCGAGGCCGACTTCTCGCCAAAGCCCTCCATGCGCGAGAGTTCCAGGATGTGGCTGCGCAGTTCGTAGATGTCGGCATACTCGCTAATCCAGCCAAGATTGATGAACTTTGCGAGTGTCTGTTCTGAGATACCATCGATGTTCATGCCCTCCTTCGACACAAAGCGTGCCAGCTTCTTCAGTTGTTTGGCAGCACAGTCGGGATTGGTACAGCGTAGGGTCTTGGTGCCGCTGGCCTCGCTGACGACAATCTGCGTTGGTGCATGGCAGACGGGGCACTCGGTTGGAACGGTGAACATGCCAACGCGAGCGGTAACGGCAATGACCTTGGGAATGATTTTATTGGCCTTGATGACGCTAATCTGCGTGCCAGCGTCGCCAATGCCCAAGCGTTCGCATTCGCTGATGTTACACAGCGAAGCGCGCTTCACGGTCGTGCCCTCCAGTTCTACGGGTTGGAAAACGGCGACTGGCGATATAGTACTGGCGGCACACGACCATTCCACCTCTTTTAATATGGTATCAGCAGCCTCGTCCTGCCACTTGAAGGCCAACCCTGCGCGTGTGGCATGATGGCCCGTGACGGAGCCTGTCTGTGCGTAGGCTGTATCGTCGTAACAAACCACGAGTCCATCAACGGGGAAGGGGTTTTGCTTGGAGGTGACTTCGGTGGTAAAGGCGTTGATAACGCCTTCAACGGACGAAAGGTCAGGGGTGCGGACCAGACGGCGTTCAACCGTCGTAAAGCCAAGGCTGTCGAGCCAGTCCATGCGGGCTCCCCAACTATTGATGTCGTTTTCTGTATAGACAAGCGTAAAAGGTATCCAGCGGATGTGGCGGTCCTTGATGTCCTGTGGGTCTTTCACCGACAACGAACCAGACGCCAGATTGCGCGGATTAGCATAGTCCTCGCCACTCTCCATCACGTATTGTTCAAAGTCGTCGTAAGAGATGACCGCCTCGCCACGAATCACGATGTGCCCCTTGGCGGTAATCTCTGAAGGAATACCGCTGATAGACGGTACGAGGTGAGTGATGTTGGTGCCGATATGTCCGTTGCCACGCGTTACAACCTTGGTCAACTGTCCGTCGTCGTAGGTGACAACCAGCGTCAGGCCGTCCAACTTCCATGAAATCCAGATGGGACGCTCTTCGGCCCACTTCACCAGTTCGCCAATCTGCTTGGTCTTGGCCAGCGAGAGTGCCGCAAATTCGTGCTCTTCCTTCTGACCGGTGATGGTGTCCTCGGAAACGCGTTGCGTAGGAGAGTCGGGCAGGGTAGTACCCGTCTCAGTCTCCAACCGTTTCAGTTCGTCGAACCGCTGGTCCCACTCGTAGTCGGTCATCAGCTCGGAACGGCCATTGTAGTAGGCGTCAGATGCCTCGTTCAGCTCGCTGACAAGCTGTCGCATCCGCAATATTTTGTCGTCTGCCATTATTAATTTTCTAAATTTTCCTGCAAAGGTACAAAATAATTCTTAATTCTTAATTCTTAATTCTTAATTTATTTGTACCTTTGCACGCTAAAAAGATATAAAAAATGATTTCAGTAGAAGGATTACGTGTAGAATTTGCTGTCAAGCCGTTGTTTGCGAACGCCAATTTCGTGGTCAACGACAAGGACCGTATTGCCCTTGTGGGTAAGAACGGTGCTGGTAAGTCTACACTACTAAAGATACTTTGCGGACTACAGCAACCTACTGCAGGTGAGGTGAATGTGCCTAACGGTACGATTATAGGCTATCTGCCACAGGTCATGAAGTTGCAGGACGATACAACAGTCAGGCAGGAGACACAGAAGGCCTTTGCCCATATTGCCAATCTGAAAGCTCGCGTGGATGAGCTGGAACGTCAGATGAAAGAACGGACCGACTATGAGAGCGAGGACTATATGGACCTGGTAGACCGCTACACGACGGAACATGACCACTATCTGATGATGGGCGCCGAGAGTCTGGAAGCAGAACTGGAACGCACGCTGGCGGGATTGGGATTCACGAGAGAGGATTTGGAAAGACCAACCAAGGAATTTTCTGGCGGATGGCGCATGCGTATAGAATTGGCCAAGATTCTGTTGTTGAAGCCTGACGTGCTGCTGCTCGACGAGCCTACCAACCACTTGGACATTGAGTCCATCCAGTGGCTGGAGCAGTTCCTGTCACAATCGGCCAAAGCTGTTGTGCTGGTGAGCCATGACCGTGCCTTTATTAATAATGTATCGAACAGGACGCTGGAAATATCGTGTGGACAGATTATCGACTACAAGGTGAAGTACGACGAGTATGTGGTGTTGCGTAAGGAACGTCGCGAACAGCAGTTGCGAGCCTACGAGAACCAGCAGAAAGAAGTGGCGGAGATGAAAGACTTCATTGAGCGCTTCCGCTATAAGGCCACGAAGGCCGTGCAGGTACAGCAGAAGGTCAAGCAGTTGGAAAAGATTGTGCCTATCGAAGTGGACGAAGTGGACAACTCGGCCATGCACCTGAAGTTCCCGCCTTGTTTGCGTAGTGGCGACTATCCCGTCATCTGCGAGGATGTCAAGAAGGCCTACAATCATGTGGTCTTTGACCATGTGAACCTGACCATCAAACGTGGTGAGAAAGTCGCTTTCGTGGGAAAGAACGGCGAGGGTAAGTCGACGCTGGTGAAGTGTATCATGAACGAGATTCCCTTTGAGGGTCATCTGAAGGTGGGACATAACGTTCAGATAGGCTATTTTGCACAAAACCAGGCTCAGCTGTTGGACGAGTCGCTTACAGTATTCCAGACGATTGATAATGTTGCCAAGGGCGAGATTCGCCTGAAAATCAACGATATACTCGGTGCCTTTATGTTTGGAGGCGAAGAGTCGGATAAGAAGGTAAAGGTGCTCAGCGGTGGTGAACGTAGTCGACTGGCAATGATTCGACTATTGCTTGAACCTGTCAACATGCTGATTCTCGACGAGCCTACAAACCATCTGGATATGGCATCGAAGGATGTGCTGAAGGAGGCTATCAAGGCTTTCGACGGTACGGCTATTATAGTGAGCCACGATCGTGAGTTCCTGGATGGGCTGGTCACCAAGGTCTACGAGTTCGGAGGCGGTAAGGTTCGTGAGCATCTGGGAGGTATCTACGACTTCCTCAGGACAAAAAACATTAGCGAGCTAAAGGAACTTGAAAATTCCCAGGCTGGGAACAAAACATTCCCAGGCAGGGAACAAAATATTCCCAGCGTGGGAACAAATGCTCAGCCCGTAGCCAAAAACCAGTCATACGCCGAGCACAAAGAACAGCAGAAGCAGCTACGCAAGGCAGAGAAGGCTGTCGAACAGTCGGAACGAAAAATCAACGATATGGAACGTAGGCTGAAAGAACTCGACGAGTTGCTGATGAAGCCTGAAAACGCTTCAAATATGGAGTTGGTTACAGAATACACCACGACGAAGAAAGCACTTGACGAAGAGGTGGAACGCTGGGAAAAGCTATCAGAAGAATTAGAACAATTGTCTATTTAAAATAATAATAAGAAATGAAGAAATTATTGACTATCATGGCATTAGCAACAACAGTAGTCACCGCATCGGCACAGTTGAAATCAGGTATTAACATGAACGACCTGAATAAAAATGTGCGTCCTGGGGATGACTTCTATGAGTATGCCTGTGGCGGATGGATGAAGGCCAATCCGCTGCCTGCTGCCTATTCGCGTTATGGCAGCTTCGACCGTCTGGCTGAGGACAACAACAAGCGCATCAATGGTATCTTGAAGGAACTGCAGGAGAATACCTATCCGGCAGGAACCGTTGAGCAAAAACTGAGCGACCTTTACAAGTTGGCGATGGATTCAGCTCGTCGTGAAAAGGACGGTCTGACGCCTGTTATGCCTCTGATTAAGAAAATGGAGGCAGCAAAGACTAAGGATCAGCTCTTTGCTATCCAATTGGAGATGATGCCCTATGGCGAATCGCAACTGTTTGGTGCATATATTGGTGCTGACGAGAAGAATGCAACGAATAACATTCTTTCCATTTCGCAGGGTGGTCTGACATTGGGCCAGAAAGACTATTATCTGGAAACCGACGAGGCTACCACTAAGATTCGCGAGGCATACAAGAAGCACATTGTCCGCATGTTCCAGTTGTTTGGCTTCAAGAAGAGCGTGGCTGAAAAGAAGATGAAGAACATTATGAAGGTCGAGGTGGCTTTGGCTAAGGCTTCAAAGTCGCGTACAGAGCTTCGTGACCCGCAGGCCAACTATAACAAGATGACGCTCAAAGAGTTTGATTCGAATTATCCTCACCTGATGCTGGAACGCCAGATGAATGCAAAAGGCATTAAGAGCCAATATATTCAAGAGATGGTAGTTGGACAGCCCGCCTTCATGGAGGCTGCAGACAAGCTGTTTTCGACCATGAGTCCCGCTGAGTATCGTGACATGATGGAGTGGGGCATTATCGATGGTTGCACAGGTTACTTGAACGATACTGTTCGTGAGGCTAATTTTGACTTCTATGGAAAGATTTTCTCTGGCAGAAAGGAAGACCATCCATTGTGGCGTCGTTCAACCAATCAGGTACAAGGCGTGATGGGCGAGGCTTTGGGTCGTATCTACGTGAAGAAGTACTTCCCCGCTTCATCGAAGGAGCGTATGAAGACGCTGGTCGAGAATCTGCGTGTTGCTCTTGGTGAGCGTATTGCAGCCCAGGATTGGATGGATGATTCGACGAAGGTTAATGCGCTGTTGAAACTTAATACCTTCTATGTAAAGATTGGTTATCCTGATAAGTGGACAGACCTTTCCGGCTTGAAGATTGATGCGAAAAAATCATACTTCGAAAACATGCTTGAGTGTCGTCGTTTTTGGAATGCTTGGCAGATAGACCATACGGCAGGCAAACCTGTAGATCGCGATGACTGGTATATGACCCCGCAGACGGTTAACGCCTACTATAACCCTACCACTAACGAAATCTGCTTTCCTGCTGGTATTCTGCAAGTTCCGTTCTTTGATCCAACGGCAGATGATGCATTTAACTATGGCGCTATAGGTGTAGTAATCGGACATGAGATGACGCATGGTTTTGACGACCAGGGACGTCAGTACGATAAGGATGGAAATATGCACGACTGGTGGAAAGAAGAGGATGGAAAGAAATTTACGTCTCGTACAGATAAGTATGCTGACTTCTTCTCAAATATCAAGGTGCTTCCCGACTTGAATGCCAATGGTCGTCTGACGCTTGGCGAGAATCTGGCTGATCACGGAGGCCTGCAGGTTGCTTGGTATGCCTATAAGAATGCCACTAAACGAAATCCTTTGCCCGTTATTGACGGATTGACTGCCGATCAACGCTTCTTTATTGCATATGCCGGTGTGTGGGCAGGCAATATCACTGAGGCAGAAATCCGCAATCGTACAAAGAGTGATCCCCACTCATTGGGTCGTTTTCGTGTGAATGGTGCCCTGCCTCATATCGATATGTGGTATGACGCATTTGGCATTAAAGCAACTGATAAATTATTCGTTCCAAAAGCAGAACGATTGCCTCTTTGGTAACATTTTTTGTTAAAATCGATGAAAAATGCCGTCGTAAATATAAATTTACGGCGGTTTTTTCTTTGTAATTAAAAAAAATGTGTATCTTTGCATCAATATTACTAATCGTCTACGTAATGAACGACAATATTTCATATTTTGGACAAACAGAGCGGACATCAAGACCGCAAGAGATGCTGCAGCGGACATCACGTCCTCAAATGAGCGATCAGCCTATTCCGCAGATGATGCAGCAACAGAGGAAACAACAGGCAGCAGGCAAGGAATGCCCCTATTGTGGAGCCATCAATGAGCCTGAAGCCATGTTCTGTGCACAGTGTGGACAACCTATCAGCAAGACAACATGTCCTCATTGCGGGGCTGAGCTGGATGCTGATGCAGACTTCTGTGAAGTTTGCCACCACTACATTCGTAAAGATGTGTGCTCATACTGTGGCGCCCATTTATCAGGCATCGAAGCCTATTGCCCTGAGTGTGGTAGTCCAAAAGGCGGTTTGGTATGCCCCACATGCCATTCGCTCAATGATTTTGCCTTCTGCAAGAAATGTGGTACAGCACTGACAGAGGAGGCTAAGCAGATGGTTAAGCAATTAGAGAAGAATCCTGACTATCAGCAGTTGTTGGAAATAGTTCAGGACTATTCGAAATTGGAGAATGCCCTGCCATACTCCTCGGAGCGCGATGTTGTTCGTGAGCAGAATTGCCAGAAATTGCGTGAGCGCGTACTTTCTCTTTTGCAAAAGGACGAAGGTGTAGAAATACCTGTAATTCCCAAGTTGGTTTCAAATAGAATGACGAAAGAGGAACTGGAGGATCAAAAAGCTGTTAAGGTCAAAATGCTTTCAGCTATCCTTGAAAAATTAGCTGTACCCCCCTCGGCATCTCCTGTCAAAGCACGTAATTATGCGATGGCCAGCAAACCAACAGGCGTTAGATTGGCATGGGTGTGCAACTATAAGCATGCTATGCATAGCAGCCCATGTGGATGTGCAAAACCCCATCTTGGAGGCAAATGGGTAGTGTTAGGCAAGAATAGTTCAGCAGAAATTAAAGACGACAAATAAATAATGGACGAGACCATACGTAAGCCCGATTTGGCCACAAATACACAGCAGACAGCTGTCCCTCAGGATTTGTCAGCGACTATCCGCGTAGATAGTCCTCAGCGTACAACTGGATCTCCAACAAGCAATGAGACGACTGTAAAACCTGGAGCCGCTGCTGTATATATGGATACTGATGACAGTACCGATTTTATCCTGAAAGGAAGGGCATATCGTTGTATCAGGTGTATTAGCGATAATTCTGGTGAAGCACAGGTATTCCTTGTTGCCAACAATGAGGGTGAGAAGGTGTTGAAGATATACTATCCCAACTTCACCATCAAGAAAACGCTGATGCGTATTATTCAGAACTTCAACATGGAGATGATAGTCAAGATTATCGACTACGGTAAGACCTATGTTGACGGAAAGAATCGCGACTATGAACTGATGGAGTATCTGCGTGGTGGCACATTAAGCGATTATGACCTTGACGGTGACTTCAACCAGTTCAGACGTATTGCTTTGCAGGCTGCTGCTGCGTTGGCCTACTGTCACCAAAACAATGTGATTCACAAGGATATCAAACCAGGCAACTATTTCTTCCGTGATACAAAACATAAGGAGATAGTGCTTGGCGACTTTGGAATCTCGAGTGTGATGGAAAATGACGAGAAGGTACATCGCACCACTCAGGCTCGTACTCCTGTCTATGCTGCTCCTGAGATGTATAACGACGTGATAGATGGTGAAGTTGAAATCACACCAGCTGTCGACTTTTACGCTTTGGGTATTACCTTGATGACACTCTGGCTGGGAGAGAATCCGTTGAGCCAAAATGAGCGAGTCATGATGCGTAAGAAGAATGAAGGTCGACTGCCTCGCATCAATGAGTTGCCCGAACGTGTCAAGATGATCGTTATGGGACTGACAGCCGTCAATCCCCAGAGCCGTTGGGGCTATGAGGAAGTAGAGCGTTGGTTCCTTGGTGAAGATGTGAGTGTTGATATCACGTCACCATTGCTAAAGTATCGCAGTTTTGTTGTCGATCCTGAACGTAATCTTGTTGCAGATAATGTTCATGAACTTATTCCACTATTGCTTGACAACGAGCGACTGTCGTGCAGTTACCTATATAACGGACGAATTGCTGGCTGGTTGGAACAGTGTGGTAATGTAAAACTGAGTTCGGCAGTCAAGGATATTGTGGTTAACAGATATCCTGCTGACCAGATGGCAGGTCTGATGTCTGCTATCTATATGATGGAACCCACTTATCCATATGAGGATATTAAGGGTAATAAATGTGACGATATCCACAGTCTGGCAATTTCTGTCTTGAGTTATCAGGAGGAATATGCATTGTCGTTGGTGAATCCTAACGACCGATTATTCCTCTATCTGGAATCGCACACCAGGGCTGATGTCAATCGTCTACGCAGTTATTTCACTGCTGATGCTAACTTTGACGGACGCGTGGCAGTATTACGGTTGGTTTATGAGATAGATAGAGATATTCCTTTCCTGGCCAAGTTCCCTTCTTCTACCGTCGAGGAGATTTCACACTCGTTCGGCTACGAGAACTGTAGTGATGATGAATGGAATAGCCTGACGGATGGTCGTTTGCTGTCATGGATGTATTGTCGTGAAGACGCTATGGCATGCGAAGCCCTGCGTATCATGACACAAGGACAGAAGCCCAATCGCTCGTTGGCCTATAAGGTACTCTACAATTTGGACCGAGAGGCAGCTTATGATTTGCGTGAGGCTGATACACCGTTCAAGGTTGGTGAAGTGATGGCTCGTCAGTTGATAGGTTGGCAGTCGCTTGACGATGTTGCATTTACTGAAAAGATTGCTGATTATAATGATCCTAACGGACGCTTCTTCTACTTTGCCCAGTTGCATGGTTGGATAGATCAGATTAGTCAGGCACGTGCATGTTTCGACCTTAAGAGCGAAGAGAACCGTGAACGTCTTGGTGCATATGACTTGCGTACAGCAGCATACCGTTTCTGCCGTATCTTGGGTGCTATTCCTTCGTATCAATTGGAGGACGGTACTATTTTGAAATCGCCTCAGACCATTGACAAGTTAGCATATCGTCCACAGTTGTTGTCAGCTATCAAGCGTGGTTCATTGTGCCAGTGGATGTCTGTATTCTATCATGAAGATCCGCATAATGAATTCCTGGAAACTTACAGCTACGAGCATAAGTTGGAAGAGTGGATTAATGAGTTGGGTGAAATAGATGCGCATCATAAATTCTACAAGCGTTTCTGCGATGCAAGAAAGCAGACAGCAAACAAGTATCAGGAAGTTCGTCAAAGCTACTTTCAGGCCAAGCGCAAGGAACAAATGTGGCGTGGCGTGTTCTTTGGGCTAGCTGCAGTATGGCTGCTGTTGGTGATTATCTTTGGAGTCCCCTCTAAAGAATATGTTTTACAGCATCCCATGCTAACGATTGGTGTCCCTGTGGGAGGATCTACTGCGTTGATTCTGGCTTCCAGAGCATATTTTAGAGGCTATGGTTTTCTCATTTCCAGCCTGTGGGGACTGATAGGCTATCTGTCAGCATGGATACCAACGACAGCACTACGCTATGTGAATGACGCTTTCCCTAGCATGTTTGTGCCAGCAATTGTCGTTATCACCTTAATATATATTATTATATGTCACTTTACTGACTATCGTAGCGTGACCAAGAGCGACAGCCAGTTGGTGAGCGAGGTGATGGATGATCATGATATCAAGTCTACACTATTGGAGCCACTTTATTTCACCTTCAAGCAGAGGTCATTCCGTTTTAAAGGCTCTAAGTTTGGCCTGCTTGACGATGTGGCTAATCAAGTTCGCTCTATTAGCGGTGAATCGGTGATTCACTATATTCTATGGAGTTTGATGGTTGGCTTGTTGGTGGCTGAGTTGGTTGTATTCAGTCCAAACATGTTGAATATTAATAAATCTGATATCGGCAATAAGATTAAGGTTCAGCCTACAGAAGTTGTCGACCAGATACAAAATGATAATGATGCAGAATAAGTTATGATTTGTGAGCAATGTCATAAGGAAAACCGCTCGATAGCGAAGTTCTGTAAGTGGTGTGGACACCCGCTTGTCTCCCTCAATGTACTCGACCGAATGGTGGGCCTTGATGAGGTGAAGCAACAGCTGAAAACAGTTGTTGATACTTATACCTATCTCCATTCTCGCAGGGACGTGATGAATGTCCGCCTTAGCGTGAATACCATTATTATTGGTGAGACGGGTACAGGTAAGACGGCATTGGCTGAGGTGATACGCGACTACTTCTATCAGCACAAGATTATTGAGAGCCCTAAGTTAACGATGGTGGATGCCGTTGACTATCAGCGCTTTGTTGAAAAATGGGATGAAAACGTCAAGAATGCCAGAGGAGGTATCCTGTTCTTTGATAATGTCCAGAAGTTGCTGCCAGACCGTTATTCCAATCAGGTAAATCCTCTCGATAAGCTGTTTGTCGAGATGGATAAGTGGGATGAGAATCCTATTGTGATGATTGCTGGTCTTCCCAAGGGACTTGACGATTTCCTATCTGCCAATCCTGCTGCTCAGAACCGCTTCAAATATATGTTCCGTCTGCCAACCCCAGGCTATACAGAGTTGTGCGAAATATGTAAGCAGGAGTTGCGCTCGAAATATGGCATCTCCGCATATTCTCCAGAGGCTGAACGTAAGCTGTTGCGCTATTTCCAATATCAGGTAAAGATTAAGGATGACACCTTTGGTTACGCCCATCTGGCTGTAAAGACTGCTGAGGATATCTTTACATCGTTTATCAGTCGTGGTTCTCAAGCCTCGATGATTGAGGAAACAGATATTCGTGGCTATGTACCAGAGGAAAGAACGCTGGAAGATATTTTGAGAGATCTCGACCATTATATTGGAATGGACGAGGTTAAGAAGGCCGTTCGCGAGATAGCATTTACTGTTCATAACAATGTACAGCGAGCACAGCGTGGTTTGGGCGAACAGGAGAAGGCAGGTATTCACATTGTGCTGACAGGTAATCCTGGTACAGGTAAGACAACGATTGCCCGTAAGTTAGGTGAAATCATGGAGGCTATCGGCTATTTGGACAGTGGTCATGTAGTAGAGGTGGATCGTTCTAAGATGGTAAGTCCATATCAAGGCGAGACACCAAAGGTTGTCGACCGTTTGTGCGACAAAGCTATGGGTGGCATTCTCTTTGTTGACGAGGCATATACCTTGGTACCGCTCAGTAGTGGAGGTGAACGTGATCAGCAAGGTACACAGGCTTTGGAGACGCTGATGAAGCGTATGGAGGACGATCGTGGCAAGTTTATCGTCATAGCAGCTGGTTATCGCACGGAGATGGAAAATCTGTTCCGTATCAATCCTGGTGTTCGTAGTCGTTTCAGCTATTTCCTGAATATCGAGGACTACAATCCTGATCAACTGTTCCAGATTATGGAGGTATTTGCAAGCGACAAGAAATACCAGTTCACGCCTGAGGCACGCGAGTTGACACTGAAGATGATTACCGAGTTATATAACTCGCGTGACAAGGACTTCGCCAATGGTCGTACCATGCGTCAGTTGTTTGAGAAGATTTGCACGAAGCAGGCTGAACGTATGCAGAAACTCGATATCTCGACGCTTAGTAACGAGCAACTGATGACTATCGACGTGGCAGATATTCCTTACGAAGCTCCTAAGGCTGTCGATTATACGGAGTGTCTTGCTAAACTCAATGGTATGGTTGGTCTCGCAGCCGTTAAGAAGGAAATCTCCAACTTGGCTGCCTTCCTCAATCTTCAGATTCGTCGTGGCGAAACCAATACGTTCCAGGGTAAGCACTATGTATTCTCTGGTAATCCTGGTACAGGTAAGACCACTGTGGCACGTATCATGGCTGACGTCTTCCGTACTTTGGGTATTCTTTCACGTGGTCAGTTGGTAGAGGCAGACCGTTCTAAACTTGTTGCAGGTTTTGCTGGTCAGACAGCCATCAAGACTAATCAGCTGATCGATTCTGCCATGGGTGGTGTGCTGTTCATCGACGAGGCTTATACATTGAAATCTAATGATCAAGACTCATTTGGTGCTGAAGCTATTGACACGCTTCTCAAGCGTTTGGAGGACGATCGTGGTAAGTTCATTTGTATCGTTGCAGGTTATACTGACAACATGCATGACTTCATTGATTCGAATCCAGGATTGAAGAGTCGTTTCACACAGACCATTCATTTCGATGACTACACGCCCGATGAACTCACTCAGATATTCTTGAATCTCTGTAAGGGTAAGAACTTTACCGTTGACGAAGAGACTCAAGGTACTATCCATCGTCAGTTCGAACAACTATACTTGCGTCGTGACAAGAACTTTGGTAATGCACGTGAGGCACGTAGAATGTTCGATCAGGCTGTTGAAAAACAGAGTCAGCGTTTGGTAACCATGATGGGTAATCCGGACTTCAAGGACGATGATATGTATCGCATCACCAGTGCAGACCTTGAGGTTACTCAGAATGAGAAGGCTCGTCCACTCGACGAGGTGCTCAACGAACTCGACGAGTTCATCGGCATGCGTTCTGTGAAGAATATGATTCGTCGTCTCGCCGTTCAGAGCATGTTCATAAAACAACGTGCTGCTATGGGTGCAGGTAAGGTTCAGCAGATGTCTATGAACTTCATCCTGACAGGTAATCCTGGTACGGGTAAAACGTCTGTAGCACGTAAGATGGGCGAGGTTCTGCAAGCTATGGAGATTCTCCCCACCAGTCGTGTTATTGAGGCCAGTCGTGCTACCTTAGTTGGTAAATATATGGGGGAAACCCCCAAGATTGTTAACAACATGTGTGACAAGGCTATGGGTGGTATCTTGTTTATTGATGAAGCCTATACACTCTCGTCAGATAACGATATGTATGGTAAAGAGGCCATCGATACACTGATGAAGCGCATGGAGGATGATCGGGGCAAGTTTGTGGTGATTGCTGCGGGCTATAAGGATGAAATGGAAACCTTCCTAAACGTTAATCCAGGATTGGCCAGTCGTTTCTCCCACAAGATGCACATCGACGACTACAATGAAGATGAATTGTTGGCTATCTACAAGAAGATGGCACAGAAGGACAATTACAAGTTGTCGCCTGAGGCAGAGTTCAAGCTAATGGATGTCATCTGTCGTATTGTGGTTAACAAGTCAGAATCATTCGGCAATGCCCGTGAAATGCGCAATATGCTCGACGAGACCATCCAGCAACTCTCTATGCGTGTGAGCCAGATGGATCAGTCGGAGGTGACGCCAGAGACTTATCAATTGATTATGCCAGAAGATATTAAAGATAATATATGATAATCTGTCCGAATTGTAAAGAAGAAATAGAAGAAAGATCACACTTTTGTGACCAGTGTGGGCAAGAGTTGTCTTATTGTACCCAATGCGGACGTGTTGGCAAGGGTCGTCGTTGCACTCATTGCGGTGGTTTGATGGTTAGCCCAGAAGATTTGGACAAGAAAGAAGCCAATGCTGTTTCGATGTCTGCCGCAATGAATGCTGCTAACCTCTCGTTCAATCAGGTGACGCAAGCCTCTATACGTGAGCCAGCACATGAGCAAGCCCCTCAGCAACCTGTGGCAAGCAAGAGCGGTATACCTTCCTTGACGCTCTACAATCCATCACTAGATATCCGTATGGTTGGAGTGAATGGTGCCGTTATTGGTCGTCGTCAAGGTCCATATCAGCAATTGTTCGAAGGTAACATGTTTATTTCAGGTGTACATGCCCAGCTAATTTACAAGCCTGATACTGGTTGGTGCATCATCGACAAGCATTCTTCGAATGGTACGAAACTAAATCAGCGTGATCTCCTTCCAGATGTTCCTATGTCTATAAAGCAAGGCGATATAGTGACACTTGCAAATATTAATTTGCAGGTCAGCGTGAATTAATGATTATAAAATAAGATGTTTTAGGATTTATATTTTTATGAGTAGAATTGTTTTAACAGCAGCCAGTCGCGTAGGATGTATTAGAAGCAACAACGAAGACATGGTTTTAGCTTATGACAAATTTGTGCGTAGCGACGCCTATCGTACAGAATTTTTGACTGAAAACACGGAACGTTTTGTCATTGCACTTGCTGATGGTATGGGCGGTCACCGTGCAGGTGAGGTTGCTAGCGAGGAAACACTTAACAGTTTGAAATTCTTTATTAATGACATTCCTCGTGGTATGTCTATTGGTGAGTTCGACGAGACCATGTTAGAGTGGCTTCAGTACATTAATAATACCATTAATCGTCGAGGCCATTCCGACCCGTCATTACTTGAGATGGGTACAACATTGGTTGCTGTTATCTATTATTGTGGTAAGTATTTCTGGCTCAATTGTGGTGACAGCCGTTTGTATCGCTTGCGCGATGGAAAGTTGACACAGATATCAACTGACCACTCCCTTAGCAATGCTAATGGTGAGAAAAAGCATTCCAATGTCATTACCAATTGTATTGGTGCAGGTTGCAAGGATTCATATCTCGACTTGTTCGAGTTTACTGCCGATTTCAAGTCGGGCGACACCTATATGTTATGTTCTGATGGACTAAATGACATGGTTAATGATGATGTTATCGAACAACTGATGAATGAAGGAAGTTCAGCCAATCGCTTGTGTGAGGAGGCTATCGAAGCAGGTGGTTTCGATAATGTTTCTGTCTGTGTTTTCCAAGTAGATTAAAGAACTCGTAAATTGTAGATAATTAGATGCCTTTAAGATTACCAGACAGATTACCTGCTATTGAGTTGCTGAAACATGAAAACATCTTTGTGATGGACGATACGCGTGCTCATATGCAGGATATCCGTCCTTTGAAGATTGTTATTCTGAACTTGATGCCGCTGAAGATTACGACAGAGACGGACTTAATCCGCCTCTTGTCTAATACACCCTTGCAGTTGGAAATTAGTTTTATGAAGCTGAAGAGTCATACGCCCAAGAATACGCCTATTGAACACATGATGATGTTTTACCGCGCTTTCGAGGAGATGAAGGACGAGAAGTATGACGGTATGATTATCACAGGTGCACCTGTTGAACAATTGGAATATGAAGATGTTGGTTATTGGGAAGAAATGAAGGAAATCTTCGCGTGGGCGCGTACGCACGTGACGAGTACCTTATATATTTGTTGGGCAGCTCAAGCTGGCTTATATTATCATTATGGTATTCCCAAGTATCCTCTTCCCAAAAAAATGTTTGGCATTTTCCCACAGCATACGCTTGATCCACAACTACCAATTTTCCGTGGTTTTGATGACGTTTTCCAGATGCCACATAGTCGACACACGGAATTGCATCGCGAAGATATCCTTGCAAATCCTGAGCTGAAACTTATTGCTGAGTCGCCTGATTGTGGTGTTAGTATAGTGATGGCTCGTAATGGACGTGAATTCTTTATTACTGGACATCTGGAGTATGCTCCCAATACTCTTGATAACGAATATCGTCGTGACAAAGATATTCGTAAGGATGTTGATATACCGCGTAACTATTACCGTCACAATGACCCTGCGCAACCGCCTTTGGTGACGTGGCGTGCACATGCCAACTTGCTCTATGCCAACTGGATAAACTATTACGTTTATCAGGAGACACCTTACGATATTAATCAGATTAAGTAAGAAGTAAGAGGTAAGAAGAAAAGGATAATATGAGGCCATTGGAACTGCTGGCTCCTGCCAAAAACCTGGAATGTGGAATAGCTGCCATCAATCATGGTGCCGATGCCGTTTACATCGGTGCCCCTCGTTTTGGGGCGCGTGCAGCAGCAGGCAATAGCGTCGATGATATACGTACATTGTGTCAGTATGCTCATCAGTATGCTGCAAGTGTCTATGTTACTGTAAACACCATTATCTATGATGATGAACTTGAGGCTACTCAACAGCTTATTCAGCAACTATATGATGTGGGCGTCGATGCTATTTTGGTACAGGATATGGGCATTTTGAGAATGTCGCTACCACTGATTCCCCTTCACGCTTCAACGCAGACCGATAACCGTACGCCTGAGAAAGTACGATGGTTGCGTGATATGGGATTTCGTAGGGTTGTGTTGGCTCGTGAATTGTCTGTCGACGAGATTGCCGAGATTCATCACCAAGTTCCAGATGTTGAGTTAGAAGTGTTTGTGCATGGTGCCCTATGCGTCAGCTATAGCGGATTGTGTTATGTGTCACAACAATGTTTTCGCCGTTCAGCCAATCGTGGCGAATGTGCACAGTTCTGCCGCATGAAGTTCGACTTGCTCGATGCCGATGGCCATGAGTTGGAACACCAGCGTCACTTGTTGTCTCTGAAGGACTTGAACCAGCTACAGCATCTCGAAGAGTTGATAGCTGCCGGTGCTTGTTCGTTTAAGATAGAGGGACGTCTTAAGGATGCCAGCTATGTCAAGAATGTTGTTGCAGCTTATAGTCAGCATCTAGATGCCATTATTGCCAAGCATCCCGATACATATTGCCGGGCTTCGAAGGGTAGGGTGGTATACAGTTTCCAACCTAATCTGAAGAAGACGTTTAATCGTGGCTTTACTACTTATTTCCTGCATGGTCGTCAGTCGGACATTTTTTCGCCAGATACATCAAAGGCTATGGGTGAGTTTGTGGGTACTGTCAAGGAGTTGCGACACGACTCCTTCAATGTTGCTGGTACCGCCTCGTTTGCTAATGGCGATGGTTTGTGTTTTATCAATGATGAACACGAATTAGAGGGCTTCCGTGTTAATCGCGTTCAAGGCAATCGCCTGTTTCCGTTTCAGATGCCTCAGAATCTGCATGCTGGTATGGCACTCTATCGCAATTTCGACCAGGAGTTCGAACGTTTGCTGTCACGTCCTACGGCAGAACGTAAACTGCCTGTTTCGATGCATTTATCGGCTACCGATACAGGCTTTAGTCTGACAGCTAACGGTGTGGTTGTCAGAGTGGCTTGCGAACATCAGGTTGCTAACAAACCACAACGCGAAAACATCCAGCGACAGTTATCGAAACTGGGCGGAACGGTCTACGAATGCAGCGGGGTGACGTTTAATGAAGGTTTTGCTTATTTCATTCCAAATAGCGTGCTTAGCGAATTGCGCCGACTACTGGTGGAAGCGCTAAACAATCCCAGTAATGCCAGCGGCAAAACCGCTGGAAACAGTGTTCTCGGTGTTTCTGCTACTGAGCCCGTTACCGTCACCGCTCCTCGTTATCCCTACGCCTACCTTTACAATGTTGCCAATCGCGAAGCTCAGCTGTTCTATGGTATGTCGTCGCTTACAGCCTACGAATTGAAAGGCGGTGACGGGCCCGTGATGCAATGCCGCCATTGCCTGCGCTATGCTATGGGCTATTGCGTCAAGCATGGTGGGCAGCGTCCATCATGGAAGGAACCGTTAAGTCTTCGTTTGGCTGATGGGCGCCAGTTCCCTCTGGAGTTCGATTGTAAACATTGTCAAATGAATGTGTATGCGTCTCGTTAGGATTATCTTAGGACTACTGATTTCTGTTTTGTGCTGTGCGTGCTACAATCATGGCCAGAAGACGCCTGATGCCTGGGATCTGAGCAAGCAGCAGTTGGACTCCATATCCTTCTCTACGACGCATCACTACACGCAGAACTATAATTTTCTGGTTCGCTCCGAGTTGTTACCATTGGCTGATAATATGGGTGATATGGCTTTCGACACGATGTATGTCACGAAAGGCCAGCGTATTGTGGTGGCTGATATAAAGACTATCCCGATGGATACCATCGATTCTATTTGGGTGAAGGTAGCTCGCGACCAGATTACTCAAGGTTGGATTCGCGAAAACGAACTCTTGGCCTCTGTGTCGCCTGACGATCCCATCTCGCAGTTCATCGACGTATTCTCTAACACCCACCTCTTGGTGTTCCTGGCCTTTTGCGTTATCGTGGGTAGTGCCTATGCCATGCGTAAGCTGTTGCGACGTCGTGCCTATATCGTACATTTCAACGACATCGACTCTTTCTATCCCACACTGCTTTGCATCCTTATGGCTTGCTCCGCTACCGCATACGCTACCATCCAGACCTTTGGCGCCGAACAGTGGCGGCACTACTATTTTCATCCCTCGCTCAACCCCTTTAACTTGCCTTTTACGCTAGGTCTTTTTGTTGCTTCCGTGTGGGCCATCGTGATTATAGGTGTTGCTGCCATAGATGATGCCATCCGACGTATTCAGGCCTCTGATGCCTTCCTCTACCTGCTTGGACTTGGTGCAGTTTGTGCCGTACTATATGTCGTTTTCAGCATTCTCACCCTTTATTATATTGGATACCTTCTTTTGCCAGCCTACATTGTGTTCGCCCTATGGCGATACTTCCATTACGCACGAACCCCCTTCCGTTGTGGACAATGTGGAGCTGCACTACAACAGAAGGGAGCATGTCCTCATTGTGGCTCCATAAATGTCTGAAAAAGTAAGAAAAACGAGTTTTCCTTTTGCATTTTGCTCACTTATTCGTACCTTTGCAGCCGCAAATGAGAAAAGAGATGATTTTTAAGGCCGCTTTATTTGATTTGGATGGCGTGGTATTCGATACTGAACCGCAGTACACCGTGTTTTGGGGACAGCAATGTCGTGAGTACCATCCTGAGCATCCTGGACTGGAACAGGAGATTAAAGGTCAGACGCTGGTTCAGATTTACGACGCTTGGTTTTCCGGACCGCTGGAACCTGAGCAGGCAGTCATTACCGAGCACCTGAACAAGTTCGAACAGCAGATGCGTTATGACTATATAGCCGGCTTTCTCGACTATATGACGTCGCTTCGTCAAAACGGTGTAAAGACGGCAGTCGTGACGAGTTCCAACCAGCCTAAGATGCAGGCCGTCTATCAGTCGCATCCTGAGTTCTGCGGTCTGTTCGATGCCATCCTGACGTCAGAGGATTTCGAACGTTCCAAACCCGATCCCGACTGCTATCTGAAGGCCGCTGAACGCTTGGGTGTGACGCCCGACGAGAGCGTGGTCTTCGAGGACTCGTTCAATGGCTTGAAGTCGGGTAGGGCAGCAGGTATGTTTGTTTACGGTCTGGCCACAACGAACAGCGCTGAGAGGATTGCGCCTCTTTGCGACCAGGTTATCAATGATTATACATTATTAAAAATATAAAAGATTATGGCAGGATATTTAGTTTCAGATAACCGTAAGGTTACGACCCATCGCCTCATGGAGATGAAGCAGAAGGGCGAGAAGATTTCAATGCTTACCAGCTATGATTACACCATGGCCGGTATTGTCGATAAGGCTGGTGTTGATGCCATATTGATAGGCGATTCAGCCTCAAACGTGATGGCTGGTAACCAGACCACATTGCCCATTACCGTTGACCAGATGATTTATCACGCCCGCTCCGTGGTGCGCGCCGTACAGCGAGCCCTCGTGGTGTGCGACATGCCCTTCGGCAGCTACCAGATTGGTTCTCATGACGGCGTGGCCAATGCTATTCGCATTATGAAGGAGAGTGGTTGCGATGCCCTGAAGTTGGAGGGTGGCGTCGAGATTATCGACACCGTGAAGCGTATTCTCGATGCAGGTATTCCCGTTATGGGCCATCTGGGACTGACCCCTCAGAGCATCAACAAGTTCGGCACCTACGCTGTTCGTGCCAAGGAGGAGGCTGAGGCCGAGAAGCTGATTTCCGACGCCAAACTGTTGTCCGAGACAGGCTGCTTTGGCATTGTGCTGGAGAAGGTGCCTGCTCAGTTGGCTGCACGCGTGACCAGCGAGATTTCTGCGCCTACAATCGGTATCGGTGCTGGCAATGGCTGTGATGGTCAGGTGCTGGTGGTGGCCGACATGCTGGGCATGACTCAGGGCTTCTCGCCACGTTTCCTGCGTCGCTATGCTAACCTCAACGAGGTTATCACCGATGCCGTTGGCAACTATGTCAACGATGTCAAGAGTGGCGATTTTCCTAACGAATCAGAATCGTATTAATGAACAATCAAAACACACCAGTACATATACGTCTTTGGCATCATGAGTTCTGGCTATTGGTCATTGCCGATTTGCTGCTCACGATGTCGGTATATATGCTGATACCTACCTTCCCGCAATGGTTGTTGGCTGAACAGCAGTTTACGCCAGAGCAGACAGGCCTCTCTATGGCAGCCTTTGCCATTGGATTGTATCTGTTTGGTGCCCAGTGTTCGTGGCTGGTACAGCGTTTCAGACGTAATATGGTTTGTATTTGGGCCATTGTCGCGTTATCCCTCAATGTGCTGTTGTTGGGCTATTTCAGTCCGCTGACAACATTCCCCAAGGCATTGGTACACCGTGTTGCATTAGGTGCTGCTTTTGGATTGGCTCAGATGATATTGTCGTCGACGCTCATTATCGATACTTGTGAGTCGCACCAGCGAACAGAGGCCAATTTCGGAGCAGCATGGTTCTCACGTTTTGCGTTATCGTTAGGTCCGATAGCAGGATTGGCTGTAGCCCTCCTTCCAATAGAAAGCTACCTGATGCCACTTGGGTGTTATATTACGCAGATTACGCCAATACTCTTTGTGTCAGGCATTATTGCCTTGGTTAGTATTCTGCTCATTAGTCGGGTATCGTTCCCATTTCGTACACCAGAGGAAGGTGTTTCAATGGCGTCACTCGACCGATTCTTTCTTCCTGGTGGTTTCCCGTTGTACCTAAATCTGTTACTTATTAGCGTTGTTATTGGATTGGTACTCTCGCTATCCTTGTCGTTGGTATTCTATGCTTTGATGATGGGTGGCTTTTTGTTTGCTTTGTTGACCCAGCGTTTTGTTTTTCGCAATGCCGAGCTGAAAAGCGAAGTAGTCAGTGGACTTATCCTGCTTTTGGGCGCACTACTCGTGCTGTTGGTACACTCTTCCAGTATGGTAGCACCATTATTGATGGGGACTTCAGTAGGAGTCATTAGTTCACGTTTCCTATTGTTCTTTGTCAAATTGAGCCGTCATTGTCAGCGTGGTACCTCGCAGAGCACCTTTTTTCTGGGATGGGAGACGGGGTTGGCCTTAGGTCTTGGTATGGGTTATGGCTTGTTTTACGATACGCGGGATATACTGCTTTATGTTGCTTTGACCTTCACGGCAACTGCACTACTGATGTATCACTTTCTGACCCATCGTTGGTTTTTGAAGCATAAAAATCGCTGATACCAATGGCTTTTTGCATTTTTTTGTCGCAAAATGCCACTCATTTAAAATTTAATTATTAACTTTGCAGACTGAATAAGTATTTTTTTTGATACGCAGACATAAATATGGATAATATTGAGAAAATCGAAGCTGAGGAGTCTTCAATTGACTTCAAAAAAATATTCAATGATTTGTTGAAGCACAAGCGTCTTTATTACAAGGTGCTGCCTATTGCCTTTGTCTTGGCTGCCATCTATGCGCTGAGCAAGCCAAATTTCTATTCCTGTACCGTCAAGCTGAGTCCTGAGCTTTCCAGTTCTCGTACATCCAGCAGTCTCGCTTCGCTGGCCAGCAGTTTTGGTTTCAATCTGGGAAGCGGTTCCGGTTCCGCTGGCATGGGTTCTGAGGCATTGTTCCCAACGCTCTATCCCGACTTAATGAACTCTACGGACTTCAAGACTACGTTATTCGATGTACCCGTTACTATTGAGGGTAACAAGAAGAAGGGTGAGAAGGATCGCACCATGAGCTACTACGACTATTTGAGCAAAGAGCAGAAAAAGACGTGGTGGTCAGCAGCTATCGGGGGCACGATGAAAGCCATTATCGGACTGTTTACCGACAAAAAGGAAAAAGAGGAAGAATCTCTTGATCCTTTCCGTCTGACGAAGAAACAAGCTGCCATTGTGAAGGCACTCGACAAGATGGTGGTTTGTGATGTCGATAAGAAAACTATGGTTATTACCATTGATGTGACAGACCAGAACGCTGTCATCTGCGCTATGATGGCCGATACCGTCAAGACGCGTCTGCAGAAATTCATCACTGATTATCGCACATCTAAGGCACGCGTAGATTTGGAGTATAGCCAGAAACTCTATGGCGAGGCTAAGGCGCGCTACGACAAGGCCCGTCGGCTGTATGCAGACTTCGTGGACCACAATCAGGATATCATGCTCGAAACCGTTCGCATGCGTCAGACTGAACTGGAGAACGAGATGCAGCTGCAGTACAATGCCTATCAGCAAGTGGCTACACAGTTATTGGCCGCAGAGGCTAAGGTTCAGCAGGAAACACCAGCGTTCACTACATTGCAGAGTGCTACCGTACCCGTTCAGAAGAAGGGCCCCAAGCGTGCACAGATGTGCCTCATCTTCGTGTTCCTTGCTTTCCTTGGAACTACAGCATGGATTCTTTATAAGGAAGACGATTTGAAGCCATTGCTTGGAATGTCTTAACTTTTAAATTTAATAAAGCCCTATGAAGAAAAAACTAATCATGCTTTTCGTATTGCTGACCGCTTTTTTAGCTACCGTCAGCGCCCAATCACTTGGTGTATTTACGTGGGATAGTAAGGGTAAGTTTACTAACGTTCGTAATGCGCCCAATGGCAAGGTTGTTGACCGTATTCCCACCAATATACCGGCTATGATTGGTGTTGAGAAGCCTACTAATGGTTGGTGGAAAATCATAGGTAACGATTATGATACGGGCGACTTTGAAGGCACGCTTAAGGGCTCTACTACGGGCTATTGGATTCATTATTCTGTTCTAGGTATGGGCACCCGTAACTATGGCAAAGAGAAACTGACGTTGCGCCAGTCGCCTAACGCTAAGTCAGCTGCAGTCTATTCATTCACAAAAGAAATTGTGCTCCGTCCCATGGACATCAAGGGTGAGTGGGTCAAGGTCAAGACCACAGATGGCAAGTACACTGGATGGATTGAAATGGACTGGCTTTGTGGCAATTCCCTGACCAACTGCTGCTAAAATTGTCGTTTGCGACAACTTTAATCAGCAAACTTTGCGAGTTCAATAGCCATCTCCTGTTGCAGCTCCTTGGCTTTCTCTGCTGCCACTTCAGCAAAGTCATCACCGTTAGAGGCATAAATGACGCCACGACTGGAATTCACCAGCAAGCCACAGTCTTTGGTTATGCCATATTTGCAGACTTCCTGCAGTGAACCGCCTTGTGCGCCAACACCGGGTACCAAGAGGAAATGGTTGGGAACTATCTTGCGGATGTCCTCGAACATCTTTCCCTGTGTGGCACCAACAACGTACATCATGTTGTCTTCGTTGCCCCATTGCTGGCTCTGTTTCAGCACTTTTTCAAAGAGACGCTCACCATTTTTATCCTCGATGAGTTGGAAATCGTGCGAACCCTTATTCGATGTCAAAGCCAAGAGGATAACCCACTTGTCCTTATAGCCTAGGAAAGGTGTCACCGAGTCCTCACCCATATAGGGGGCAACGGTCAGCGAATCGACATCATAGTTCTCGAAGAAGGTCTTAGCATACATTTTCGATGTATTGCCAATATCGCCACGTTTGGCATCGGCAATGATGAAGTGGTTGGGATAGTTCTCCTTCAGATACTCAATGGTACCCTCGAAAGCTGCAATACCCTCCATACCGTATGCCTCGTAAAAGGCAAGATTAGGCTTATAGGCCACACAGTATGGGGCAGTAGCATCGATGATGCGAATATTGAACTCCAGTAGCATGCCAAACGTGTACTCTTCCTCTTCATACTCCTTACGGACTTGTTTCTGCACCGATTGAGGAATCTTGTCGAGGTCGGTGTCGAGTCCTACACATAGAAACGACTGCTTCTCACGTATCTGCTGTATTAATTCTTGTCTATTCATAAACAACAAACTTCAATTTTTAAATTTCAAACTTTAGAGTTCTGTTTCCTTCATGCGTTCTGCATTCTCGGCAACGGTCAGCGCATCAATCATAGGTTGGATGTCACCACCAAGGAAACCCTGCAGGTCGTGGGTGGTATAGCCGATGCGGTGGTCGGTGACGCGACCCTGTGGGAAGTTATAAGTGCGAATCTTAGCTGAGCGGTCGCCCGTAGAGACAAGGCTCTTACGACGTGAGGCAATGTCATCCATATACTTCTGATGCTCCTTATCATATATAAAGGTATAGAGGCGCGACAATGCACGTTCCTTATTCTTGGGCTGGTCGCGCGTTTCTGTACATTCTATGAGGATTTCTTCCGTTTCGCCCGTATTGGGATTCTTCCACATATAGCGCAGACGCACACCAGACTCAACCTTGTTCACGTTCTGACCACCGGCACCACTCGAACGGAAAGTGTCCCACTTGATTTCACCCTCGTTAACGTGAACCTCGAATTTGTCAGCCTCAGGCAGTACGGCAACTGTCGCAGCAGAGGTGTGCATACGCCCCTGTGTCTCGGTAGCAGGCACGCGCTGTACACGATGTACGCCAGACTCGTATTTCAGCGTACCATAGACATCGGCACCGCTAACGGCAAAGTCTATTTCCTTGAAACCACCGACGGCACCTTCTGAGACGCTGGTAATTGACAGTTGCCAACCCTTCGAGTCGCAAAAGCTCTTATACATCTTAAACAGGTCGCCTGCAAACAATGCTGCCTCGTCGCCACCCGTTCCGGCACGAATCTCCATCTGCACGTTCTTGGCATCCTCTGGGTCTTTGGGAATCAATGCAATTTTGATTTCCTCCTCCAGTTTGGGCTGTAACGCCTCGTTTTCAGCCAATTCCTCACGTGCCATTTCCTTCATTTCGGGGTCACTCTCGTTGGCTAGTATATCCTTTGCCTCCTTGATACTGTTCAGACAAGCAATATAACGCTTACGAGCGTCCATGATGTCACCTAAGTCCTTATACTCCTTGGTGAGTTTCACAAATCGGTTTTGGTCAGCAATCACGTCGGGGTCGGTAATAAGCGTCGATACCTCCTCGAAGCGAGCCTCCAGTCCGTCAAGTTTCTGTAAAATGCTGTTATTCTCCATACTCTCTTTAGCAAAAAGAGAGTCATCACTGACTCTCTAACTAAGCGGAAGGTGAGGGATTCAAACCCCCGATACCCGAAAAGGGTATACCGGATTTCGAGTCCAGCGCGATCGATCACTCTGCCAACCTTCCAATAAATTTCTTATGCTTTGCTCGAATGCGGATGCAAAGGTACTACTTTTTTCCGATACTACCAAAGAAAATGCAGGAAACTTACGAAATTTATTCGAAAGAGAGTTTTGCCAATTTAGATTTCAACTGCTCGGCTTCACTTTTCCTGATGCTCAGCACGATTTCGCACGTGTTATCGTATGTTTGACTGACGATGCGCGGATTCATGTCTTTCACAATGCGCATCACGTCGTTCATCTGTGGATAGGCAAACGTGTACTTGACAATTTCCTCAACCTTCCGCTTCTCAATGGCTGCATGTGCCAAAGCGTCGGCAGCAGCCTCACGGTAGGCTACGATGAGTCCGCTGGTACCCAGATTGACACCACCATAATAGCGCACCACCACGATGAGGATGTTAGTCAGCTCGTTGCTGTTGATTTGTCCAAGAATGGGTTTCCCAGCAGTTGATGATGGTTCTCCATCATCATTGGCACGAAACTCCAAACGTTCTGGTCCCAGCATATAGGCATAACACACATGGCGGGCATCGTAGTACTTTTTACGATAACCTGCCACAATGTCCTTCACCTCAGCTACATCTTCTACGTGATGAGCAAAAGCGAGGAACTTACTCCGTTTCTCGGTGTAGTATCCCTCGCTTGTGCCTGATATCGTGCGATATTCGTCGGTCATTTTTTTCGATATTTCGGAATATCGATATTACGATAGTTTATGAATCACCAATCCTGAGCGCAGCTTCGGCTCGAACCATGTAGCCTTTGGTGGCATAATCTTTCCGCTGTCAGCGATATCCATAATCTGTTGCATCGATACTGGATAGAGGGCCAGAGCAGCACGCATCTCACCAGAGTCCACGCGACGCTTCAGTTCACCCAAACCACGCAGACCACCAACGAAGTCGATACGCTGAGAAGAGCGCAGGTCGCCGATGTTCAGAATCTCGTCCAGAATCAGACGGCTCGAGATATCGACATCCAACACGCCGATGGGGTCGCTGTTGTCGTAAGTACCCTCCTTGGCTTTCAACGAGTACCAATGCTGGTCCAGATAGAGCGAGAACTCATGCAACTGCTGGGGCTTGTAAATCTCAGTACCCTTGTCTTCAACGAGGAAATTTACCTGCAGGGCAGCCAGAAATTCTTCTGACGACATACCATTCAGGTCCTTCACCACGCGGTTGTAGTCAAGGATTGTAAGCTGTGAAGCCTGGAAACAAACGGCCATGAAGTAGTTATACTCCTCTGTACCGTTGTGGTTGGGGTTCTGCTTCTGCTTCTCGGCACCAACAAGTGCTGCAGCAGCCGAACGGTGGTGTCCGTCAGCGATATACATCGATGGCATCTTGGCAAACTCGTCAGTAATGGTCTGTATGTCCTGAGCATCGCTAATCACCCAGAACTGATGGCGGAAACCGTCAATGGGGGCTATAAAGTCGTATTCAGGCTCCGTCTTGGCATAGCGCATAATTAGCTCGTTCAGCACCGCGTTGTCAGGATATGCAAAGAACACAGGTTCTATGTTGGCATTGTTCACGCGGACATGCTTCATGCGGTCTTCTTCCTTGTCGCGACGGGTCAGCTCGTGTTTCTTGATGTTGCCCTTCATATAGTCGTCGACGTAAGCGCCAACCACCAGTCCATACTGCGTCTTGCCATTCATGGTCTGCGCATAGATATAGTAGTGATCGTCCTTGTCCTGTACAAGCCAGCCCTTGTCCTGGAACTTCTGGAAGTTCTCAGCAGCCTTTTCGTAGACGCGTGGGTC
This sequence comes from uncultured Prevotella sp., assembly GCA_946404405.1. Classification (GTDB taxonomy): domain Bacteria; phylum Bacteroidota; class Bacteroidia; order Bacteroidales; family Bacteroidaceae; genus Prevotella. Next base: position 102,817 of record CAMJDL010000006.1, read on the forward strand.
ATACTCGCTGGTGCCTACAGGGAAGTCAATCTCGGGCTTGATTATGTGGTACAAACTCTTCTCGTTGTCGCCAGCCTCGGCACGTGCTTCTTCTGAGTCCAGCACGTCGTAGGGACGACTCTCCACCTGCTCTACTAAGTCCTTCGGGGGGCGGATACCTTTAAATGGTTTTACAATTGCCATCTTGTTATTTTCGATTTAAGTATTTTCGATTTACTATTTATTACAAATAAGCCTTGATATTCTCTATCAGCTCTGCGTACTCTGCATCGCTGAGATACACCTTTCCAGGGTTCATCTGGAACGTGCCGCCATAGTCAGGGCCGTCCACATACTTTGGAGCCAGATGGAAGTGCAGGTGAGACAACTTGTCGCTGTATGCACCGTAGTTTATCTTCTCTGGATTGAAGGCCTTCTGCATGGCACGGGTTACCTTGGCTACGTCAGCCATAAAGGCATTACGGTCTTCGTCCGACAACTCGTTCAGGTCGTTTACGTGATCCTTATATGCCACAAGACAACGGCCACGATAAGTCTGTTCTTTAAAAAGGAACGCGCGAGAAACCGACAGCTGAGCGAACTCAATCATCAGATTGTGCAGGGTCTCATTATTTGTGCAATATAGGCACTCTTTTGGATCGCTTTTCATATCTAATCTCTTAATTCTTAATTCTTAACTCTTAACTATCAATTATCTTGCTGAAACGTATTTATGCAATGTAGCGCGAACAGCACCATTGCCTGCATACAACTCTTTGACCATGCCCTCAATCTGCTCACCAAGACCTGCCTCGTATAGATCAAGTCCGAATACATCCTTGCGGTTGTACAGCTTCTTCAGCGGGCTCCAGTCCTGATCTTGTTTGCCGATTTCCAGCGGAGCCACGATGGCCTGCAGTTCTTCGAGCATGGGGTCGGGCGAGCAGTCAAATGCCGTTCCGTCGTCCTTGATACCCTTCAGATAACGGGCATAGCCAGCCAACGTCAGCGGAATCAGTACGAGGTTTGACTTGTCCAGTCCGCGAGCCACATATTTCTTCAGCGTCTCACCAAAGCGGATGGGCAACTTCTGACTGGTGTCCATGGCGATACGCTGGGGAGCGTCAGGCATGAATGGGTTGGGCAGACGCTTGTTGAGCACGGCGCCAATGAACTCGTAAGGGTTCAGCACACCAGGGTCAACAACCACGGGCATAGCCTCCATATAACCAATCTTCTGGATGAATGCACGCAGGTCTTCGTCTGCCATCTCAGCAGAAATCAGCGTATAACCCAGCATGCAGCCGTAGATTGACATAGCCGTGTGCAGCGGGTTCAGACATGTGGTCACCTTCATCGTCTCCACCTTGTCCACGGTTTCGCGGGTGGTATAGAGCGCGCCGCCCAAGTCGAGAGGGGGACGACCGTTCGTATAGTTGTCCTCGATGACCAGATACTGCACCTCTTCAGCATTTACAAATGGAGCAGTAAAGGTGTGCTTCTCGGTCTCGATATAGTCGTTGTCCTCGAATCCGTCCTTAGCCAATAGCTCCTTTACCTTCTCGTGTGGGCGTGGGGTAATCTTATCAATCATCGACCATGGAAAGGTCACCTTTTTCTCATCCTTCAGGTAGTCAAGGAAGGCTGCAGGAACAAGTCCGTCCTTCACCCAGCGCTCGGCATAAGCAAAGACGCCGGCCTTCACCTTGTCACCATTGTGCGAGCAGTTATCCATGCTCTGAACGGTGAGGGGCAACTGACCTGCGTTGAAGCGCTCCAACAGTAGGGCGCAAACCTTACCCATTGCGAAGACAGGGCTTAAGCCGCGAGCCAGATCAGCCTCGTTGAACGTATAACCCTTCTCAGTGATAGTAAACGAAATCATCTGCAATGAAGGGTTCTTGAATATCTCTACAAGGCGCTGCCAGTCTGCAAACTGTGGGTCAGCCTTCAAAGCTTCTGTTACAGAGGCAATCACTTTCTTCTCGATGCTGCCGTCCGAACAAAGGTTCACGCATAGCGACAGGTTGTTGTAGGGTGCATAGGCCTTGTCGATAACTTCGAAGTCGAATGTCTCGGCCACAATCACACCACGATCGTATTTGCCCGTGTTCAATGCGTCGTTCAGAATGGCAGCAGGAAATGCACGGAAAATGTTTCCACCGCCAAAGTGTACCCAAGTGGGCTCCTTGGCTGTCTTTTCACGCAACTTAGCAATGTCAAATTTTGGAAGCTCATATCCCTTGGCTTCCCATTCTGCGGCGTTCAACTTGCCGCTCAGTAGTTCGTTTAACTTCATTTTGTTATAAGGGTTTTAATAATTGGTGCAAAGGTAGTGAAAAACGAGCAAAATACAAAGAAAAAACAATTTTTTCTTTTATTTTCGAGTGCATCCTAATTTCCGACTTCAGACATTCTTACCAGTGTCACTTGAAAAATATGCTGCGAGGACAGTGCAAACCGAGTGCAATCGAGCTTGCTCGAATTGCCGAGGTGCAGCCTGTTCTCGCACGCTTTTGCGTGCAAATATAGCGAAAAACAGCAAATTATCTTTATAATTTCACGTTTTTTTCGTACCTTTGCATTTTAAAACAGACTACATGACACTACGTGAACTAATTAATTCAGTCGATTTTGAGCAGTATAGCGACAACCTACAGAAGGCTAAGATAATACGATAGATATATGACAGAAAAAGAGAAAATGTTGGCAGGCGAGATTTATTCTGCCGTTGACCCAGAACTGATAGAAGAGTTGAAAGCTACCCGAAACAAGATTTTCGAATATAATTCACTCCGACCGTCTGAAACCCAGCGGATGAAGGAGATTATCAAAGAGCTGTTCGGTCATGTGGGCGACGATGATTTTCTTATCAATCAGCCGTTCCGTTGCGACTACGGCAAGCAGATTAGTATCGGTAAGCGTTTCTTTGCCAACTTCGACTTCACGGTTCTCGACGAAGCGCTTGTTACCATTGGTGACGATTGCTTTATCGGTCCAAACGTCAGTATCTACACAGCCTGTCATAGTACTGATCCCGTTGAGCGTAACAGCCGACAGGAATGGGCCAAACCCGTCACCATCGGCAACAACGTATGGATTGGCGGCAGTGTGACAATCCTGCCAGGAGTCACTATCGGTGACAACGTGTCTATCGGTGCTGGTTCTGTCGTGGTGAAGGATATCCCATCAAATTCAGTTGCGGTAGGTAATCCTTGCAAGGTAATCAAGACACATTTATAGGCTGAATAAGAACTGCTGTTCGCGGTATTCCCAATGGACTACATTGAAGCGTATCAGTCGGGCTAAAAGCGATATAACCTTCGGACGTGGAATGCGTGAACGGCGAACAATGAGGTTAATTGGCAGTTCTTGGTCTTGATTAATGCTGGCCTCTGGACAACAATAACGGTAAGCAGCCTGGTGCATCATGTATATTTCCTCTTCATCACGAACGCCAGACATGTTACCATCATCGCGAACACCTATCAACAGGCGCCCGCCATCTGTATTAGCAAAGGCCGAGACAGATTTGGCAAGCTTCAAGGCATCGGACACGCGATACTTGAAGTCCTGCTGCTGGTGCTCCCCCTTACGAATGAAGGATTGAAGATACTGCTTGTCATCCATTCTTAACTCATCGTTCTGCAATTTGCCTGCAAAGTTAGTAACTATTTTTTTAAAAACTTTGAAAAATCAAAAATACTTGCTACCTTTGCACCTAAGAGAATGCAAGGCAAAAGTAAGCATAATTTTTAAATGTTCCAAATATTCATTGAGATAAATAAAATCACTAGTATCTCTTAAAATAGTTAAAATTCGAAATTAAATATCTTATGCACAACGTTTTAGCC
>CAMJDL010000007.1 GCA_946404405.1 uncultured Prevotella sp.
CCATACTGCCAACAGCCAACAGCCAAAGGCCAACTGCTAATAAATAGAATCTGATATATTTCATAGTCGTATTATTTTTCAGTTTTCATTCTTCACTCTTCATTCTTCACTAGGGCGCAGCCCGCTACTTCTTAACCTTATACTGTTTACCATTTATACGGATCACATATAAACCTTCAGGCAACGTATCCCATGCGCCCAAACGACGACCATTGAGGTCGAAGACGGGAGCATCGCCAACAGAGAATTGAGAATCAAGAATTGACAAAGAGGTAACACCGCCTTCATTGGTAACATCCAAGTGGCGTGCCTCAGCGTCAGACAAGCGGATATCGGTCACCACAGCACTTGCTGGCAAGTCAGTCAGCAATTGATGGATGCCTGGCTCGAGTGTATGACCATCAGCCGAGTATACCACCACACGGACACCACCAGCCACCTCGCGCATGGCAACAGAGAAGCGGCTCTTCAGCGCTTCGCTCACATGCAACTGACCCAAAGCGACACCCGTAACGGTAAACTGCAGGGCGGCAACGGCATCAGCGTGTGTCAATATAGCATTATGACCATTCAACGATAGTGTATTCATCAGACTGGCTGGTGCTCTATGCCTATTAGACGGAGCCTGTGAAGGTTCGGTCTCCACATAGTTCAGCACATAGTCCACACTACCCACGATGTCGCTGACATTGATCACGTCGTCGCTATTGACATCGGCAGTCGTGAAGTTGAACATATTACCATCGCCCTTATTGTCGTTCAGTGCATAGTAGACAACACTCTGCAAGTCGGTGACATCCACCGTCAGGTCGGCATTCACATCACCATCTGTCCAATCGAAACGAACGATAAACGACAACTGGCTAAACCACGGGTCACCATGTGTGTACATGACGGGCACACCCTTTGGCGCTTGCAACGGATAGTTAGACCACCCAGAGTATAACGTCCACAGTTTATCGCTGTTACGTTGCAACTCCCAATTGCTGGTCGTCCAGCTGCCTTTCTTATTAAGATAATAGCGATAGAGGTCCGTGCAATCGTAACCATAATCACCGTATTCGTGACGATAGGTCTGTAACGTATTGAATTCAATAGCTACAGGCACGCCTGGCGTGATATCTGTGACAGGAGCCCCCTCAACCACCTGATTGGTTTGGTAGTCCACAAACTGGAAACCACGTAAGAAATCGTAGTAGGTGAGTTTGGTGTTAGGTATCACCTGTGAGACAGCTGTCAGTTGATTGTAGCTCAGGTTGAGTTTCGTCAAATTAGGCAACTTCGTGGCAAAAGGATAGATGTCGCCCGTCAGTTCATTGCCCATCATATTAACCTCTGTCAACGTCGTATTCTCAGGCATATTGGCCAACAATGTGGTGAGGTCAGCCTTGATACGGTTATCGCTCAGGTTCAACACCTCTATTCGTGGCAACAGGAACAGAGAGTCAGGCAGCGTACCCTTCAATCCCTGACCGCTAAGGTCAATACTGGTGATATAGTCGCCCACAGTGACGACGCCCTGCCACTTACCCATTGAACGGTGGTTATTGGTCAGATCCCAAGGTTTCTTCCAGTTAGCACCGTCCAACTTGTTATAGACACACTTCAGTATGGCATAATCGAGGTCATTCAGCAACTCGCCATCAAAATAGCCCTTGATTTCTTTGAACTCCTTCCATACATCGGTAGCCTTATAGAGCTCTACGGCATCTTCAGGTACTTCGAGCACACAAGTCTTGCGATAGTCCAAATACGAGCTGTAACATTGAGGGGGGGTACCTGCATAAATGCGCAGTAGTTGCAGTGAGTCACAATTATCAAAGAAGGTAAAACTGGTAATAGTGGTATAGTCCTGATTACGTCCCAAGTAAGCCTCCTTCAGGCGCTTACAACCTGCAGCAACATACGAGCCAGGCTGGTCGCCTTTGATACCGTCAGGAATACGGATAGACTGAATCTGGGTGTTAGAGAAGGCGTATCCCTCAAGAATCTCCAACGAATCAGGCATTGTAACAGAGGTCAGACCAGACCAATCGAAGGCCCCCCAACCAATCTCCTTCACACTATCAGGAATCTGTATCTGTTCTAAGGCTGTACAGTGCTGGAACATATAATTCGTGATACGCTTGATATCGTTAGGCAAATGAACATCCTTCAACTCGTTACATCCATAGAAAATGGTAGTACCCCACTTTGTAACGCCCTCAGGCAGCACAATACCAGTCAGGGCACTCTCGCGGAAAGCCTCAGAACCGATTGTTGTCACACCTGTAGGAACAATCAGTTTCCCTGTTATTTTCTTGGTATTACGGAAGGCATTATCGCCAATATGGGTCAGTGCCGTTGGCAACTTGTCGAGCACCAGATTCTCGCATCCAGAGAAGGCATTATACTCGATTGTAGTAATCTGGTCGTTCAGTTCGATGGCAGGTAACGCCTTACAATCGAGGAAAGCATAATGGCCTACCACGCGGATACCGTCGTGCATCTGAACACTGGTCAGATTCGGACAATAGGCCACGAAGTCGTAAGGAACGGTGGTCAGCTGCGTGGGAACATTAATGCTGGTCAACTGTTGACAGCTACGGAACGCACTATAGTCCATCGTCGTAATGCTGTTAGGCAACGTCACTGTGGTAAAGCCTGTATTGGCAAAGGCATAATAACCTACGTAGGTCAATGCCGTCTGTTCGGTAATGTTGACTGTGGTCAGATTCGGACAGTCTTGGAATGCATAATGATTGATACGAGTTGTTCCATCAGCCAATGTCACACGCTCTAACTTATCGCAATGATAGAGAACACCTTGAGGCACCTCCTTGATATTAGCTGGGAACCGGAATTCCGTAATGGAGTCGCAACCCTCGAAGGCATTATACTCCAAAGTGGTAATGCTCTCAGGCAGTACAATGGCCTTGACGGCATTACAGTTGCTGAAAGCATAACCTCTAATAGTCTCCAAGCCTTCGCTGAACGTAATGCTCTCCACCTTACTATTATACGAAAATGCACGATAACCAATGCTCTTCAACGTGGCAGGCAGGACGATAGGTGACGTCCTCACCTTATTATTATTAAAAGCATACTGGTCAATAGTCTCTATGTTAGCGGGAATATTGACATCCTCCAAAGCATGACACTCGCTGAAAGCAGAGTTTCCAATATACGTAATGCCATCGGGCAGTGTTGCCTTCTTCAACTTACGGCAGTTGGCAAAAGTCTGCTCCTCAATGCGGGTCACACCCGAAGGTATCGTCACTTCCGTGATACCAGCATAATTGAAGGCATAATGGTCAATCGTTGTAACACTGGCAGGAATATCAATAGTTGCCAGTTTGAAATTCTGGTTACGATCTTGTGCCAAGGCGTACTCGCCAATCTTGGTAATGCCTTGTGGCAACGAAATGCTGCGTAGTGTAGGCATATTATAGAACATACAGCGCGTCAGCACATTGTTCTCTGTGTTCCAAGGACCGTAGTAGGTCTCAATGGTGGCATCGCCATTAGCAGCCACATTCCATTGATGATAGCTGTCACCACCCTCTACAATGCTGGCATTGGTCAGGTTGAGCACCTGAATGTTAGGCATCGAGCTGTGGATATAGTCAATATCCGTTCCGTTCAACGGACCCGTAACGGTCAACGTCAGCAGATTGTTGGGAGAACCAATGGACTCCACCTTTGTCTGCAGTTCGCCGCCAGCCGTTGTCGTGATGACAAAATCATTAATTTCTCCGATACCAATCACATGACAGGCTTTCGAAAAATCGTTTGAACGATAAACGTCAATAAGGTCTGGATGGACGTAGAGTATGACATCGGCTGGGAAAGCATAGGAGCTCTTAAACGGATAGTTGACACCAGGCAGCGTCACCTTCTGCAGACTATCGCAGCCGTAGACCACATAATAGTCATCAGACAGGCTGGTCAGTCCTGTTCCAAAAGTCAGTTCCTTCATGGAACGACAATATTCGAAAGCTCCTGTTCCTACTGTCTCAACGACATCGGACAGCGTAAGCGACTTCAAACTCGTACAACCATACAGCATGTAGTCTGGCAAAGTGGTCAGCAAGCTACAAGTCTGGAGGTTGATACTTTCCAAATTCGGGTTGTTGGTAAAAGCACTTCTACCCATCTCGGTCAGCTTGCTACCAGCGGCAAACGTTACCGTACGCAACGAGTCCATGTAGCTGAAAGCACATTCGTCAATGGTTGTCACTGAACTGGGTATGGTAATCGTACGCAGATGATCGGTATTTTCAAAAGCCTTCAGCAGAATCGTTGTCAGACTGGTTGCCTCAGCCAGATTGATGGATGACAAGTTATAGCAAGCCTGGAACGTGTAACGTCCCAATATTTGCAGTTTGCTGTTCAGCGTGACGCTCTCCAACTTGCCACAATTGTAGAAAGCATCACTGCTGGAACCGTCAGCACCACCCGTGGCAATGATGTTCTGGCCGAACACGATACTGACAATATTGCCTCGGTTACCTACTGACCCACTGATGTATAGCACATCGTGGCTGTTGCCAGCATTATCCGTCACTTGGTCGGCAATAATAATGCGACCAGCCTTGTCGGCATCGGTGCTATAGGTCTTGACACCTACGAACGTTGCTGGACCGTCGTCTGTAAACTGGTATCTCAGCACGTTTCCATTACTGTCGGCCAACGTCACTTCTTCAGCCATAGCCGAAAGCGGCAGAAGGAAGCCCACTAATAACAGTAGCCATCCTCGCCAATAAGCGTTAAAGTCTTGCGTTTTCTTCATAATCATATACTTTTTTGGTTTCTAGTCTATAACTAATAATGTGCAAATATAGGAATAATCCCGAAAAGGCTACTCCTATATTTGCAAAAATATCTCCTAAATCTACAAAAAGTAACAGAGTTAAGGGTATAGAGATAGTATAGTCCTACGTCTTACCCTCCGATTTTAGGCTTTAACTCGTCGGGCGATTCGTTGGTAAACATATCGACACGAGGGGCTTCGCGCTCGAAAAGATGACGGATGACATCGATATCAAGGTGTAGCGAGGGATTGAAGTCGCTACTCTGCATGTAGCGCAGAATGCTGTAGCGTAACTGACGGGCTACAGGACGCTGATCCAGACGATGCGAGATATCCATCGTTGTCATCAGCAAACGTCCTTTCAGTACACGGGCCTCGATGAGCATGCCAAGCTTGCGGCTGACGTGCCATGTATCTATAGGTTGCACGATGGGCTGATAATCCTTAGGAAACTCTGCAAGATTTATGACCTGCGTACGATTCACGAGTTCCCACCAATTCAGATTCTGCCAATCGTCGGTGGGGAAGTCGCGGAATACGGGATGCGTGCTCTGGATATAGGCACCCGTGGTGTGTGGTGGACGCATCTTAAACCATGAGGTATTCCAGAATACAGGCAGGAACGTGTGGCGTACATCATTGCCATAGCGTATCTTGCCACCCGCACAGAGCAGTACCGTGCCCCCCCTCTTCAGTACCTTCAGCGCCTTCGCATCCAGCGTATCCGTCTCGTAGAAATCTTTATTATTTATCATTTCTTCTTTATTATTTAGCGAAGCGCAGGGATAAACCCAGAAGTCCCAATGGTTTTTGATATTCTCAGAGAACTGAACGGTCAGCGTCAGCTTTTGTGGTGTCGTGACAGCGCCAAGCGACTGACTGATGGTGCCAAGGGCAATGTTCTTACCAGTGGGCAGTGTGCCGGAAAATAAGGTGCCTTGGCTGAAGATGCTGTCACCAGCCATAATAGTATAGGTGGCACGGGCATCAGTCAGAGAAGTCATGAAGGCATTGTAGACCTCAATGGGAACCTGAAGCGTCTCGTCGTTGGTATAGACGAACTTGGGGAAACGAGCCAAAGGAACAATGGCACTACAGAACTGGCGCCAGTCGTCGGCCGTACAATAGCCTTTTTCGCGCCAATGGACATTGAGTGGGCCGACGAGTGCCGTACCTTGGCCGCTATAGTCGTTGAGCCCTAAGAGTTGGAAACCGGCATAGTCCTTGGTACGCAGGTTGCGCTCTATCTCGTACTTATAGGCTAAGACCTGCAAGCGACCGCTGGCCATCAGAAACTTCTCGGCCTGCGAGGCCATACCATTATCAGCCAACAGGTCTTGGAATATCTCGAAATTACGGGCCTTATAAACGCCAGTATATTGCGGAATCTCCTTAAAGTCGGGGAAGGCACACCACTGGCCCTGTTCGTGAGCGACAATAGGCGAATAGTTGGGTTCCTTAGACTTGTAGTTGCGCGGAAAGAGCAGTTGCTGATAGTAGTCATCGTCACTGCTGGGTGCATGACGGTCCCAGTCGAGTCCGCGTGCACCAGCCTTCACATGGAATTCAGAACCGTCGTCCCATGCCCAGCCGCCACCGACGGCAGCACCTGCGTAAATTTTGGTGGGGTCGTACTGGTGCATCACTTTTACCCAGTCGTTACAGTAGCTCACCCAATCACCAGCAGGCTCGTTACCCGCTGCCATCATGATAAACGACGGATGATGACCATACTCATCAATGATGCGTTTGGTTTCGTCCATCAGGTACTGGTCAATCTTCTGTCCACGACGCAGTTTCACACCATGATTAGGCCACGACGGGCCCTCAGGCTGAAGATAGATACCCACACGGTCAGCAGCAGCAAACGCCGCCTCTGGTGGACAGAAACTGTGGAAGCGCACGTGGTTCAGTCCGTATTCCTTGCACTTACGGAAAATCCTAAGCCACTCTGCCTCATCAGTAGGCGGATAACCCGTCTCAGGGAAACAACAGTTCTCGACCGTACCACGCAGGAACAAGGATCTGCCATTAAGTTGGATTTGTCCGTCCTTGACTTTGATATCGCGCAAACCAAAGGTTGTCTCATAGACATCGTCACCAGCCCTGACCGTCAACTGATAGAGATTGGGCTGCAGTTCATCCCAAAGTCTAAAGCCGTCTAAAGGAATATCAAACGTTAACACATCCTTTGTTGCTTCCTTCGTGCATATTCTACGGTCTGGGCGTTTTTGACTATTGTCTAATGGACGTATCTCTACACGCACGCCATAATCGTTAACAGGAAAGACGCGCACGCCTTTGAGATGATTCTCCAACTCCACCTCAACAGCCATAGTACGCTTGGGGATGTCTGGACGGATACGGACATGACGGATATTCAGTTTCTTCCACTGTGCCTGCAGTTCCACGCGTCCCACGATACCGTTCCAGTTACCTTGCGTCTGATCGGTCACCGAGTGGGAGTCCTGTCCCACGCAAACGTTCTCGATACCATTGTAGACGCAGATAGCAATCGTGTTACTCTCGCCACTATTGACATAATCAGTAATATCATAGCGATGAGGCGTAGAAAGCGACATCTGATGTCCGACACGCTGACCGTTAACATAGATGGCGGTCTCGATATGCGGACGTTCCAAAAACAGCGTAATGCGCTGGTCGTTCCAGTTTTTGGGAATATAGATGCTACGCTTATACCAAGCGTTACCGACGTAATGCTTCTCAGGCGTCAGAAAGAACGGAAACTTCATCTGTCCCTCGACGCGGTATTTCGCCATATAGGGATTAAAGTAGAACGACGAATCGTAAAGCGAACCCGTCCACCGCGTATTCACATTCACAGAATTACCCTTGCCGTTGGTCAGCATGGAACCGGGCAGCATGACATAGTCGTTGTACTGCGTGCTGTCACCTAGAGAAAAATCCCAGGCGCCCGTCAGCGAGATGGTTTGCGCAGTTATGCTGCTAAATGAAAAATGAGAAATGAGAAATGATAAACCTATCAGAAGTCGTTTCATGGGCTATTGCATGTTGATGATTTCAATATTAGTGATGGCTTCACCGGCAGTGCGGTCGGCCTCACGGGGCAGGTAAATTGGAGCATCAGGCTGTAAAGGCAGGACGCGCAATTCCAGTTCCTTGCAATCCTTGGGCAGTCGCCACAGACCATAGAGGAACGGACGACCGTAGTAGAAATTATCGGCTATCAGACGACCATTGGCATAAAGACGGGCACAGTCGCCACGATAGGAAATGCTGAGGAGGGCTGATGGCTGATGGCTGATGGCTGATGTGATGCGATAGACGGCGGCATTGTTCCAATCCTGTTCAGAGGGAGCCTCAGCGACCTTGGCCTTACCCTTCTTAATAGTACGCAAAGGGCCTGCGTCCTTGACCTTCGTGAATTCTACCAACTTTTCAATCTTCACTCTTAACTCTTCACTCAAAAAGAGGCGTTCGGCCTGTTCACGCGTCATGAGATAGACGTTTTTGTAGACGGGCTTCTCGATACCCTTAGCCTTGACGTTCTTCAACGTCTTCCCATCCTGCATTTTGATGGTCGTTGTAACACCTGGAATCTGCATCATGTAGAGTTTACCGTCACGATGCGCCACCAACTGAGCCGTAGCATAGCGGATTCCTGCGATATTGACGGGGAAGATAGCCATGGTGCCAGAAGGAATGGTAAGACGTGGCAAAACCACGCCAGACAATGACAACAGCACGTTCTTTTTGGCACTTAGCGTATAGAAGCGTTCGTAGTTGTTGACAAAGACAAAACCGCTGTCGCCCTGACAGCGTACCGCCCAGCGAAGGGCATCATCTTGTCCACGTTTCAAGTCCTGTGGTGCAGGAAATGAAGCCTCCATAGGAGCAAGTGTCTCACCAAAGTCCTGCATAAAGAGATGCAGCGGACGCAGCATATAGTATTGCGGATAGGTCTGTCCGAATTCGCCCAGCGGTGCCTGGAAATCATAGGTGCAAACGGGCAGGTCGTTATTGGCTGTACCAGGTGACGTTTGTACTTCGTTCAACGTATTCAGAACACCCTCAGGATTAGTGCCACCATGATACATGTAGTAGCCCAACAGATTAGAGCCGGAACCCAGTTTAACAAGCGCCATCGAATAAGCATCCTCGGCATAGACGTAAGGACGGCGGTGATAGGCCGTAGCCATACCACCACCAAGTTCACAGGTGAAGTAGGGATAGGCATTATCGCCTTTGTTAATTTTAGCTTCCTGCTTGCCCAAGAGGTCGGTACCAATAGCCGTACTGGAACGGAAAGCCTTGAAGTTAAAGGCTTTATAATAGTTACCGCATCCTTCCGTCACTTCCTTATCCCAAAAACCGTCGGCATAGTCACCATAAAGCGGTAACATCTCACCGTATGGCACAGGCGTACGCAGTTCGGGCCATCCGGTACGCGTATAGAAAGGCAGGTCGAAGCCAATCTTCTGAGCTATCTGTTTCAGCGCCATCAGATATTCGCCACGCCCCCGATATTCGTTATCAAACTGGGCCGCAATCACTGGGCCTCCGTCCTTCCACTGCAGACCTTGAACCTGTGTAAAGATCTGACGATATAATTTCTCGGCAAGACCGAGGAATACAGGGTTCTGCTCGCGAAGTTTACAGCCTTTAGTAAACGCCCAATCGGGAATACCACCATTGCGCACTTCACCATGACAGAATGGGCCAAGGCGCAGCACGACAGGCATCTGCTCTTGTTTGCATATCTCTAAGAAATGGCGCAGATTTCGTTGTCCGTCCCAACGGAAGATGCCTTCCTGCTCTTCAATATGGTTCCAGAATATGTAGGTAGCAATGATTGTCACCCCACCCTCGCGCATCTTACGAACCTCACGATGCCATTCGTCCTGTGGTAAACGCGAATAGTGGATTTCACCCATCACAGGACAGACGCGATGTCCGTCAATCATCAGGCTATGACGGTCCCACGTAATGGCTTTCCCAAAATCGGAAGCCCGCATCGTGAGCACGCCCATGATGATACTTATTGTCAAAAAAAACTTTCTCATTGTCTCAATCCAAATGGAACACTTCTTGAATAGGAATGGTGACGGGTGAATTATCAGGGTTTACCTCCATGATATCAGCCATCATGTCCCACCAACGTTGCGTGATGGGGTCGACATCCGTGGTGTCCTGCGACGAACCCTCACCCTCGCACTCCTGATAGCCAAAGAGCAGATTAGTGTCCTTATCCCAGAAAATACTGTAGTTCTTGACGCCTGCCTCGTGAATCATCTCCACCAGTTCAGGCCATATAGCAGCATGGCGACGCTGATATTCCTCCTCGCAGCCAGGCTTCAAATACATTTTAAATCCAAATCGTTTCATATTTCACTATTCATTATTCACTATTCACTATTCACTAAGGCAAAGCCCGCCTCAGTTTCCATCAGGTTTTGTAATGTTACTTCCTGCAGACATGTGCCAAACAAACTGAGCGGGATCGTCAGGCTGAGCAGGGTTAAAGTCCTGCCAGTCAGGACGCAGATGCTGTACCAAGGGTGACTCCATCTGTTTCAGTCCCATCACAATCATTTTTGCAATCTCCCATGCACCATAGGGATTAAAGTGGGTATTGTCGGCCAGAGCTTTCGGTTGATTGGCGAAGGTATTGGCGGGATAATGAACTAGAGCCTTCTTTGAGCCTTCTTCACCTAATGCCTCGTAGAAGGCGGTAGACATAGCAGTAAGATCAATGACGGGTACGTGTTCACGATGAGCTACCGTCTTCATGGCCTCAGGATAGTCACCATGGGTATTCTGATTACGTCCGTTCTTGAATGAGCGGCGAGCCGTTGGTGTACAGAAAATGATGTGTCCACCAGCAGCCTTCACACGGTCGGCAAATATTTTCAGGTTACGCGAATAGCTATACCATGCACCATCACCCGGCTTCTTTTCTTTCTCGTCGTTATGTCCGAACTCCACGATGACGTAGTCGCCCTTCTTCAGTTGTGTCAGAATCTTATCGAGTCTCAGCTGCGCCAGGAACGAGGTACACGACAGTCCACTCTCGGCATAGTTGGCGAAGACCACGCCATCTCCAAACCAACGGGTAATCATCTGTCCCCACGATGCCCACGGTTCGTTTTCCTGATCAACAACAGTTGAGTTGCCACAAAGGAATACGGTAGTTACATCCTTGACAGGTTCTATCTTGATGCGCTGAACGGCAGGCATCGGTCCACAGAACGAGATATTGAGCGAGTCGTCCCAATTCTTATATTCAAGTTCACGTGGCTTCAGCTTTACCTTGGTCTTTGCGTCAATCTGTGAGTTTTTCTTGTTGACGACAAACGACACCGTCTCGTACTTACCTTTCTTCGTCGTTATCAGGTCATAGTAATGACGACGGCTCTCGGCGCGCACCACGGTCTGACCAACCTTTTTCTTATTACCCAGCGTTACCGTCACATGGTAGTTGCCGTCTGGCACTTGAGCAGAAAAGGTAAAGGGTTCTGTACTTACCTTATTCAACAAGGTGTCAATAGTCTGAGCCTGTGCAGTCAGCATGCTGCATCCAGCCATACAAAGAGTAAAAATCAGTTTTTTCATTGTAGTTTGAATGTTTATCGCGGCAAAGTTACAAAAAATTTCTTAAATCTTTCATTTTTAATCTCTAATCTTTCATTTTTTTATTACCTTTGCCCAACAAACAAACTAACAACTCTATGAAACGAATTATCTCACTACTTTCTGTAGTACTGCTTACTGGCACTTCCGCAATGGCACAGCGCCAAGTGGAAACGTTGAACTTCGGTTGGCAATTCAGTCGTGATGCATCCTTCAAAAATGCCACCAATGTCGATGTTCCCCACGACTTCCAGATTTCACAACCATGGGTGGCTCCCTCTGCTGGCGAAAAGGCCGACAACTCGGATGCTGCCGCCAACATCAAGAGCCGTCTTTCTGCACGAGGTTTTAAGGAGATTGGTACGGGATGGTACAAGAAAACCATCACGCCCGACGTCTCGAAGAAAGGCAAGCGCATACTGCTGGATTTCGAAGGAATCATGCTCACCGCCGACGTCTTTTTGAACGGACAGCGCATTGGTGGTACCGATTACGGTTATGTTGGCTTCGAGATTGACATCACCAACCATTTGAAGTACGGTCAACCCAACGAATTGCTTGTGAAGGCCGAGACACAGGACGAAAAGGCCTCTCGCTGGTACACTGGTGGTGGACTGTTTCGTGACGTCAACCTCATCACGACCTCTGCAGAGTTGTATTTGGAACGTCATCCGCTGTATATCACCACACGCCACAACAAATATGTGACAGTCGGTGTCGAGTTTACCAATCGTGGACGACAGAAAGAGGTAGCGATTGGTTTGAAGCTCTATGACCCCAATGGCACATGTGTCTATGAAAGCAAGGAGAATTTTACACGTAAGACTGCTTCACGTACCCAAGAGGTTCGTTTGAAGGAGATACAGATTACTGATCCAAAGCTGTGGGATGTCAACAACCCCAACCTATATCGGGCTGAAGTGTCGCTGATGACGAAGGACGGCAAGGTTACGGACTCTTATTCGGAAAACTTTGGTATCCGCACCATCGAGTACGGTCCTGCATTCGGATTGAGACTGAATGGCAAGAAAGTGCTGTTGCAGGGTTATGCCAACCACCACACGCTTGGTGCATTAGGTGCTGCAGCTTATCCACGAGCTATCGAAAAGCGCTTGCAGTTGATGAAGGAGTTTGGCATCAACCATATCCGCACCTCACACAATCCCTACTCGCGTCAGTTTATTGAACTCTGCGACAAATATGGCATCCTCGTTGTCGATGAGCTCTACGACAAGTGGACGCGCCAGCATTCAGGCACCCGTGCGCCATTCATGAACCACTGGGCTTACGACGTGAGCGAGTGGGTGAAGCGTGACCGCAACTCACCCAGCGTCGTCATGTGGAGTCTGGGCAATGAGTTGCAGCAAGACCCCAACCAACCATTCAACGACTGGGGTGTGACATGTTACAAGATGATGAAACCCGTCTTGGAACGCTACGACTCTACACGCAAGGTTACTGTTGCCATGCACCCACGCTATCGCAATTGGGACACAGACTCACTACCTGCCAATCTGGCTTTGGAGACCGACATACAGGCTTATAATTATAGATATATGTATTTCCCTGGCGACGGACGCCGCTTCCCGTGGATGACATTCTATCAAAGCGAGGCCTCCACACAGGCTATGGGACAGAACTTCTTCGAGATGGATCTGAAGAAGGTCATCGGACTGGCCTATTGGGGTGCCATCGACTATTTGGGCGAGAGCATGGGCTGGCCACAAAAGGGTTGGTCGCAGGGGGTGTTCTATATCTCGCTCGACCCCAAACCCAAAGCCTACTATATGCGATCGTTCTTCAAACCCGACGAGCCCGTAGTGCATCTGGCTGTTCTGGAGAGTGAAAAGGCTGAGATGTGGAATGGTGTGAAGATGGGCAACGACCGCATGACAGGCAACTGGAACCGCAAAGAAGGTTCAAAGGCCAACATCATTGTCTATACCAACGGTGACGAGGTGGAGCTGCTGCTCAATGGTAAGAGCTTGGGACGCAAAAGCAATCCCAAGGAAGCCAAACTGCGCAACCAGATTCGTTGGGGAGAAATCGACTATAAGAGTGGACGTCTGGAAGCTGTGGCTTACAAAAACGGTAAGGCCGTAGCCCGTCATGCCCTCGAAACCACGGGCAAGCCCGTTAAGATTATTGCTGAACCAGACAATGCCAATTGGCAGGCAGACGGTATGGATTTGCAACACGTCCGCTTGACTGCTGTCGACAGCAAGGGACGCCGTTGTCTCTCTTACGACGACGAACTGACATTCAATATTGAGGGTGACGCCAGCATTGTGGCAGTAACGAATGGTGACATCACCACCGACGAGATTGCTACACAACAGCATATCCGTCTGTGGCAAGGCCAGGCTATGGTCATACTCCGCAGCGGACGCCAACCCTCAAAGATCACATTGACCACGAAGCCCCAAACCTTCAAGGACATCATCACTAAAATAGAAACAAAATAAACAAAATATGATTATGAAACGATTCCTCATCGCCTTTACTGTTTGTTGCGGTTTTGCCGCAACAATCAAGGCGCAGCCAGCAACCGTCCTTGACGCCGCTCGCCGCACCAACGACTACTTCATGCAGAAGTATGCCGACCCAACAATCCCCACTAACGTCAAAAAGGTTCGTCCTTCGTCACTTTGGACGCGCGCCGTTTACTACGAAGGCCTGATGGCACTCAATGCCATTGACCCCCAGCAGCGCTATATCGACTATGCCATGACGTGGGCTAATTTCCACAAGTGGACACCACGCAATGGTGTGAATACCTGCGATGCCGACGACCAGTGCTGTGCACAAACCTACATCGAATTGTTGCCCTATACAGGCAAGGACTATAAAGAACTATTGGGCAACGTCATTACCAATCTGGACCACCAGATGGTGACACCTAACGACAAGAAGAATGCTACCGCCAAGACCAAGGGCACACAACCCTCGCTATATGGTTGGTGGACATGGATTGACGCCATCCAGATGGCCATGCCCCTCTACATGCAGGTGGCCAAACTGACTGGCGAGCAGAAGTATTGCGACCATGCTATGAAGATGTATCGCTGGACACGTAACGAGTGTGGCGGTGGACTGCTGAACACGAAGGGCGAAGGTCTGTGGTGGCGCGATGCTGATTATGTTCCACCTTACAAGGAGAAAGACGGACAGAACTGCTATTGGAGTCGTGGCAACGGCTGGGTATATGCTGCCCTCGTGCGCTGCATGAACCAGCTTTCGCCCAAGAGTAAGGAGTATAAGGAACTGAAAAAGGATTTTGTGCTTATGTCAAAAGGTCTGCTGGCTTGTCAGCACGAAGATGGTTTCTGGCATGTCAGTCTGGTCAGCGATGCCGTATATCCTAATCCTGAGATGACCGGTACCGCCCTCTTCCTCTATGGTATGGCTTGGGGCATCCAGCAGGGCATCCTCAAGGCGAAAGACTATCGTCCTGCTTGCGACAAGGCGTGGAAAGCCCTTGAGTCATGTCTCCACAAGGATGGTTTCTTAGGTTGGAATCAAGGCACAGGTAAGGATCCTTCTGCCGGACAGCCCGTTACTTTCACTTCTATGCCTGACTTCGAGGACTACGGTACCGGCTGCTATTTATTAGGTTTGAGCGAATATTATAAACTGCTGAAGCCATGAAGCGTTTACTTATTTTAATGGTATGTTGCGGTTTGGCCGCAACCGTAGGGGCGCAGTCCTGGCCTGATGTCAAGAACGAGGCGAAGGCTGGAGCCCGCTGGTGGTGGTTAGGTTCTGCTGTCGACAAGGAAAACCTGCAATGGAATCTGAAACAGTATGCTGAACACGGCATTGGTTCGCTTGAGATTACGCCGCTCTATGGTGTACAGGGCAATCAAGCGAACAATATCCCCTATCTCTCTGACAAGTGGATGTCTATGTTCCGCGAAACTCAGGTCTATGGCAAGGCTTTAGGCATTGAGATAGATATGGCGACAGGTACAGGCTGGCCATTTGGTGGTCCTTGGGTTCCATTGGAGGAAAGTGCCAACAAGGTCATCTTCGTCGACACGACATTTACGGGTGGTGCCGTCACTGATATGTTGTTCAACGTGCCTGCCAAGGACAAGAAGAATAGTCGTCTGCAGAAGGTCATGGTCTACGGTCGCATGAATGGCAAAGCCGTGGCCTTAGACATCACGGCAAATGCCAAAAACGATACGCTGTCGTGGTCGCCTCTCGCCATGCTTACCACCATGCGCAAAACCTCTACCGATAAAATAGAGAAGAAGACGCTGAAACAGGAAATCAAGGATATCGATCAAGCCCAGTGGCGCATCATTGCCGTCTATGCCCGTTTTGGTGTGATGAAGGTAAAGCGTGCGGCACCTGGTGGCGAAGGTCTGGTCATCGACCACTTCGACAAACAGGCTGTGGCGAATTATCTCAAACACATCGAGGCTGCCTTCGAACGCACGGGCACGCTCTATCCACGCACCTTCTTCAATGACAGCTACGAGGTGAGCGAAGCCACATGGACCCCTACCCTCTTCCAGGAGTTCGAAAAGCGTCGTGGCTATAAACTCGAAGAGCACCTGCCCGAGCTGATTGCTGCAGACGTGAAGACTGTGGCCGACTATCGCGAAACGTTAGGTGACCTCCTGCTCGAAAACTTCACACAGCAGTGGACGGCATGGGCACACTCGCACGGAGCCACCACTCGTAACCAGGCACATGGTTCACCCGCCAACCTCATCGACTGCTATGCTGCTGTCGATATTCCTGAGATTGAAGGCTTCGGACTCTCAGAATTTGGCATTAACGGTCTGCGCACAGATCCGGGTAAGACGCGCAAGAACGATTCCGACTATTCGATGTTCAAGTACGCCCCCTCTGCTGCCCACATCTGTGGCAAGCCCTATACCAGCAGCGAGACATTCACGTGGCTTACGGAACATTTCCGTACCAGCCTCTCGCAGTTGAAGCCCGACCTCGACCTGATGTTCTGTGCTGGTGTGAACCACATGTTCTTCCACGGCACATGCTATTCTCCACAGGATGACCCCTGGCCAGGCTGGAAGTTCTATGCCTCTATCGATATGAGTCCTACCAACTCTATCTGGCGCGACGCTCCCTACTTTATGAAATATGTTGAGCGTTGCCAGTCGTTCCTCCAGTGGGGACAGCCCGACAACGACTTCCTCGTCTTTCTGCCCGTGCGCGACATGTGGCAGAAGAATCCGAAGAAGTTGCTCATGCAGTTCTCGATTCATGCCATGGGCAAGCTGGCACCAGAATTTATCAAGACCATTCTCGATATCGACAAGGCCGGATTCGACTGTGACTATATCTCCGAGCGCCTGCTCATGGGAGTGACGTATAAGAATGGTATGCTCGAAACGGCTGCCGGAACTCGCTATCGCGGACTGATTATCCCTGGCAGCGGCAACATGCCCGAAACGGTTAAGGCACATATCGCTGAACTGAAGGCGCAGGGTGCCAAGATCTTCTACAATGTCGATGCCAAGCAACTCGCACTGGCTGCCAGTCCTGAGCCCATGAAGACGCAGCACAGTCTGAAAGCCATTCGTCGTAAGAACGACGCAGGCTATCACTACTTCATTGCCAACCTGACCCCTGACGACCTTGAGGCTGACATACCCCTTGCCGTAGCTTTCCAGAGTGCCACGCTCTTCAATCCGCTTAATGGCGACATCACCCCTGCCTACGTCACAGACGGCAAGGTACACCTTGCCCTGCGCTCAGGTCAGAGCATCATTCTCCAGACCTTCAACAATGTAGAACAGGTTGTTGCTGTACCACAGCAGCAAACAGAAAAAGTGTACCCCCTCAACGGTCCGTGGCAACTGACGTTCACTGAGGAAGCACCACACGTGGTCAAGAGTTTTGCTCTTGACAAACTCCAGACCTGGGAAACGCTGGACGACGACTCCGTAAAGGTCACCATGGGTACTGGCATCTATGCCACCCGTCTGAAACTGATGCAGCGCGACCTCAAGGGATCACAGTCATGGCAAATTGACCTTGGCGATGTGCGCGAGTCGGCTCGTGTCTATATCAATGACCAGTTTGTTGGTTGTGCCTGGAGCGTGCCCTTCGTGCTCGACTTCAAGAGCAACATCCTGAAGCCCGGCATGAACGATATCCGCATCGAGGTTACTAACCTGCCTGCCAATCGCATTGCCGATTTGGATCGTCAAGGAGTGAAATGGCGCAAGATGGAGGAAATCAATGTAGTGGACATCAACTACAAGAAGACCACTTATGACCAGTGGGAACCCGTCAAGAGCGGACTTAATTCAGAAGTGAAACTGAAGCGCTTCGCTAATGTAAAGTGAATAGTGAATAGTGAATAATAAAGAAGATGGAAAAATACATTGCTGACCCTAAACGCTACGAAAAGAGCGACGTGCTGTACCAGCGCTGCGGACGCTCAGGCGTACTGTTGCCCAAGGTAAGTCTTGGCTTGTGGCATAACTTCGGAGGTGTCGACGACTACCAGCGTTCGAAAGAGATACTGCGCTATGCCTTTGACAATGGTATAACCCACCTCGACTTAGCCAACAACTACGGTCCTCCCTACGGCTCTGCCGAGGAGACCTTTGGTCGCGTAATGGACGAAGACTTCCGCCCTTACCGTGACGAGTTGTTCATCTCTACCAAGGCGGGCTACGATATGTGGGACGGCCCTTACGGCAATTGGGGCTCTCGCAAGTATCTGATGGCTTCGCTCGACCAGTCGCTAAAGCGTATGCACCTTGACTATGTGGACCTGTTTTATTCGCATCGCTACGACCCCAATACACCACTGGAAGAAACTCTTCAGGCCCTTGTGGATATTGTGCATGCCGGTAAGGCGCTCTATGTCGGCATCTCTCGCTGGCCCTTGGAGGCAACGCGCTTTGCCATCGACTACCTGAAGCAACGCGACGTGCCCCTGCTCATCTATCAGGGACGCCTCAACATGCTCGACCACGAGCCCATCGACGAGGGCATTCTCCAACTCTGCCATCAGGAAGGCGTAGGCTTCATCTCCTTCTCGCCATTGGCACAGGGACTGCTGACAGACCGCTATCTGAACGGCATTCCTGAGGGGTCACGCATGACACGCGAACATTTCCTGAAACACGAGATGCTCACACCCGAACTGTTGCAGCAATTACAGGCATGGAACGCAGAGGCACAGGCCCAAGGTCGCACTTTAGCCGAGCGTGCCCTGCGCTGGATTCTGGAACAGCAAGGCGTTACCAGCGTCCTTGTAGGTGCCAGCAGTACAGCCCAGCTCGAGCGAAACCTGCATGCAATAGAATAAAGAGCACGGAATATAAAAGGCACGGATTTCACGGATTACACGGATTTTTTTATATACGGATAATCGCGGTAGAATAAAGCCGTGAAATCCGTGTAATCCGTGCCAAATTTTATTTTTTGTACTTACGACGGAATACCCGTTCTTCAATCATCTGGAACACGACAAAGAGAATAGGAACAATAAACAGTAGTGCGATGGTGCCAATGAGCATGCCGCCAATAGCTCCCACACCGAGCGAGCGGTTGCCATTGGCACCAACGCCTGTAGCGATAGCCAAGGGCAACAATCCGAATATCATCGTTAGCGACGTCATCAGAATAGGACGCAAGCGCACGGCAGCGGCATCCAATGCAGCAGCCAGTATACTCATGCCCTGACGACGGCGTGCTGAAGCGTATTCCGTCAACAGGATGGCGGTCTTCGACAACAGTCCAATCAGCATGATGAGTCCCGTCTGCATGTAGATGTTGTTCTCCAATCCCCACATCGTGGCGAAGATAAAGCTACCTAACAATCCAAAGGGTACGCTCAGGATGACGGCCATCGGAATGAAGATGCTCTCATAGAGGGCACAGAGGAGTAGGTAAACGAAAACGATAACCAAAACGAAAACTATCGCCGTCGTATTCTGTGCCGAAGCCTCCTCACGGCTCATACCACCAAACTCATAGCCATAGCCCTCAGGCAACACCTCTGCTGCCGTCTCGCGAATGGCGTTAATGGCCTGACCACTACTGTAGCCTTCAGCTGCCGTACCATTGACCATGATGCTGGGGAACAGGTTGAAGCGCGACAGCGTCTCACTGCCATAGATGCGTGTCAGCGTGATATACTGTCCGATGGGCGACATCTCGCCTGACGACGTGCGCACGAAGATGTTATTCAGCGACTCCGCATCCAGACGGTATTCAGGCGAGGCCTGCACCATGACACGATACAGTTTGGTAAAGCGCACGAAGTTGGAGGCATACGAACCGCCCACATAGCCCGACAGCGCCTGCAATACTTCGGTAGGCGATACACCACGACGCTTACACAAGGCAGCATCCACTTCCACACGATATTGCGGATACTTCAACGAGAAGTTCGTAATGGCACGACTGATTTCCGGACGCTCGTTCAAGGCGGCAATGAGCTTGTTGGTCTGCATCAGCAGGTCGTTAATCGTGCCACCATGCTTGTCCTGGATATGCAGTTCGAAACCGTTGATGCGACCAAAGCCCGGCAACATATTCTGCGTGTTCACCTGAATCTTCGCATTGGCAATATCTGCCGTCCTGCGGTATATCTCGTCCACCACACTCTGCACGTCGTCGCCATCGCCCTTTCGCTCGTCCCACTTCTTCAGTTTCAGCGTGAAGTTACCGTTCGACGACGACTGTTCGAAGTTATTACTGTTACCCGCTATCAACGAATAGATACGCAACTGCGGCAGGTCTTTTATGCGTTCCTCCACCTCTTTTAATATATGGTAGGTTTGCTGCAGACTACTACCCGGCGACGCCTGCACATTGATGAACACCGTGCCCATATCCTCGTTGGGCACCAGTCCCGTCTTCGTTGTGCGCATCATCCAATACAATCCGCCAATGGCCACTACGGCAAGGCTGAATGCCAGCCATTGCTTGCGTAGAATCTTCGATAGTCCCTGCTTGTAGCCACGAACAAAGCCCTCGTATGACGGCAAGTGACGCAGTACACGTACGGACTTCGGTGTCTGTTTGCGCATAATCAGCGCACAAAGGGCAGGTGATAATGTCAGGGCATTAAACAGCGAGATTGCCACAGCGATGGCCATCGTCAATCCGAACTGTGTATAGAACGTTCCTGTCACACCGCCAATAAAGCAGACGGGCACGAAGACCGCCATGAATACCAGCGTCGTCGTTACCAATGCCGACGTAATACCGTGCATAGCGTCAATGGTAGCGTGATAGGGAGAGGTCATGGCAGAACCATGACCAACAGTTTCTGTCTCGTCAAGCTTCGCTTGCACCGCCTCCACCACCACGATGGCATCGTCAACCACCGTACCGATGACCAGCACCAGGGCAAACAGCGTCAGCATGTTCAGCGAGAAGCCGATGGCATAGATGACGGCAAGGGTAGCTATCAGCGACACCATGATGGCAACACCTGGAATAATGGTGGCCCGCCAACTGCGCAAGAAGAGGAACACTACAAGTATAACCAGTGCCAAGGCTTCCAACAGCGTTTCTACCACACTGGCTATCGACGCGTCCAGGAAGTCCTTCTTCGACTCCAAGTCCTCGATGACGATACCTGGCGGCAGCGATTGCCGTATCTCCTCCACTTCAGCGTCTATCTGCTTGATAATCTCGTTGGCATTCGAGCCTGCCACCTGGTTAATCGAGATATTTACGCTTGGACTGCCATTGGTCTCGCCAATGATGTTATAGTTCTGCGAACCCAGTTCCACACGGGCTATGTCGCCTATGCGCAGCACGTCGCCATTGGGCAGCGAACGCACCACCAGATTCTCGTAGTCTTTCTCCTCCTCATAGCGTCCACGGTACTTCAGCACGTATTGGAA
The DNA here is from genome assembly GCA_946404405.1 of uncultured Prevotella sp. Classification (GTDB taxonomy): domain Bacteria; phylum Bacteroidota; class Bacteroidia; order Bacteroidales; family Bacteroidaceae; genus Prevotella. Next base: position 21,259 of record CAMJDL010000007.1, read on the forward strand.
CGTGTTCTGGCTCTCAGCGCCAAGTGTACCCGTTGCCACCTCGACATTCTGCTCATCCAGTACCTTCGTCACATCGCTGGGCACAAGTCCGTATTGCGCCATCTTCAGCGGATTGAGCCATATACGCATAGAATAGTCGGCACCCATCACGTTCACCTCGCCCACACCACCGATACGGCTCAGACGCGGCTCGATGTTAATCTTCGTATAGTTGGCCAGGAACGAACGGTCGAAGGTCGAATCCGGACTATATACCGCCAACTGCTTGATGTTCGACGTCTGACGTTTCCTGACCGTGATACCGCCCTTCACCACGTCGCTCGGCAGTCGTCCCTGCACCGTTGCCGCACGGTTCTGCACGTTCACCATCGCCATGTTGGGGTCGGTGCCCTGACGGAAGAAGATACCGATAGAGGCCGTACCGTTATTCGAGGCCGACGACGTCATATACATCATGCCCTCCACACCATTGATAGCTTCCTCTAAAGGCACCACGACGCTCTTCTGCACCGTCTCAGCATTTGCTCCCGTATAGCTGGCCATGATGCGCACCGTTGGCGGGGCAATCTCAGGGAATTGCTCCAATGGCAGACTGGTCAGTCCGATGATACCCACCAGCACCATCAACACCGAGATAACGCATGCCAATATCGGCCTATCGATAAATGTCCTGACGTTCACTTTTCGTTTTTCACTTTTCGTTTTTCACTTTTCACTTCAATCCCTTCCTTCAGCAATCCTGCGCCCTCGGCAATGATGGTGTCACCCACGCTGAGACCTTCCTCAACGATATACTCCTTGCCGTCATTCTGCGGAAACAGACGCACGGCGGTTGCCTTCGTCTTGCCGTCCACCACGCGATAGACGAACACGCGGTTCTGAAGTTCGTAGGTAGCCTCCTGCGGTATCACGACAACCTGTTCGCGCTTCGTCGGCACCATCACCGTCGCACTACCACCGTCGCGCAACAAATGCTGCGGATTCTGGAATACGGCACGCAGGGTGACAGCACCCGTTTGGGCATCCACCGTACCGCTGACGGCATCGATGCGACCTTCTACGGGATAGTCGCTGCCACTGGCCAATCGCAGTTTGATGCCAGGAGCCTTTTTCAGAAACTCCGTCGTCGACCCATAGCGGTCTATCAGGCTCTCGACAGCTCGTTCCGTCACGCTAAAATACGCATACATCTCTTTGTCGTCAGCCACAGTCACTAACGGTTCGCTGATATTGCTGCTCACCAGAGCGCCTACATGCCAGGGAATCATCGACGCCACACCGTCCACAGGGCTCTTCACCTCCGTACACGACAGTTGCCAACGGGCATTCTTCTCCTGAGCCTTGGCCTGTACCAATGCCGCCTGGGCTTCTAATAGTGCGTGGCGCGTGGTCTCCACGCTGAAGTCGCTCACCACACTACCCTCCTTCAGTTTCACCTGACTGTCGTAGTTCATCTTAGCCGTCGACAGCTTGGCCTCGGCACTCTGACGGTTGGCAATAGCCACCTCCAGCGCAGCCTGATAGGGTGTCTGGTCGATGATGAACAGCGTCTGTCCACGCTTCACGGGCTTGCCCTCACTCGTACAGATACGCGTGATATTACCCGACACCTGCGGACGAATCTCAACGATTTGCCGTCCCGTCAGCTTGGCACTATACTGCTGGGTGAGCGTCATGTCCTTCTTGCCCACCACCATCGTCTTGTATTGAGCCGCTTCGTGCTGTTTTTTCTCCTTGCTGCTGCATGCCGTCAAGCTGCACACCAATACAGCGCCCAGACAGTATGCCATGTATTTCACCATTCCTATCATATTGGCTTTTTGTCTCGTTTAGTTAGAATCATCTGCAAAGATAATGCAAATCGAGCGAAATTGACTACTCTCATAATAGTTGTGTAGCAGGGATGTGCTCTATGGTCTTGCCATCAGTAGAAACAATGACATTCTCACCACGAAGTGCCTTTTCTTCAAGCATCCGCTTTCCAGCTAACTCTATGCCAGCCTTCAATTTTTCGGAAAATTCTTTATTTGACATAGTTCTCTATTGTTTTAAATTTGGATTCTATAATAACGGTTGTTTTATCATTTCTCCCTCCTGTTGCAATTTGAATAGCAGGATATTCACTATTGTCGTATATTGTCCAATAATCCACTTCGTTCATAAACAAACGGAAGAGGTTGTTAATACCTGCAACGTATCTTCGTCTGACGATAGGCTCTGGTATGTTATGTCCACCTTTAGCCACTCTCTCAGCAATTCGAAGCAATGCCAATTCTGGAGAGTTCAGCCAGAAGAAAAGAAGCCTTACCGTATAGCCTTTCGTCTGTGCTCTACGAACAAGATTAATATATGACTTAGTAGCAAGGGTGGTCTCTATAGCGAATGTCTCATCCCTCTCTAATAGGTCTTCGATACGCTGCAACATCAATCGACCTGCTTCTATTGCGACACTTTCCGGATTAAATGGCGAAAGACCACGAGCTATCTCATCAGCATTCACGAACTCTCGACAATCAAGGATTTCGGGAAGTACTGTGTATGATGCAGTCGTCTTGCCTGCACCATTACAGCCGCTGATAATATACAGATTCTTATTCATTTCTGCTGCAAAAATACGAACTTATTTAGAAACTTCCAAATTTTGGAGCAGCGAATGCAGAGAAAAGTTCACTTTTCCTCTGCTGAGTCGTGACAAAATTCAGCAAAAGCTAAATTATTTCGGAGAATATTAAACGGGGAGCCAACCGTTGTGGCTGGCTCCCTATTGATTTCAGGTTGTTCAGGATTAAAACAGAATCTGTCACCATGATTGTTCGACCTCAATATTCGTATGAATCAAATTCACCTTCAGGTGCAAACTGAGTATCAGTTCCAGTATTGCTCAGGGGAACGCTCGTTGTAAGCATGGGCTGACGGAGGTTATACTCAATCACGTCTACTGTTGGTTGGATATATTTCTTTTTCATATTCTTGTCCTCCTATTGATTACTTTATAACAACTTTTTTACCATTCACGATGTAGAGGCCCTTAGTGGGCTGAGCCACACGCTGACCAGCGAGATTGTAAACACTATTCACTATTCTCAGTTCACTATTCACTAGCGAAGCGCCAATGCCAGTAGTCTCGCCAAATGCAAAGAATTCAGGAGCATCAGTAGCATTCGTCTTGTAGAAGGCCTTGTTGGCACCCAGCGTAGCACCGGTGTAGTGGTAGAAGCCGAGGGTTGAACCTTCATTGCTCAGCACATAGTACTTGTAATTGGCATCTACAGCTGTAGCCACATCTACGCCCTCCAGGGCATTGTCGCTGTAGTCAGCGGCACTGGCGGCAGCCGAGGTTGTCATTGAGAAGTTGGCTCCTGTAGACTTCAGAATGACAGCCTGTCCGGCGGTAATCACCTTGTCGTCAATCTCCGTCAGCGTCAGCGAGCTTCCGTTGATGGCAGCCTTATAGACGGTGGTATTAGCATCGGCCTTCATGTTGGCAGTACTATTATAATAGGTAGCCCAGTAGACACCGTCCACGGCGTTGCCAGCAACGGCAGGAGCCAGGTCGCCCACGAAGGTCACGTTGACGTTATAGAATTTGTCGCCCGACGAAGCACACGGCCATGCCGAAGCATTGGCAACGTGGCAAAGGGTTGCCTTGCCATCTTTGAAGTCATATCCAAAATACAAACCAGCTGATGACCAAGTCAGTTCCTCTGGGTTGGCATAGCAATAAACATCCGTGACTGCTGTGCAATCAGAGAACGCCCTCTGACCAATTGATGTCAGACCGCTGCCAAGAATGACAGTTGTCAATCCACTGCAACCTGAGAAAGCCGATGAACCAATGGTGGTCATATCATTATGGATGAACAATGTCGTAAGTTTCTTACAACTCTGGAAGGTATAGGATTCTATCGAAGTCACCGTGTTGGGAATGGAAATATCTGTGAGGTTGGAGCAGAAGGAGAATGCCGATGAGCCGATGGAAGATATCGTGCTGGGGATGACAAATGTGGTGAGGCCTTTACAACCAGTGAATGCGCCATTACCGATTGTGGCCACATCTGCTGGGAATGTGGTATTCTTACAGCCTAATATTATTTTATTGGCTTCTGAATCAATGATGGCATTACAATCGCCTCGTGAATCATACTTGGTGTTCCCTGCCGCAACGGTGATAGTGGCAAGATTTCCACCGGAGAATGCATTCTCCAAGGTGGTCACCTTGGCAGGAATATTCAAAGAGGTCAATTTGTCACAACCACTGAAGGCTCCTTCGCCGATGGTTGTCAACTCGCTTCCCAAAGTCAGGGTCGTCAGCTCAGGGCATCCGTTAAAGGCTTCCCTACCGATAGTGGTCAAGGCATCTGGAAGGACGAGATTGGTAATAGAACAACCTGCAAAGGTTCCTTCGCCAATCTCTGTGACCCCCGACGGAATGTTGATAGCCGTCAGACCGTCGGCCAGATGGAAGGCGCGTTCCTCAATGGTGGTGACACTTGCGGGCAGTGTGAGGCTGAATGGTTTCGAGATAGCCCAGAAGGATTCGTAACCGATAGTTGTCACGCCAGAGGGTACCGTAGAGGCGTTACAGCCTACGACGAGCTTGTTGGCAGCTTTCTCGAAGATGGCATTGCTGCCCAAATCTGCGTATTTAGCATTTTCTGCATCCACAGTCAGCGAAGTCATGTTGCACCCAGCAAAGTATCCTGCACCGTAGATGTTGGTAACATTTTTCGGGATGTTGAGTGTTGTAAGACCCGAGCTCCAAAATACAGAACCGTTGTAATAGACATCACCACCCATATCCTGAATAGTTCCCAATGTCGTAAGACTGTTAGGCAAGGTAATGCTGGTCAATTTCGTGCAACCAGAGAAGGCTGATTGGTTGATCGTGGTGAGCGATGAGGTACCAGAGAATGTGACGCTGACCAACTCTGTACAATCACTGAACGCACTTACACCAATCTCCTCGACGCTGGCGGGGATGGCAATGGCAGTCAGTGCTTCGCACTCTTTAAATGCGCTCTTGCCTATCGTTGATAATGTGGGTGTACCATCAAACGTAACTGTAGCCAGATTCTTACACATCCAGAAAGTGTATTCGCCAGTATTGGTCACGCTCTCAGGAATAGTGATACCTGTCAGCTTTTCCTTGGCATCATTGTCATATCTGAAAGTATAGTCAGCGATAGCGGTCACCGTTCCATTATAGACTACCGTACCTGTACCAGCAGCAAACTCATGCGACTTCACACCCGTGGCTCCCGTGAAATTGGACTCGTTGTCGAAAACCGCCAACTTCTCGGAAGCAGTATAAGTGAAGGTAGTGGTAGTGGCTGCTGGAGCTCCACCGCCAGCAACAATCAGAGCTTTGTAATCTTTCCAGCCGTCAGCGGCTAGGTAATCTTCAACACTGGCAGCAGGAACATAGATGGCTGTGAGGGAGGGGAGAATTACAGCTGGGGCGTTTTCGTCTAAGAACGCATTTTCACCTAGCGTAGGTGGTGTGGCGCGTAACATAGTTACCGTTTCCAAGGCGATACAATCATAGAATGCCCAACTGCCAATAGAGGTAACATTTGCGGGAATCGTAATGGAGGTCAAGCTCTCGCAGTCGTTGAAGGCACTACCACCAATCGTTGTCAATGTACTTGGGAGTGTTATCGACGAAAACTTCGAACCAAGTAAAGCGTAATCACCAATGGTTTCTAAACCTTCAGGCAACGTAATGCTGGTAAAGCCACACTCCTCTAAAGCACTATTGCCGATAATTGTCAATGTGCTGGGAAGGCTAACGGAGGTACAATTTTCATACATTGCAAAAGCATAGTCGGGAATATTAGTAATACCATCACCAATGACGATTGTGGTAATGTCTTCCATACCTTTATGATTTCCACTTCCATCATAATCACACCATGGATAAGCCATTGGTCCTTGATCAGAGAATGTCTTAATAGTTCCTGTACCCGTCAGTGTCAGAGTGGCAGTTGTTTCATTAAATGACCATTTTACTGCATCGGTTAGGGTACCGTTGTTCTCCCCGCAAATGCCACCAGGTCCTTGAATTTTCGTACTAAAAGCGTTCCAATTAGTGGCTGCTTGGTAGGTAGCTATACTCGCTGTAGGTACATAAATTGCAGTCGGGGTTACACCAGAGAAAGCATTGGCATTTGCAATAGTTGGTGGAGTCGTCGCATAACAAGCAATATACTTTAAATCCGTACACTGCATAAAAGCCTCTTGCCAAATCTCAGTCAAGCCTGTTCCTAGGCTAACTGTCAATAAATGATTATTCGAGAATGCGCATGACTCGATTCTTTGGACACTATTAGGAATGTTAAGTGAAATAAATCCCGCATTAGTACAATTATCAAAAGCACAGCCACCAATAGACTCTACGTGATCCCCTATAGTAACACTGGTTAAGGCAGTACACCCGCAGAAAGCAAAACGCCCTACACGTGTAATATTGCTACCAATAACTACTTCAGTAATAGCTGTACGGTATGCATGCCAAGGCGCCTCCGTCAAGTCATCGGTATAGTCTGCCATAGCTCCTGTACCAGAAATAGTCAGCGTACCGTTGTCATACTCCCACGTGACATCACCCTCATGGCCATCTGTTCCGCAGTTGTTCTGTGCATTCACACTCATGCACATCACAGTCATAAGTGCTGTGCATAGGAATCTCAGTAGTTTTTTCTTCATAGTTGTAAAGTTTAAATTAGTTTGTAATGTTTTATTGGTTTATCACTTGTTGTTCGTCTTGTGCGGGCACCTCCTGCGCAAACATGGTGCGGAGGCCTTCCTCGTAGGCACGCAGGGCGTCGCTGCCCTTGTTGGTGATGCTGCAGGTAGTGCGCGAGAAGCGGCCTATGCCTGTCTTCGATACATCGAGGTAGCCAGCTTCCTTCAGCGTGGTGATTTGTGTACTAAGGTTACCGCGGGTAGAGTCGGTAATCTGGCAGAGGTACATGAAGTCGGCACTCCCGAGCGAGTCGAGGGCGACCATAATTTTCAATCGCAGCTCGCTGTGGAGCAGGGGATTGATGACTTGGAACTTGAAATGATTCATAATCTATGTAGTTTTACGTATTGACGGAACAGATGACCAGGAATGATGAGGGCAATGGTGACGATGGCAGCGGTGATGAGCAACTGCAAAGGCCACAGGTCACCCTGAAAGAAGAGGGGAACGGCAGATAGCAGGGAGGCAATGATGCCGCAGACGGTCTTGGGACGGAAATGCAGGATGATGCCCGTCATAAAGCAGCCCATGCCACAGAGCAGGCCGAGATAGGCAAAGAAGCAATATTGGAACACACCAGCAAAGCCCATCGCTGTCCCACCGACACACGAAGCGAAACCAATGAATATCCACATCATCAGAATGACGTTCTGGTCAAGGGTGCGGTGGTGGGTGCGCTCATAGTCCTCGTTCAGGAAGTATATCATCAGCGGCGTGCCTATCAGGGGGATGCCCGCCCATAGCCACGCGCACCAATCTTCGTTCCATATCATGAGGGCGGCAAACTCCAACAACAGGACTAACGCAGTAGGATAGCCCCAGGCCAAAAACAGGTTCTCGCCAGTAAGGTCCTTGCGGTTCATGACCTCACCACGCATTCGGGTAATTATATCCAGTTCCTCGGTTGTATTCATAAAGGATTAGGTTTATATCTTAAACAAGACATTGCAAATATAGTGTTTATTTTCTAAACAAACAACTAACGTGGCAATATTTTAAACTTTATTAAGAAACAAAGGTCTGGATAATGCCGCGAGTCAGCAGGTACAGAATCATGGACAGCCACAGGCCGTGATTACCCATCAGATTCATCGTGATGGTGGCTGTGACGAAGAAGACGAGGGCGGCAATAGCTGAAGAGATGAGCATGCCTCGCGTCTTGGTGGTGCCAATAAACAGGCCGTCCCAGATGAAGGCCGCCACGCCAGCTGCGGGTATCAGGTAGGCCCACCAGACATAGGCTTGCGAAGCCTCGACAACCTGTGGCTCGTCGGTGAGCAGACGGAGGAAAGGCATACCACCGATAATATAGGTAGCGGTAAAAAGGATGGTCATCAGGGCTCCCCATCCAAATAGTCGGCGAACCACATCACGGTAGGCCACCATATCTTTGGCACCCCAATATTTGCCACCCAAAGCCTCACCAGCGTAGGCGAAGCCATCGAGGAAATAAGAGAATAGCAGATAAAGTTGCATTAACAACGTGTTGACAGCCAGAATCTCAGCACCCTGACGGGCACCCATAGAGGTAAAGTAGAGATTGACAGCTACCAGACAGAGGGTTCGGAGGAAGATGTCGCGGTTAACGCGGAGAAAGCGAATCATGGGGACGGTTCTGCTGATCACAGTCGCCTTACGACGTCGGATCATCAGAACCGTCCCCACGATCCTGCGATAATACCGCCACAGGAACCATACTGCTACCAGAAATCCAGCATACTGTGCCACGACGGTACCAAGAGCCACGCCCTCGACCTTCATACCCAGCCCATAGACAAATGTCAGCGAAGCCACGATGTTGACCACGTTCTGCATGATAGAGACGAACATGGGAATGCGGGTGTTCTGCATGCCGATGAACCAGCCACTCAAGGCATATAGTCCCAACATGGCTGGTGCGCCCCATACCACAATATTAAAATAGGTGACAGCCAAAGGACGCACATCGGCAGTAGGACCGATAAACCACAGCATGCCCTCGCGGACAGGCCATTGCAACACAATAATCAGTAATGCAATGGACAACGATATCCAGCCCGAACGCACCAACAATCCTGTGACTTCGCTGAAGTCGCGGCGTCCACGAGCCTGTGCCGTCATGCCACTGGTGCCCATACGCAGAAAGCCAAACAGCCAGTAAACGAGATTAAAAATCATGGAACCCACGGCAACGGCACCAATATAAGCTGCCGACCCCATGTGTCCTACGATAGCAGTATCGATGAGTCCCAACAGCGGCACCGTGATGTTCGTCACGATAGCTGGCAGGGCAATCTCCAATATCTGATGGTCTCTTCTGTTCACAAGCGATGGATATTCGTTAATTAAAAAAAGACCAAGAATCTGTTGATTCTCAGTCTTTTCTCTTTCAGTCGGGATTACTGGACTCGAACCAGCGACCTCGCGCCCCCCAGACGTGTGCGCTACCAACTGCGCTAAATCCCGAAAGCGGGTGCAAAGGTACGGAGTTTTTTTGAATTGGCCAAATTTATTGCGATGTTTTTTTGTTTTTGCCATCTTTTTTGCAGAAATCTTTTATAATGTGCGATTTTCTTTGGTATTTCACAAAATAATTCGTACCTTCGCGAGTTATTATAAATAAGAATAGAAACATTATTATAATGCAATACGAGATAAAAGCACCAAACGTGCTGCGCCACACCGCTAAACTGCCTGCTTCGAAAAGCATCAGTAACAGGGTGCTGGTGATTCATGCACTAACGGGAGGACACACATTGCCCAGCAATCTGTCGGACTGCGACGATACGGAAGTGATTGTAGAGGCACTGAACAATAATCCCTACGAGATTAACATCAAGGCTGCCGGTACAGCCATGCGTTTCATGACAGCCTTTCTGGCTGTGAAAGAAGGCGAAGAGCATGTACTGACGGGTACGGAGCGCATGCGCCACCGTCCGATAGCCGTATTGGTAGACGCTCTGCGACGTCTGGGAGCCCAGATAGAATATGCGGGCGAGGAGGGCTTTCCCCCACTCCGCATCAAGGGCTGCACGTTGGAGGGTGGTCTATTAGAGGTGGCTGGCAACATCAGTTCACAATATATTTCGGCTCTGTTGCTGATTGGCCCATGTCTGAAGAACGGTCTGACACTGCACATGACGGGTGACGTCATTTCACGACCGTATATTGACCTGACGCTATGGACGATGCGCGAATTTGGCGCTGATGCTGAATGGAGCGACTACGACACCATCGTCGTGAAGCCTCAGCCCTACAAAGACAGGACTTACCTGACGGAGAACGACTGGAGTGCTGCCAGCTACTGGTACGAGATGATGGCGCTGAGCACTAACAGGGATGACGAGATTAAGCTGGAGGGACTGATGGACGGTTCGAAGCAAGGCGACTCGCAGGTGCGCTACATATTTAGTCTGTTAGGGGTCAAGACAACCTTCAAAACCAAAAAGGCTGGTGTGCCCACAACGGTAACCTTGCAACATTCCGGACGCTGTGTGCCCCGTCTTGAGTATAACTTCGTAAACTCACCCGACCTGGCACAGACCTTTGTAGTATGCTGTGCGCTGTTGAACGTTCCTTTCCACTTCACTGGGCTCTCGACCCTTAAAATAAAGGAAACCGACCGTATCGAGGCCATGAAAACTGAGATGCGGAAGTTGGGCTACGTGATTCGCAGTGCCAACGACAGCGAACTGATATGGGACGGAGAACTCTGCGAAGCAACGCTGGATGCAGGCATCGACACCTACGAAGACCACCGCATGGCACTGGCTTTTGCGCCTGCAGCCCTGCACTTCGAAGGACTACGTATCAACAATCCGCATGTGGTAACGAAGTCGTATCCGCAGTTCTGGGAAGACATCAAAGCCTGTGGCTTCAAAGTGAAGAATGAAAAGTGAAGAATTTGCTTCCGCTGTAATATGGAGTTCCTGCTGATAGTCGTCATATCGCTTGTGGTGCTTGGTGCTTTGGCTGCCATCTTCTCATTAGGTGGCACGGACGAGCCTATCGTCACGAAGGAAGGTGACTGTGCGTCGTGTACCAGCAGGAGCGAATGCAAATTAGCGGAACTGAAGGATGAAAGCGAAAGAAGGAAGAAGGAAGAGGGAAGATGTCAGAAGGATGACGGAAGAGGGAAGACCGCCGTCATGCTGTTTTGCCTTTTTACCTTTTTACTCTTTACCGCCTGTTCAACGAAGAAAAACACAGCGCAGAACCGTTGGTGGCACTCATTCAACGCCCGTTACAACACCTATTTCAATGGTCAGCAGGCCTTTATTGACGGTACTATTGAGAAGGAAAACGGTAATAAGGACAACTACACGGAACTGATTCCACTCTATGCCGTAGGCAACAAACAAAGTCGCGATTTGGGCAAGAGTAACTTTTCACGTGCCATCGAGAAATCAGAGAAGGCCATCAAGCAACATAGCATCAAGGCACGACCAGAGTGGAACAAAAGCCGACGGAAGACGCAGAAGGACATCGAATGGCTCTCGCGCAGAGAATACAACCCCTTCATCTGGCGCGCCTGGCTACTATTGGGTAAGTCGCAATTCCAGCAAGGCGAGTTCGAAGAAGCGGCTGCCACTTTCTCGTACATGACGCGTCTCTATGCCACACAACCTGCCATTTTGGGTATAGCCCGTGCCTGGCAGGCTAAGAGCTATGTGGAACTGGACTGGATATACGATGCCGAGGACATCATCGTAAAGCAACGTCGCGACACGATGCACTTTAGGGCACGTAAGGACTGGGACTTCACGCTGGCCGACTACTATCTGCGTAGCGAGCAATACGACCAAGCCATACCCTATTTACGTCAGGTCATCAAGCACGAGAAGCGACGCAAACAGAAGGCGCGCGAATGGTTTTTGATGGGACAGTTGCAGGCCAGACAGGGCAATCGTGAGGAGGCCTACAAGGCGTTCCGTCACGTGACACGACTGAATCCGCCCTACGAAATGGAGTTCAATGCCCGCATAGCCCAGACGGAAGTGATGGCCGAGGGTAATGCCAAGCGCATGATTAGTCGCCTGAAACGTATGGCTGCGTCGGACAACAACAAAGACTATTTGGACCAAGTGTATTATGCCATTGGTAACATATACATGGCACAGAAGGACACCCTGCAAGCCATAGAAGCCTACGAGCAAGGTGTGAAGAAGGGCACACGCAATGGCATCGAGAAAGGCGTATTGTTGCTTACTTTGGGTAACATTTATTGGGAACGTGAAAAATATGCCGATGCGCAACGCTGCTATGGCGAGGCCATCGGACTGTTGGATAAAGACCGTCCTGACTACAGCCTGTTGTCATACCGTTCAAAAGTGCTCGATGAGTTGGCGCCCCACACCAGTGCCGTTGAATTACAGGACTCCCTGCAACGACTGGCTAAGATGAGTGAGGAAGAGCGTCTGAAGGTCATCGACAAGATTATTGACGACCTGAAGAAGAAAGAAAAGGAGGAACGACGTGCACAAGAAGAGGCAGAGGCTGAGAAGGAGTTGGCCAAACAGTCGGCAGTAGGTAACCGCAATCAGACCAACCGCCAACAACAGACGACGACACCTACGCCAACGACGGGCGGTAACGGACTGTGGTACTTCTATAATCCACAGAGTGTGAACCAAGGCAAGCGCACCTTTGAACAGCAATGGGGCAAGCGTGAGAATGCCGATGACTGGCAACGCATGAACAAGACGGTGGTAGCCACTACAGCGCAAACCACGGAGAATACGGATAGCTTGGAGAATGCAGAAAACCTGGCTGCCAACGGTACTGTTGCCAACGATTCCGTCACTGGCCAAAAGCCAAACGCAGAAGCCGACAGTCTTGCTAACGACCCGCACAACCGCGAATACTATCTGGCACAGATTCCATTCACCGAGGAGCAGATAGAGGCCAGCAACGTGCTGATTCAGGATGGATTGTTCCATTCGGGCATCATTTTCAAGGATAAGCTCGACAACCTGACGCTGAGCGAAAGGACACTCAATCGCCTGTTGACACAATTCCCCACCTACGAGCATAACGATGAAGCACTTTACCACCTCTTCCTGCTTTACTCACGACAACAACGTCAGGAAAAGGCAGACTCATCGTTGGCGCAATTGCAGAGCGACTATCCCGAGAGTCAGTGGACCATCTTGTTGAGCGACCCGAACTTCGCTGAGAACCAACGCTTTGGCGTACATATCGAAGACTCGTTATATGCTGCCACCTACGATGCTTTCAAGAGTGATCGCTACGACGAGGTTCATGCCAATGCGCAACTCTCCGAAAGCAGATTCCCATTAGGTGCACACCGTCCGAAGTTCCTCTTCGTAGAAGGTATGGCCTTGTTGAACCAAGGCGATGCCAAGGGCTGTACGGAACGCATGCAACAGGTGGTAGACAAGTATCCACAGAGCGAGGTCACGGAGTTGGCAGGAATGATTATCAAGGGTGTACAACAAGGCCGACGCCTGCATGGCGGTAAGTTCGACATGGGTGATGTCTGGTCGCGACGCACCATTGACATGGCCAGCGATTCGACTCGTTCCGATACGCTACGCTTTGAGCGCGAGACAAAGTATGTATTCCTGCTGGCCTACGAGCCCGACTCTGTGAACCAGAACCAATTGTTGTTCGAAATGGCGAAGCATAACTTCTCGAACTATTTGGTGCGTAACTTCGACATCGAGATGGATCAAGATGCCAACGGACTGTGCCGTATGCTGATTAGCGGATTCCTCAGTTACGACGAAGCCCGCCAGTATGCACGTGGGTTGCACAATGTAGATGGTCAGCTGTCAACGCTGTTACGAGCCTGTCGCCATCTGATTGTGAGTGAGGACAACCTGCGTCTGTTAGGCACATCGTACAGCTATCGCGACTATGAGTTGTTCTTCGAAAAGCAGATAGAACCAGTCGAGATATCCACGCGTCCGCTACTGGAAGAACCAGAGGTTATCATTCAGGAGGAGGACGACGACGAAGAAGAAGATAACGGTAAAGGCCAAGAGCCAAATACCAGAAGCCAAGAGCCGACTGACGACCCGATCTTCAACGACGGGCCCGTACAGCAGCAGAACAATTTCCCGGACTTTGACGAAGACTTCTGGTAAATCATCGAAACATCGAAACATCGAAACATCGAAATAACGAAATATCGAAATAAATATGAATAACGGCTTATTACTTTGGGCTGACGACGAGATGGAGCTGCTACGCGCCCATCTGCTGTTCCTGGAAAAGAAAGGTTACGAAGTGGTGACGGTGACCAATGGAACCGATGCCATTGAGGAGTGCAAGAACCGTACCTTCGACTTGGTGCTGCTCGACGAGATGATGCCTGGACTCTCAGGACTGGAGACGCTGCAGCGCATCAAAGAGCTGTCGCCACAGACCCCTGTGGTAATGGTCACCAAGAGCGAAGAAGAGGACATCATGAATCAGGCCATCGGACAACAGATAGCCGACTACCTCATCAAACCCGTCAACCCCAACCAGATACTGCTGACGCTGAAGAAGAACATCCATCGTCGCGAAATCGTGACAGAGACGGTACAGACCAACTATCAGCAACAGTTCCAACAGCTATCAATGCAGATTATGGACTGCAGCAGTTGGCAGGACTGGGCCGACATCTATCGAAAACTGGTGCGCTGGGAACTGGAACTGAGCCAGACAGATTCGCAGATGACGGAGATGCTGGAAATGCAGAAACAGGAAGCCAATCGAGGCTTTGCCAAATACATCAAGAAGAACTATCTGGACTGGGTGCAGGGCAGCCCCCATCCCCTGATGTCGAACGAGATATTCAAGAACAAAGTATTCCCATTGCTCAACGAGGGCGAAAAGGTATTCCTCGTGGTGCTCGACAATTTCCGTTATGACCAGTGGAAAGTACTGGAACAAGAGCTGGCAGCAGACTTCGTTATTGACGAAGACTTGTATTGCAGCATCCTGCCTACTGCCACACAATATGCGCGAAACGCCATCTTCTCTGGTCTGATGCCCGACCAAATTGCCAAGATGTTTCCTGACCTTTGGGTTGACGAAGACGAGGAGGAAGGCAAGAACCTGAACGAGGAACCGCTGATACAGACACAGCTGGAGCGCTATCGCAGGAAGAACACGTTCTCGTACCATAAAATCAATACGTCGCAGGAGGCCGACCGATTCATGCAGCAGATGAATACGTTGAGCAAGAACGACCTGAACGTGGTGGTGTTCAACTTCATCGATATGCTCAGTCATGCCCGTACGGAGTCGAAGATGGTGCGCGAGTTGGCCAACAACGAGAGTGCCTATCGAAGCATCACGCTGTCGTGGTTCCGCCATTCTGTCATTGCCGACCTGTTCCGCCAATTATCACAGACAGACTATCGCGTCATCATCACCACCGATCATGGATCGATACGTGCCAACAATCCCGTGAAGATTGTAGGCGACCGCAATACCAACACCAACCTGCGCTATAAGTTGGGCAAGAATCTGGCTTACGACTCTAAAGACCTCTTTGTCATCAAGGAACCTCGCAAGGCCATGCTGCCGGCGCCCAACATATCGACCAGCTACGTGTTTGCTACAGGCGACGACTTCTTCGCCTACCCTAACAACTACAACTACTACGTCAGCTACTATCGTAACACGTTCCAGCATGGAGGCATCTCGATGGAAGAAATGCTGATACCGATTATAACATTAAAAGGAAAGAAAAGATAGTCTCCAAATGAGAAATGAAGAAATGGAAATACGTATTATAGACATAGAACATATTCGCGAGGCGGCTCGCGAATTTATCGGGCATATTGGCGACCATCGTGTATTTGCCTTCTACGGCAAGATGGGAGCAGGCAAGACAACTTTCGTCAAAGCCATCTGCGAAGAATTGGGCGTCGAGGATGTCATCACATCGCCCACCTTCGCCATCATCAACGAGTACGGTTTGGAAAACGTTCAACGTTCAACGTTCAACGTTCAACGTATCTACCACTTCGACTTTTACCGTATCAAGAAGCTGGAGGAGGTGTACGATATGGGGTATGAGGACTACTTCTATAGTGGTGCACTCTGCTTTATCGAGTGGCCCGAGCTTATAGAAGAAATCCTGCCCGACGATGCTGTACGTGTCAGCATCGACGAGCAGGAAGACGGTAGCAGGATAGTCAGCTTTTAGCTATAGCTAATTTTACAGCAGGGCGTCGAACTTCTCCTGGATACGGGCCTTGGCCTGAGCACCAACCATCTTGTCAACTACCTGGCCACCTTTAATGAAGAGGATGGTGGGGATGTTGCGGATACCAAACTCCATAGCCAGGTCCTCATTTTCCTCAACGTCGCACTTGCCAACAACAATACGACCATCGTACTCCTGAGCAAGTTCAGAAATCACTGGGCCTACCATACGGCAAGGGCCACACCATGTTGCCCAGAAATCAACAACTAATGGCTGTGCGCCATTCTTCAGGCTCTCGAAATTCTCACTTGTGATTGTTACTTCCATAATCTTTTTATTTTTAGGATGAATACTAATTTATCTTATAGTCCAATGCTGGTGTCTGCTCAATAAAGTGTATCAGACAGCTCTTCACGTCGATATTCTTCGTGGTGCTACGCAACAGCACATGCTTCTTACCCGTAGAGTCGTGCAACTGCACAAACAGACTGGTATTGCCTGAATTCTCAGCTATCAGCTCAGCCAATTCGGCCACGATCTGGTCGTCGAGCATATCAGCCGACATTGAAATGGTGATACGGTCGATTGCCTTGTCTTTCACCGTCTGCAGGAACTCCACACCAGTAATCTTAAGGTCCTTGGGACCATCGGCATTATAGCTGAAACGCGGTTTTATCTTGCCTGTGACATAGACAGAAGCACCAATGGTAAAGAAGCCCGACTTGTCGCCCCAGTCCTCGCCAAACAACGCCAGTTCGCCAGAGCCCTCAAAGTCTTCAAGGGTCACGATGCCATAAGGTTTACCGTTCTTGGTAAAACCTGTACGCACGTTGGTCACGATGCCACCCAAGATAACATCCTCACGATCAGTCAGCTTAGTGACGTCGGCCAGTTCCTGACAACGCGTGTTACAAAGGTTGTCGAGCACTATCTTATACTCGTCAAGCGGATGAGCAGAGAGGTAGATGCCCACCAGTTCGCGCTCCTTATTCAGACGTTCAATGTCGCTCCAGCGATCATCCGTCTTGGGAACTGCAGGACGCTGTATATCGATGTCGCCATCGCCAAACAGCGAGAAGCGAGCTTCCTGCTTCTCGGTCTGATAGTTCTGGCCATAACGCATAACGATATCAATAAACGACTCTCCCTTGGCATTCTGGGCAAAGAAGTCCTCACGACGGATACCAAACGAGTCGAAGCCACCGCTGAGGGCCAAAGCTTCAAAGGCCTTGCGATTGACCTGAGCGAAATTGATGCGCTCTACGAAATCGAACATATCCTTATAGGGGCCATTCTTCTCGCGTTCGTCGATAATGGCTTGTGCCACACCATCGCCCATGCCCTTGATGGCAGCCAATCCGAAGCGTATCTCACCCTTCTTGTTGACACCAAACTTCTGGTACGACTCATTGACATCAGGACCCAACGTATCGATTCCCATCTGCTTACATTCGTCCATCAACTTGGTGATTTCCGTAATCTGGTCGCGACGTCTCGACATGATAGCAGCCATGAACTCGGCTGGATAGTTAGCTTTCAGGTAAGCTGTCTGATAGGCCACCCACGAATAACATGCTGCATGCGACTTGTTGAAGGCGTAGGATGCGAACTTCTCCCAGTCAGCCCAAATCTTTTCCAGTATCTTCGGGTCATGGCCATTCTTCTTACCGCCTTCAACGAACTTAGGCTTCATGGCATCGACGATATCCTTTTTCTTCTTACCCATGGCCTTACGCAAGGCGTCACTCTCACCACGGGTAAAGTCAGCCAACTGACGCGACAGCAACATCACCTGCTCCTGATAGACGGTAATGCCATAGGTATCCTTCAAGTATTTCTCCATACAGGGAATATCATACTTGATCTCCTCCTTGCCGTTCTTACGGGCGATAAACGAAGGAATGTAATCCATAGGCCCCGGACGATAGAGGGCATTCATGGCGATGAGGTCTTCGAACACGGTAGGATGTAGTTCGCGCAGGTATTTCTGCATACCAGCCGACTCAAACTGGAACGTACCGATGGTGCGCCCCTGCTGATAGAGTTCAAAGGTCTTGGGGTCGTCGATGGGAATGGTGTCCAAGTCAATATCGATGCCTCGCGTCTGTTTGATGACTGCACAGGCCTCTTTCATCTCAGACAGCGTCTTCAGTCCAAGGAAGTCCATCTTAATCAAGCCCGTCGACTCGATGACGTGACCATCGTACTGTGTACAGTTTGTCTTCGTATCCTTGAAATCAGGGTCGTCAGCTGTCGAAACGGGCACCCAGTCACTAATCGGGTCACGGCAGATAATGAAGCCACAGGCGTGAATACCCGTACCACGAACGGTACCCTCCAGCATCTTGGCATACTTGATAGAGTTGCGCAGGGCCGGGTCTGTGCTGGCCTCAGCATCCCGTAACTCAGGTGTACACTTGATCGCGTTAGGCAGATTCATCTTCATACCATCTGGCAAACGGTCAGGAATGGCCTTGCACAAGGCATTGACAATGCTCAACGGCACCTTCTCCACACGTGCCACATCCTTGATGGAGTTCTTAGTGGCCATCGTCGCATAGGTGATGATATGCGCACAATTCTCGTGCCCATACTTATCCTCTACCCACTTCAAGACCTTACCGCGTCCATCGTCGTCGAAGTCGGTATCGATATCAGGCAGCGAGATACGGTCAGGGTTCAGGAAACGTTCGAACAGCAAGTCGTATTTCAGCGGGTCTATCTTCGTGATACCCAGACAGTAAGCCACCACAGAACCTGCAGCAGATCCACGTCCAGGACCGACCATCACGCCTAACTCGTCACGGGCGCTATTGATGAAGTCCTGCACAATGAGGAAGTAGCCAGGGAAACCCATCGTCTTCATGATATGCAGTTCGAAGCGCACACGGTCGTCAACCTCCTGAGGCAATGGCGTGCCATAGCGCCGCGCTGCACCTTCGTAGGCCAGTTTGGCCAAATAGTCGGCCTCGAATTTGATGCGGTACAGCTTGTCGTAACCACCTAACTTCTTGATTTTCTTCTCGCCTTCCTCCTGCGGCAACTGGTTCTCGCCATTCTCGTCGCTGGTAAACTCCTTGAACAGGTCGTCCTCGGTAAACTTCTGGCGCCACTGTTCCTCAGTACCGAATTCCTCAGGAATGGGGAAAAAGGGCATGATGGGATCGTGGTCGATACTGTATATCTCTACCTTATCTAATATTTCAAGGGTATTCGACAGCGCTTCAGGCACATCGCTGAACACGTCGTTCATCTCTTCGCGGGTCTTGAACCACTCCTGCTTGGAATAGAGCATACGTGTGGGGTCGTCCAAATCCTTCGACGTGGCCAGACACAGCAGGTGGTCGTGGGCCTCAGCATTCTCCTGATCCACGAAGTGGGCATCGTTGGTACACACCAGTTTGATGCCATACTCACGAGCCAGTTCAATAAGCACTTTGTTGGCCTGTTCCTGCATGGGATAGGTCTCGCGATTGGCACGGATGGTGGGGTCTTTGACCTGATGGCGCTGCAACTCCAGATAGTAGTCGTCTCCAAATACGCGCTTGTGCCACTCGATGGCCTCGCGGGCACCGGCAATGTCACCATTCAGAATCTTCTTAGGCACCTCGCCGGCAATACAGGCTGAGCAGACTATCAGACCTTCGTGGTATTTTTCCAAGTCCTCACGATCGGTTCGTGGACGCATATAAAAGCCGTCCACCCACGAACGACTTACCAACTTAATCAGATTCTTATATCCTTGATAATTCTTGGCAAGCACAATGAGGTGATAACCACCCTGGTGTTTCTTGTCGTCCTTCAGCAGTTTCGAACCATAGCGCGACACATACATCTCACAACCAAAGATGGGTTTGAAGGGTTCCAAGCCTTCCTTCTTACGTCCCTTATTGATGCCGCCCACATAGTCGTGAAATTCCTTGATGCCAAACATATCGCCATGATCGGTAATAGCCATGCCTCGCATACCATTGCCGATGGCCTTGTCTACAAGTCGTTTGATGCTAGATTGGCCATCTAATATAGAGTAATATGTGTGTACATGCAAATGTATGAAATCTTCCATAAAGATGTGTCTTCTTATCGTTTTTGAGGTGTAAAGATACTACGAAAAGCCGAAATAACCAAAAAAATTCATAATTATTAAGGCCAATTCCAAAATTCTTCACTTTTAACTTTTCACTTTTCACTTTTTTTTGTACCTTTGCATTTTGAAAGCAAACATATTCTGCTACTGACTCATGGGAGAAAAGATACAAAGAATAAAGAAACTCAAGAAAATTAGAATACATCGTGAAGGCACAGGCGAGTTGTGGTATAGCGGACTCACCATACTTACCATCAATTTGGTTCTATGGTTTGCCCTCGGTACTATTCATCCTATTGCCCGTCACATTGTGATGCCTGTCACCTGTGGTATTGGAGCCTTCATCTGGCTGTCAATGCTCAACTTCTACCGTTGTCCTATCCGCTATTTCAATGGTGATACGGAACATTTGGTGGTAGCACCTGCCGATGGTAAGATTGTAGTGGTGGAAGAAGTTGACGAGCACGTGTATTTCCACGACAAGCGCCTCATGATCAGTATCTTTATGAGTCCGCTGAATGTACATGCTAACTGGTTCCCCGTCGATGGCAAGGTGAAGTTTGTCAAGCATTTTAATGGTAACTACCATAAGGCTTGGCTACCCAAGGCCAGCGAAGAGAACGAGCATGCCGACATCATGATTGAGACGCCTGACGGTCAGGACATTCTGGTACGCCAGATTGCCGGTGCTGTAGCGCGTCGTATCGTCACTTATGCCAAGGAGGATGAGGAGTGCTATATCGACGAGCACTTAGGCTTTATTAAATTAGGTTCGCGCGTAGACGTGTATCTGCCGATGACTGCTCGTGCCTGTGTCACAATGAACCAGCCTACAACTGGCGACCAAACAGTCATTGCCAAATTGGCGTAACAGCGTTCAATGTTCAACGTTCAATGTTCAACGTTCAATATGAAGAAGCATATCCCCAATACGATAACTTGTCTGAATCTGATTTCGGGCTGCATAGCCACTTATTATGCATTTCAGGCAGACTATAGCATGGCACTGCTGTTTATCGTCATCGGTGCCGTATTCGATTTCTTCGACGGTATGTCGGCACGTCTGCTGCACGTATCTTCCCCTATTGGCAAGGAGCTCGACTCATTGGCTGACGACATCACTTTTGGCTTTGCACCATCGGCCATTGTGTTCAGCTTCCTCTGTTCCTTCCATATCCATCTGCCGTTTCTGCCCTTCTTGGCTTTCATCATGGCAGCCTTCTCGGCACTGCGACTGGCCAAATTCAACCTTGACGAACGACAGGTCTTAGGGTTTATCGGTCTGCCGACACCTGCCAATGCCCTATTCTGGGGAGCACTTATCGTAGGATTGGGCGACCGTATTGCCACCCTACCCTATGTCATGTACATTATGCTGGCAGGCATACTAATCAGTTCATACCTGTTGGTAAGTGAGATACCTATGTTTGCCCTCAAATTCAAAACGTGGGGATGGAAAGGCAACGAAGTGAAATACATCTTCCTGATTACCTGCATTCCCCTGCTATTATTGTTAGGCGTAAGCGGACTGGCAGCTATCATTGCCTGGTACGTCATCCTATCTGTGATTCACGATAAATTCTATTAGAAAGTACCAATTACTAACTACTAATCATATAAAGACTATGTTAAAAGGAATACTAGGTTTTGTGCTATTTATTTTCTTCGTTCTCGTATTCATCGGCATCCTGATAGGAGGTCGCATCTACAGTACGATACAAAAAGCCAAGAAAGCTGTCCAACAGGCTGCCGAGCAACAAGAACAGCAACGACGTACTGAGACGGGACGCCAACGTCAGCAGTATAGCCAACGTCAGCAGTCACATAGTGCCCCAAATGCCCATTCATCCCAGAACACCTATTCAGACCAAAGAGAAGAAGACTACCAGCCCGAGGCCCGTCGCACTCAGACAGCCACTGGCGAGACCATTATAGATAATCGCCATCAAGAGCGCGAAAACAAGAAGATTTTCGACGACTCCGATGGCGAATACGTAGAGTTCGAGGAAGCTTAACTTTCAACTTTCAGCGTTCAATTGTGCACTAAAGTGCCAATTTCCTCACCATCCATCACTTTCTTCAGGTTACCTACGACGTCCATATTGAACACGTAGATGGGCAGGTTATTGTCCTGACACATACAGATAGCAGTCAGGTCCATCACCTTCAAACCTCGCGCGAGTACCTCTTTATAAGTAATTGCATCAAACTTCGTAGCCGTCGGATCCTTTTCGGGGTCAGCGGTATAGACGCCATCCACACGCGTGCCCTTCAGCATCACGTCAGCCTCAATCTCGATGCCACGCAGGCTGGAACCCGTGTCTGTCGTAAAGTAAGGTGAACCCGTGCCAGCCGAGAAGATGCAGACATAGCCAGCCTCCATAGCCTCAATGGCCTTCCACTTGGTATAGAACTCGCCGATGGGCTCCATACGGATAGCTGTCAGCACCTTGTTCTTCACACCTACTGCACCCAATGCTGAGCTGAGTGCCAGCGAGTTGATCACCGTAGCACACATACCCATCTGGTCGCCCTTCACGCGGTCGAACCCCTTCTGGCTTCCACTCAGTCCTCGGAAGATGTTACCACCTCCGATGACAATGCCTATCTGTACGCCCATCTCACTTACTTCCTTAATCTGGCGCGCATAGTCGCTCAGTCGCTCAGGGTCGATACCGTAACCCTGCTTACCCATCAGACTCTCGCCCGAGAGCTTCAGTAGAATTCTTTTAAATCTTGCCATAATCTCTAATTATTATATGATAAAACTTACTTCCTTAAATGCGTAAAGTCGTTCCTGACCTTCCTTATCCACGAGCAAAAGCCTGCCATCGGGCAAAACATCCGTCAGCGTTGCAGTAAAACAACTTGTTTTATCCTCGTAGAAGGCATACTTTCCTCTCCTATATAGCATACTTTTGTAGGTAAAACAAGTTGTTTTGCTGTGGTAGGTGACGTCGAAAGCACGAAGGAAAGCCTGCAACAGTTCCTCAAGGTCAGTTTCCTTACCCGTTAACTGCCGTATGGAAACAGGATTGGGGGCATCGCTTTTGAACGCCGTTTGATTGACATTCAATCCAATACCAATGATGCTTTCCTTAATAACATTACCTTGTAACCGGTTCTCTATCAGAATACCACAGATTTTTTTATCACCCACATAGATATCGTTAGGCCATTTTATCTCCACCTTATTATTTATATATGCCTGCAACGTCTGGCATAATGCCACTGAGACAGCCTCCGTAATCCGGAATTGTTCATTAGCGGCAATATCCATGGGATGGATAAGCATTGAGAACAGCAGGTTCTTGCCCCTTTCGCTCTCCCATGTATTCGTGCCACAGCCACGCCCTGACGTCTGAAAGTCAGCCCAAACAACCATGTTTTCTGAAGCCTTAGGGTTCGGGGGCTGAATCCTTAGGGTTTGAGCCTCGCAGCCTAAGGCTTCAGCCTCTCGAGCCTTAGCCTTCAGCCAATGGTTCGTAGAATCGGTCTCGTCGATATGTATGATTTTCCATTCCACGATGCAAAGATAACAAATAATTCCTAATTCTTAATTCCTTATTCCTGATTTTTTCGTATCTTTGCATCATGGAACAACAAAACAAAGACGATCAGTACATGCGCAAGGCACTGCAAGAGGCACAGGCTGCCTACGACGAAGGCGAGATTCCCATTGGTGCCGTCGTCGTATGCCAGGACCGCATCATTGCCCGTGCCCATAACCTCACAGAGACCCTGCACGACGTGACAGCCCATGCCGAAATGCAAGCTATCACGATGGCTGCCAACGAATTAGGCGGTAAATATCTCACGGATTGTACCCTGTACGTTACGGTAGAGCCCTGTACAATGTGCGCAGGCGCCTTAGGGTGGAGTCAGATTCCCCGCATCGTCTATGGTTGTCGCGATGAGAAACGAGGCTTTTCGGATTATGCTCCCCACGCCTTGCATCCCAAATGCACCGTCACAGGTGGTGTACTTGAAGATGAGTGCCGACAACTGATGCAAGATTTCTTCAAACAGAAGCGATAAAAAGTAAATCGGGAAGCATTCAAATGAATTGCTTCCCGATTTATAGATAATCAACTGAGGCAGAATCGGCCTACATGTGGCTGGTTATGAAGGTGAGCACCTGACTGAGACTCTCCTCATTCTTCCACTTAATCTTGTTCTGCTTTTGGAAGTCCTTCCACTCTTTCTGCCCATCAGCATTCAGCACGCTCTCCACACTCTTTTTGGAGGCTTCTATTTGCTTGCCACCAAGAATAAACAAATACTGTTTCTTCAAAGGAATGTCTCGACCATCGTTCTTTTCCTGTAACATACGCCCGAGTTCAGGGTTCTCCAGTCCCCCCAGGTCAAGTGATGACAGGTCGCGTGATGACGAAGAGTTCAGACTGGCACCATAGGCACCTGTACTAGTGAAAAGGGCATCAAAGTCGGCCTTGGTCAATTCCACAAGCAGATTCGTCTTATCCACAGCTACGATACGCACCAACTTATGGTCGCTATAGATGTAGGCATCAGGACCTATCTCCACACGGATTACATCCTTATCGTTAGAAGTAAATATACGCCCATCATCCGTTAGGTAATGCAATACATTACCCAACAGGTGAATATTAAGCTGAGCCTTAGTTTTCTTGTTTCCATCAAAGAAGATGGTACCTTCTGTGAAGTTCTCATAGACATAAGGCCACTTGGTATTGGGACTATACTTCTGTGCGCTGACTGTCAGTGCAGTAGTGACCAACAATAGTAAGACAATTATCTTTCTCATATCTGATATTATTACTTAACCATTACCTTACGTGCAGTCACTGAACCGTCGTTAGAACGCTGACGAACAATGTTTAGACCCTTCTGTGGAGTTTGCAACTGACGACCGTCAACCGTATAGAAAGAAGTCTCAGCGGCATCAGCAGCCGTAATGCTGACAATACCTGACGAACTGACAACACTGATGGTGAAATCGCGTGTCAGTTCATGACCGTTCTCATTATTCTTTGCAGTAATAGAGAACGTCTGCGTCTTACCCGCTTTGTCCGACAAGTCCTTGGTTGTCACCAATTGCATGTTCTTGACCTCAAAAGGAGGTGTAGTTGCCTTATGGGTGATGGGATTTACAGGACCTTTCAGCGTAAACGAGTAAGTGGGATTGGTAGCCTCACTCTCCACGATTACGTCAGCAACTACAGTGCCTACAGGAGCTGTAGCAGCAACCTTAGTTGACGACAGGATAATATCCATAGGATATTGCGACGGAGCACGCACACCAATAACGGCTTCATGTCCCGCTGTATAATTCATATCCATAGCAGCATCCTTCAGACCATCAAGTCCGAAATAGGCGTTACCATGGCCACCCCATCCCCAGTTAAGATGGAAGAAAGAACCATCCCAGCCATCGAGGTTGAAACAATGGCCGTAACTCTTCACAGGATCATTTCCGGCATAGACGACAGCACGTCCCTCCTGCAATTCTCTTACCAAGAGTTCCTGCCAGTCACCTCCTGCTGCCTCATAGCTTGCACGATTATAGTAAATGACAGATTGAGGATACTTGAAATAAGTCTTCAAGGCATTGGCAACAGTAGAAGTATGGGCACCTGAGCCATCCAGTCCGTAGTCCATTGTCACACTCATACCGCAGTGCCAGAGTAAACGAGCTACATCGTCTTTATTGTTGGCTCCAGAGAGGATATCTGCCCAATTGTATGCAGGCTCCTCATCATAGTTCACCGACAGCCATCCAAAGGTTTTATGGTCATACTCTTTCTTTCCTGTGGCATGATCCGGCCACTGGGCTACGCTCATAGCCTGAGCCATACCTACTGCCACACAGCCAACATAAGCATGCTGTCCGCTTGTTGTTGCTGGACAGTATTTCCAATAGGAACCATTTTGGTTCCAATTAACAGTAATCAGAGGTGCCACTTTATCAGAACTGGCTCGTCTTTGTACTTTTTGCGAGCGACCATCTACAGTCTTCCAGCCTGTATGTGGTTGCACTTCTGCTAAATTATCTATAATGTTCTTGCATAAACCATCCAAATGTCCCTTCATATTATCCGGCATATTCTCGAAAGGATAATCACCTGTTGGTGAATAACCAATAAGTGGTGCTGATGTGTCGTCTGCTGAAATAAGTGCCCAACCCTGCGGTACAAACTGTACCACATAGTAGGCGCGCCGGCCTTCGTACTCCACAGGAGTTACCGATGCCACAGTAGCATTGAAACCGTCAATACGACTTTCCATCAGCTGGACAGCTTTTGTGGCTGCAGTTTGCAGGTTGACTTCCTTGGCTTCAACACCTATAGTCAAGGCCATTAGAATCAAGAAAGCAATAGTCTTTTTCATCATTATTATTAATACTTTTGTATTTTAAGCCAATAATCCTCTTCCTCCCCATGCCTCCCGAAGAGGGAGTGCATGAAGAAAAAGAGGATTAATATTAGAGATAATTACTTGCTAAACTTCTTATTCAGTTTACTTTTCACACGAATAGTCTTTGCAGTCTTCTTTGCAGCTCTCTTGGCAGCGGCAGCAGCCTTAATCGGAGTAAACTTAGTAGTATGAGCAATCTCAAACCATCCAAGGCCACTTGAGAAGTCCTCGGTATAGGCATATATACCCCATACTACGTCAGCTTCCATAGTACCATCTGCCTTAACAGTAAATGGAACAGGTACTTCCTCTTCAGTCTCGTTTTCTGCATTATAGAATACCAAACCATACGTAGTACCCTTACTATTGGTATACATTCCAACAAGCTGACCATCTTCTATGTAAATTTTGCACTCATCCAAGTCATAGTGTCCTTGCAATTGAGAGCCCTCAAGATAGAAGTCTTTAATCAATAGGCCATTAGGATTAGCATCGCTTGGGGCCAATTCAATGTTGAAAGGACCAAGGTCGATAGCCTCATCGTTGTAAGTAATATTGCAATTGAAAGTACCTGCAGCCATTTCCTTAGTCATGACAAAGCCCTGTTCCCAGTAAACTTTATCAGAATTATAAGCTGCATTACCGTTACCAAATGCATCCTTGAAGACACCCTCAGCGATTGCAACAGAGACAATGTCACCTGGCTGAGTTGCTTCGGGCAACATGAAGGTTACCTTCTTAGTTGAGAAATCATCAGCAACACCGAAGTTAATCTTTGCCTTTGGCAACTTATAGCTGGCAGAGCGACTATTGCCAGTATAGGTAACAACAAAGTCACCATCCTTAACATCATCCTCAATAACATAAACTTTCTCTGCGAACTCAATAACACCCTCAAATTCTTTCCATTTCAGGAAGGTACTTCCAATCGCAGGAGAAGTAAACTGGCTGTCAGTGATAGCCCAAGTAGTTTGAGGAACATGAATCCAAAAGCCTTGGAAAATATCTTCAACGGTCTGAGCCTCAGGATTAACACTTGATATAAATGAGCCACAAGCGTTGCCAACTGCATCTACAAAGGCACCGGCCTCCCAAGAGAAGAGCACATAAGCACCAGCAGGAGCATCAGTAGCAGTAAGCTGAGTCACTTTGCCACTAATCTGGACGTCAACGTTCTCTGACTGTACAGGGTTCTCGAAATCATACTCCTTGTAGAATACGGCAGTTACCTTACCTTCACCCCTGAAAATATTCTGGTTGAACTGTACAAGATAAGCCTTGTTAGCAGCAGATGCCTGAGCAGCTGTTGGTGTTGGAGCACCAGTATCACTGGTCTTAATGCTGGCTGAAGCCACCTTACCAACAATACCCTTCTCATTACAAGCCGAAGCATACACATAGTAAGTGGTGTTAGGCTCAGCAGTCTTGACATTGATAGTCGTATCAGGCTGGGCGCTAACTTTCAATACGGTGTTACCATATCCACCCTTAATCAGAGTTGCAGAATCAACTGATACAGGAGCTGTGCTAATAGCATAAGCATAGTATGTAGCCCCTGCAGCTGGAGTGATCTGGATAGTGAAAGCTGAGTCAGTAGGCATGGCGGAAGCTATAGAAACAGCAACCTCAGGACCTACGCCATAGTTCTCAGTGGTGGCATCGTCCCATTTGTTACAGCTCGTAAGGGCAAGGACTACCAATGCTAAACTATATATAAGTTTCTTCATAATTCTTTAGTTTGATAATGGTTTAAACTATTTCTTCAAAACGACACCAGCCTGGAAAATGTTATACCATCCGCCACTTGTGCCAGCATCATCAGTGTAAACATGAGAACCGAACCAGTCTTGGATTGTGATTGTTCCATTTTCATCGATGAGACCAGTAATGTAACCACCGGTAGGAATATCTTCTTCACCTTCTTCACCATAGAAGCCTTCCAGCAGGATATGTGGGTAAGAAGAGCTGACTGCAATCTCCTGACCAACTGGGATGTGAATTTCAGTATGGTCTTCATTAACAACACCATAAACTGGTGACGAAGCACTTGAACCACCATTTACTAAGTTGGTAATCCAAACCTTATTCAAATCGGTGTCGTCCTTACCGAAGGTAACCTGCCATTCCTCTTCTCCATTGAAATAAGAAGGACCAACAGCAGTCATAGTACCGAGGATGAATGAGAGCGGATGCTCGTCGTCCTCAATAGTAACAACACATGACTTGCTAGCACCAAGAGATGCGCCCTGGGCATTCGACAGTTTAATAGTAAACTTAACGTCACCTCCAAAAGTATTATTATCGATAGGTTCAATGATAATGCTCTGAGAAGGAGCATCCTTGGTAAAGGTCAGAGTCTTTGATGCATTACCCAATTTGTAATTAACGCCCTCAACAGCACCTTTTACAGAATCAGGCTCAATGACAAAGTCTACTGAACCAGAAATACCACTCAAAGAAGTCAACATAACAGGAATCTCAATAGCCTTTCCTGCATTTTCAGCTACAGATGCTGAACTTGTCTGAATAGCTACGAAAGCATCACCGTCACTGAACGAAGGCAACTCGTTCTTGACACATGAAGCCAGCATCAAACCAGCAGCAGCAATCAGTCCGTATGATAATTTAAATATCTTCATAATTGTATATTTTCAATTTTTCTGATTATCAATTCTCTTAATAGCCAATGTTTTGTTCACAGTTGGGGTTAGCATCCCTCTCATGCTTAGGAATAGGCATAGCCCACTTGTAGTCACCAGCCTTGATGTCCTTATTAACTGAGCCATCGAAGTCAGTACGGACGAGATCCTTGCCTGTACGAGCATAGTCATAGACAATATGTCCTTCGAACATCAGCTCCTTACGACGCTCGTCGAATGTGTTGAACTGGGCGGGAACAGTAGCACCACGCTTGTTGGCAATAGCCTCCAAATCACCACGTGCGCTGACACCTGGAATAGAAGCACCGTTTGAAATAGCCTCTGCACGATTCAGATACATCTCAGAGAGACGCAGAATAGGTACATTGGTCCAACGGGGAACACCACCCTCCTTACCCTTGTACTTGGTGATGAGGTAGTCGTTCT
This sequence comes from uncultured Prevotella sp., assembly GCA_946404405.1. GTDB lineage: Bacteria > Bacteroidota > Bacteroidia > Bacteroidales > Bacteroidaceae > Prevotella. Next base: position 50,718 of record CAMJDL010000007.1, read on the forward strand.
CGTTCTTCTCAAAGAAATTCAGACGGATATCGCCTTCCTCATACATCTTTACCAAATCCAAGGTAGCACAAACGTCGCCAGAGCCATCGTTACCATTGCCCCAACTTGTGATGTAAGGCAGGTGAGTCCAACCTGACTCATCCCAATACTCGTTCTTATTGCTGCCAAACAGCTGGAAGATAATCTCACCTCCAGCAGGAGCAGTCTGTGCAGAATACATATCGACATAAGCATCGCCACTGAGCAGTGAATACTTACCGCTATTGATAACCGCGGTAGCATAGTCAGCAGACTTCTGCCACTCGCCCATATAAAGGTAAACGCGAGACAGGAGAGCCTGGATAGCAGTCTTGGTGGCAGCAGCAGTCTTGTCGCTGATGTCAGCACGGGCATAGTTGTCAGCCATAATTTTCTCAGCCTCGGTCAGGTCCTTCAGAATCTGATCGTAAACCTCACCGATTGTGTTACGTTTGGGCTGACCAATCTCAGTCTTCGTGATAACGGGAACACCGATGGCATCTCTACCAGCCTGTGTATAGGGCTGAGCGTAAGTGATGACAGCATCGAAGTGACAGAGGGCACGCATAAACAATGCCTCAGCCTTCAGATTATCCAAATCCTGTTGGGTATGTCCTTGGAACTCTTTACCCTCCAGGTTTGTAATCACGTTACAGCAGCGTGCAATCGTGTAGTAAGCGTATGCCCAGCAGCTACTGGTACTGCTCTCACTATAGTTCCACTGCGTATCATTGCGATAGCGGCCAGAGCCAGGAATAGAAAGAGGGTTCTTGGCATTGCCGGCACGCAACTCTGACTGCAGGATGAACTGACCGTCATACCATGAAGCACTCTGCATCATCGAATAAAGTCCAAGCGTAGCCTGATCAAGACCATCGTAAGTAGCAAAGGTAATCTCATTACTCTGCTTCATCTTGGGCTCTTCCTCCAAGAACTTGCTGCAGGAAGAAAATACTCCAGCCACAAGTGTCAGTGCAAGTCCAAATAATATCTTTTTCATATTGCTTATTTCTTCTTTAAAAATGTAAATGATGATTAGAACGTAACGTCAAGACCAAGTACGAATGTCTTTGATACAGGATAGATACCATAACCCATACCATCAGTACCGCGCTCAGGATCCCAGAAGTTCACGTCGTGGAAAGTATAGAGGTTCAAAGCACTTCCATATACCTTAACGGTCTGGAGGCCAATCTTGCCAATCAATGTACGAGGCACACTGTATGACAGCGTAATATCCTTGATACGGAAATAGTCACCCTTCTCAATATAGCGATTTGAAGAGAAGCTATAAGAGTTAGTTGCATTACCAGCGATAGGCTTGGGGTTACAACCTGTATCACCCGGTTTCTTCCAGTAATTCAAAGCACTCTTGGCTTGGTTTATTGACATCTGGTTACCGTCAGACTGCAGGTAACGGTTCTCGATAATGAGCACCTTATTACCACCCTTGAACTCACCAACTACACTCAGAGTCAAGTCTTTCCAAGAAATGTTGGTATTGATACCACCGGTATAGGTTGGTTCTGGGCTGCCACTCTTGACATAGGCTGCAGCATTAAAGTCGTTAGTCAACTCGCCATCCTCGGTGCGCCACAAAGCCTCACCATTGACGGGGTTCACACCAGCATAGTCTTTCAGCCAGAAGGTAAACAGGCTCTCACCAACAATGTGGCGCAGACGTGAGTCTTCAGAGTAAGCCATCATCTCATCACCAGCAAGTTCCAGAATCTCTGTCTTGTTGTGTGCGATATTGAAACCAACGCTCCACTTCCAGTCTTTCTTGTCAATGATTTGTGCATCGAGCTGGAACTCAACACCTGAGTTGCGCATTGAACCGATGTTTGTTGTAGCACTTGCGAAACCAGAGGTGTACGACAGTGACTTGTCAAGCAACATATCGGTTGTCTTACGGCTGTAGACATCAAAGCTACCAGAGAGAATCTTCAGGAAACGGAAGTCAAGACCGATGTTCCATGTATAGTTCTTCTCCCATGACAATTTGGGGTTGGCGGGAGTAGAAGGACGAAGACCAGTAGCACCATTGTAAGCTGTAGAGGTGTAGGTACCGTACTGCTGATAAACGGCAATATTATTATTACCATTGACACCATAGCTGGCGCGCAGTTTCAAAGTATTGATCCAGTTCAGGTTCTGCAAGAATTTCTCATTGTGGATGTTCCATGATGCACCAAGTGCCCAGAATGTACCCCACTGAGAATCCTGTCCGAAGAGCGAGCTACCATCGGCACGAATACTGGCCTGGAAGTAGTAGCGGTTGTCATAGTTATAATCCAGGATTCCGAACCAGGACATCATGGTGCGGGTCATCTGGTAGTCCTCTACCTGCATGTCATCAGCAATACCTGATACGTGGTAAGGAATCTGTGGGTTCAAGCCGTCAGACATCTCCCAAACCATCCAATAATGATATTTGTTAGCTTCCTGGCCACCCAATACACGCAGATTGTGCTTATCGAAGAAAGTATCCTGATATGTAATGGTGTTAGAAGTTGTCAAGTTACGATACTGAGCCTGAATGGTCTGCAGTTTCGGATATCCGGCAGCATAGTTATGAGCTTCGTTTGACCAATAACGGCGGCTCTCAGTTGAACTGATTTCTGCAGCGTTAGTAGTCTTCAAAGTCAACTGTTTGATAGGTTTCCACTCCAAATAGAAGCTACCGTTGAAATTGTACTTCTTCTGCCACTGATCGTCGTAGGCAGCAGTAGCACGTGGGTTCGAGTTAGAGTTCTCAGGAATAGCTGAATTGAAGTCGCCATTTTCATCATATCTTGGAGTCCAAGGCAGAATGGTCATACCTGCGAAAGCAGGGTTGCTGTAATACAAGCTCTGCATAGGAACGTCTTCGGTATAGCTATAACCTGCATTCGTACGGACACCGGTCTTCAGCCACTTGTTGATTTCGTGGTCAACGTTGACACGAGCAGACATACGCTGGAAACCCACTCCGTAGTAGATACCCTCCTGATTGGTATAAGCCAGAGAGTTGTAGTACTTTGTCTTAGCATTACCACCAGACATGTTAATCTCGTACTCCTGCATCTTACCCTGACGAGTGAAGTGATCCATCCAGTTGGTCTGATCACGAGTCAGCAACTCGTAGGGGCGATAGTATGAAGCACCTGCTGTGGGGTTATCAGGATCCTTACCAGCATTACGCACAGCGTCGCGCTGATACTCTAACAGCTCCTGACCACTCATTACGCCGTAATTGTTGTCATTAGCCAGTGTTGAGATACCAAACTTAACACGTGCGGTGAAGTGGCTCTTGCCTTCCTTACCACTCTTAGTGGTAATCAGAATCACACCATTAGCAGCACGACTACCGTAAACAGAAGCTGCAGCAGCATCTTTCAGCACAGTGATTGACTCAATATCGTCAGGATTAATCATTGACAATGGGTTGGTGCCATTCACCATGTCATCGTCACCGCCATTTGTCAACGTACCTGTCATGATGGGAATACCGTCAACGACATAAAGGGGTTGGTTACCAGCATTAATAGAGCTGGTACCACGGATACGGATGTCAGATGCAGAACCAGGCTGTCCTGATTGCTGTGTAACTGACACACCAGCCATTTTACCACTCAACATCTTGTCAACAGAAATGGCAGGGATGTCCTCAATTTGACCACTGCTCAATGACGTGATAGAACCCGTCTTAGCCTCGCGGCGCTGCGTACCATAACCTACGACGATCACCTCATCAAGAGCCTTCTGGTCGTTGGTTAAGATAATACGCATGTTGGGGCGGGCACTTACCTCGATGGGTTCCATACCTACGTATGTAATACGCAAGGTATTCTTACCAGCCGGTGCCGTCAGCGAGAACTTACCGTTAGCATCAGTAATGGCACCAATATTCGTTCCAACTACGAGGACACTTGCACCCACAACGGGTTCATTGTCTTCCTGAGCGATAACGGTACCATTAACCTTGGTCTGGGCCAGCGCTGTTCCTACCATCAGGAGCATCGCAGCCAGAAGCATTGTTAATCTTTGTTTCATAAATCTCTCTCGTTTTAATTATTAATTAATGTGTTTGAAAATATTAGTTTTCTCTTACAATTTGACATGCAGGCACTATGATTCCTTACATTTTGCGACAATATCGGGTGCAAAAATAAATAATAAAAAGGAAAACACAAAAGATTTTATTAATTTTTTTAAATAAATCGCAATTTAATTAACGAAAAACAAGTATTTTGCGGATAAATATGCTAAAAAGAGCGCAAAAAATTGCATAGCATGCCTTGTTAGGCACGACAAAACAAATATAATATTTAATGTACGCGCGAGGGGATTACTTGACGAGTATCACCAGATACTTGCTGGTTGACCAGAACAACTGGGGATTCTGGATGCGCAGGACATACTGCTTTTGAGCATCTTGTTCAAGCGTATAGCTGGAAGCTGGATGTGAGGTCAGCAACTTAGCAGAACGGCTATAGAGACGGATTTCCTTATCGACACGAATATCAATCTTGGTAAAATACTCACGATTGAAGTTCGACTGTAACACCTTTCCGTCCTGAATGATATGCTGCTCCTTAAGTTCCGACTTCGTGCCATAAACAAACCAAGCCGTATTCAATTGTTTATCCTGGTTAGATATGGTTTGCGACTTCTGGGTTGTCTCCTCTCTCAAAGTACTCACATTATTAGAAAGATCCTCAACTTTTTCTGTCAGTTCACCAATCTGCACATCTTTAGCCTGCAATTCGGCCTGTAGCTGTCGAACCTGAGCATCCTTCTCTTCCATCTGGCGAGTCAGATTATCAATCGTTCGTTTCAGCTGTTCACTATTGACAGAGCCCTGACGAACCTGATTACGAAGTTTGTTGATTAATTCACGGTTCTGCTGCATCGCATCCTGAATATATTGCATATTCTCACGAATACGTTCTGTAGAAGACACACCCTCCATTTCACGAGCTACAGAGACACGCTGTTCAGCCTCATTAATGGCACGGAATCCCGCTTCAATATCGTTCATCGTACCCATAATATCGTTGATTTCATTATCCTTCTGCTGGATAATGCTCTCCAAGGAGTCACGCTCTTGTGCAAAAGCCAAATCTTTTGTGTTATCAGTTTTTTGGCCGCATCCCGACATCATTGCGACGAAGGCAGCGAGGTAAAATACAATCTTTTTCATATTCATTTATTTATTCCACTTACTACAATAACAAATTCGCCCCGTGGTTCATGCGCTTGGAAATGGGCAATGACTTCTGCTAATGTGCCTCGCACACTCTCCTCATGAACTTTGGAGATTTCACGACACACGCTCACTTGACGATCCGATCCAAACACCTCACTAAACTGCTGTAATGTCTTAAGTACCCGATAAGGCGACTCATAGAACACCATCGTACGTTCTTCATTAGCAAGTGACTGCAACTTGGTCTGACGTCCTTTTTTCTGTGGCAAAAAGCCCTCAAAACAGAAACGGTCACAAGGCAAACCACTCGACACCAAAGCCGGCACAAAGGCTGTAGCACCTGGCAATGTCTGAACCTCGATGCCCGCACGCACAGCCTCGCGAACCAGAAAGAAGCCAGGATCGGAGATTCCTGGAGTACCTGCATCGCTGATAAGGGCCACCATCTGTCCAGCCTGCAGACGTTCAATAACGGAAGCAGACGTACCATGTTCGTTGAACTTATGGTGTGAGAGAAGATGTTGTTTGATATCAAAATGCTTCAGCAGAATGCCCGAGGTACGGGTATCTTCTGCCAGCACGACATCGGCTTCCTTCAGTATCCGGATGGCCCTTAATGTCATATCCTCCATATTGCCCACAGGCGTGGGTACTATATACAATATGCCCATTTCGGGTGCAAAATTACAAAATAATTATGAATTATGCATTATGAATTGTGAATTATTTCGTATCTTTGCAGCATGATTACATATCCAGCATCGGGCGAGGCACGCCGCCCAGGAAGAATTGAAGTCGTATGCGGCTCTATGTTCTCCGGCAAGACCGAAGAACTAATCCGTCGTCTGCGCCGTGCCCAATTTGCTAAACAGAAGGTTGAAATCTTCAAGCCTGCTATCGACACTCGCTATAGCGACGAAGAGGTGGTAAGTCATGACCATAATGCCATTCCCTCTACCCCACTCGACTCGTCAGCCAGCATTCTTTTGCTATCAAGCGATATCGACGTAGTAGGTATTGACGAGGCCCAGTTCTTTGACATGGGACTTGTAGAAGTGTGCAACGAATTGGCTAACAGAGGCGTACGCGTCATTATTGCAGGGCTCGACATGGACTATAAAGGTATTCCTTTTGGACCCATGCCTGCCTTATGTGCCATTGCCGATGACGTCACGAAAGTACATGCCATCTGCGTTAAATGCGGTTCGCTGGCCTATGTCAGTCACCGTACCGTCGATAATGACAAACGTGTATTGTTAGGTGAAACGCAGGAGTATGAGCCCCTCTGCCGCGAGTGTTATCAGCAAGCAATAGCCGAAGAAGCCAAAGAAAAGGCCAAAAATGAAAAAACATCGCAATAAATTTGGCTATTTCAAAAAAACGTTGTACCTTTGCAACCGCTTTCGTAAGAATGCACTATAAAGGTTGATCCGTTAGCTCAGTTGGTAGAGCACAACACTTTTAATGTTGGGGTCTTGGGTTCGAGCCCCAAACGGATCACAAAAAAGAGGTCTCTTGACCTCTTTTTTTTTATTTACTACCCTTAACAAAGACTACCTTGGAAGAACCGTCTGAACGTTTCTCGATGCACAGTCCTTTCGGTTTATCCAGACGACGGCCTTGTAGGTCGAAATAGGTTTTGGGGGCTTCGACTGATGTTTGCTTCACGCTTTCAATAGCAGCTTCACCCTTGTCAATCATAAAAATATAGGTATTAAGGCTTCGAGCAGGCAAACTGACAGTCACTTCATTGACGGGTTCGTCAATGGCAATAGGACTCTCCTGACAGAGGTTCGCAGTTTCATTACCTGTTGACAGGAGATGTATACCGCTCTTCACTTTAGTAGGCAGTATCAGCTTCAAATCCTGAGTGTACTTAGTGGTATCAATTGCCATCACAATAAGCGAATCGCCCTTGATGTATGCAGATGCCTCGTACGGAGCATTTGTAACGGCGGCAATTCCCTTTGTCTGCAGACGAGTAGAGCCAGTAACATGCTTCGAGAAGTGGGACATAACATAGGCGCGAGGCAATAGTTTATTCTTGGTATTGCCTGCAATTGTGTATTTCTTGCCATCAATCTCAATAGGCTCGCCTGTTCCAACAAAGGCCCAATGCGCACGCATATACCAATATATATATCCCGTACAGCCAGCTTGCATACACTCGTTCAACTCCTCGGCAAAGAGCAGCTGTTCGTGCCAGTTAGGCAGTCGGGCACCAATATTGTCTGTCGCAGAATGCTCTGTCATCCAGACCTCCTTACCATATTTGAGAGGAAGAACAGCCGATTTCTTCATATATTCAAGGGGTGCATGACCATAGAGGTGTCCTGCCACAATATCGATTTGTTCACGACACGTCGGGTCCTCCATAAGTGGGTCAGTATAGTTTTGGGTAAAGCCAAGGCTCTCACCACTAATCAGTTTAACGCCAGGATAGGTCTCTCGGTCCAGCATCCATGCATAGTTCTTGACAAGCTTTACCAAATCCTGAGGATCGTAGAGACAACCGGAATAGCTGACCCACCAGTCGGGCTCGTTCTGAATAGACACAGCATCAACGTTGACACCGTTCTTCTTCATCCAAGCTAAGAAAGTATTCAGCCAAGGGAAGAATTTTTCGTAACAGTCAGTACGCAGCTTGCCACGTTTGTTGCCCTGATCAGCGGCATTACCGCCTTGTGCGGTACCATTGGTTTTATATTCACCAGGAGGCGACCAAGGCGTACCAAACACGATGCCACCACGCTGTTTGACAATCTTGGCCGAAGGCAGAGAGCCATTCCAATCGTATGGCGAATCCCAGTTTCCCCATTCAGGAACCCTGATGTCGCCTTCAAAATTGGGCGATATCTCCATGCGCATAATATTCAACCCAATTTTGGACTGAGGACCATAAAGCAGTTTCACAGGATTGGTATCTGAGCCAAACGGACACATAGCGCCATCGCAACAGGCTGCGCCAAAGCCGGTAATGGTCTGCAGACGGTTATCGGTCACCGTCAGCGTTATCGTAACTGCATGGAGAAACGAAACCGCAGCCAACATTATAACAGTAGTAACAAACTTTTTCATTGATGTTGATAATAAAATCGGCTGCAAAGATACGTAAAAAAGTGAAAAGTGAAAAGTGAAAAGTGAAAAATTTGCTACTGCCATTGTCATTTTTCATTTTTTTTCGTAATTTTGCAGCCAAAATAAAAATAAAGAAAACAAAATGGGAGAAAAAAAGTTTAAGAGAACAACTGTGACCTCGGCATTGCCCTACGCCAATGGCGGTGTGCATATCGGTCACCTGGCTGGCGTTTACGTGCCAGCAGATATCTATGTGCGTTACCTTCGTCTGAAGAAGGAGGACGTGATGTTCATTGGCGGTTCTGACGAGCACGGTGTGCCCATCACGGTACGTGCCCGCAAAGAAGGTATCACACCACAGGACGTCGTGGACCGCTATCATAAGATGATTAAGGACTCGTTCGAGGAGTTCGGCATTTCGTTCGATATTTATAGCCGTACGACCTCAGAGACCCACCATAAGTTTGCTGCCGAGTGGTTCCGCAAGCTCTATGACGAGGGCAAACTGGTAGAAGAAACTACCGAACAGCTGTACGACGAGGAGGCCAAGCAGTTCCTGGCCGACCGTTATGTGACGGGCGAATGTCCCCACTGCCACAACGAAGGTGCGTATGGCGACCAGTGTGAGAAGTGCGGACGCGACCTGAGTCCTACGGAATTGATTAACCCCAAGTCGACCATCAGCGGTTCAACACCTGTATTGAAGGAGACAAAGAACTGGTATCTACCTCTGAATGAATATCAGGAGTGGCTGAAGCAATGGATTCTGGAAGGTCACAAGGAGTGGCGCCCCAATGTCTATGGTCAATGCAAGTCGTGGTTGGAGATGGATTTGCAGCCCCGTGCTATGACACGCGACCTGAACTGGGGTATCCCCGTGCCCATCGAGGGTGCAGAAGGCAAAGTGCTGTATGTGTGGTTCGACGCGCCTATCGGTTATGTGTCTAACACGGTAGAATTGTGCGAGAAGGAGCCTGAAAAGTGGGGCTCATGGGAAAAGTGGTGGCAGGATGAGGACACTCGTCTGGTGCATTTCATCGGTAAGGACAACATCGTGTTCCACTGCATCATCTTCCCCGTCATGATGAAGGCTCACGGCAAATATATCATGCCCGACAACGTGCCCTCTAACGAGTTCCTGAATCTGGAGAACGACAAGATTTCCACCTCTCGCAACTGGGCCGTGTGGTTGCACGAATACTTAGAGGATATGCCTGGCAAGCAGGACGTGCTGCGCTATGTGCTGACTGCCAATGCCCCTGAGACCAAGGACAACAACTTCACTTGGAAGGATTTCCAAGATCGTAACAACAACGAGCTGGTGGCTGTGTATGGCAATTTCGTAAACCGTGCCCTGCAGCTGACCAAGAAATACTGGAATGGCGTAGTGCCTGCTTGTGGCGAACTGAACGACACAGACAAGGCTACCCTTGCTGAATTCAAGGACGTCAAGCAGAAGGTAGAGGCTCTGCTCGACCAGTTTAAGTTCCGCGATGCCCAGTTCGAGGCTATGAATCTGGCCCGTATCGGTAACCGCTACATCACCGAGTGCGAGCCTTGGAAGGTTTGGAAGTGCGACTGCAAGCGTTGCGAGACCATTCTGAATATTTGCCTGCAATTGACAGCCAACTTGGCTATCGCCTTCGAGCCGTTCCTGCCCTTCTCAAGCAAGAAGCTGCGCGACATGCTGAACCTCGAGAGTTTCGACTGGAACGAGCTGGGCTCGACAGACCTGCTGAAGGCTGGTCACAAGCTGGGTGAGCCCGCCCTATTGTTCGAGAAAATTGAGGACGACGCTATCCAGAAACAGCTCGACAAGCTGGAGGCCACCAAGAAGGCCAATGAAGCAGCCCAATACAAGGCTGCTCCTATCAAGGACACCGTATCGTTCGAAGACTTCGAGAAGCTCGATATCCGTGTGGGTCTTATCAAGGACTGCCAGAAGGTAAAGAAGTCGAAGAAGCTCCTTCAGTTTACCATCGACGATGGTTCAGGTACGGACCGCACCATCCTTAGTGGTATCGCTGCTTTCTATGACGACCCATCAGTATTGGTTGGCAAGCGCATCCTCTTTGTAGCAAACTTCGCCCCACGTGCCATGATGGGCATCGAGAGCCAAGGCATGATACTCTCTGCTGTCGACTTCGATGAAAGCCTCAGCGTGGTAACCACGACGAAAGACGTGAAACCAGGAAGCCAAGTCGGTTAACGGTTATTGGTTAAAGGTTAAGGGTTATGCAGGCAATTATATTGGCAGCGGGCATGGGGCGCCGTTTGGGCGACTACACAAAGGACAACACGAAGTGTATGGTCCCCGTGAATGGTGTGCAACTGATTGACAGGCTGTTAGGCCAGCTGGCCAAACAACAGTTGAAGCGTGTCATCATCGTCGTGGGCTACAAGGGCAAGGAATTGCGCGAGTACATCGAGACGACATATCTCTCACCTCTTACCTCTCACTCCTCACCTCTAAAAATAGAATTCGCCGAAAACCCCGTCTACGACAAGACCAACAACATCTATTCGTTGGCTATTGTTAAGGACAAATTGCAGGAAGACGACACGCTGCTCATCGAGAGTGACCTCATCTTCAGCGAACGAATGATTCCCATGATTGTCGACAACCCCTACCCCAACCTTGCCCTCGTTGCCAAATACGAGACATGGATGGATGGTACGATGGTGCGGCTAGACGACGAGCAGAACATCGTGAACTTCATCTCGAAGGACGCATTTGACTACAATGACGTGGACTCTTACTATAAGACTGTCAACATATATAAACTCAGTAAGCAGTTCTCGCAGCAGAAGTATGTGCCTTTCCTTGATGCCTACACGAAGGCTGTTGGCAATAACGAATACTACGAGAACGTGCTGCGTATCATCTCGTTGCTGAACAACCACGACATGAAAGCCCTGCCCATCGGCAACGAGAAGTGGTACGAAATAGACGATAAGCAGGATTTGGACATTGCCGAGGCGCTGTTTGCAGATGAAAAGGATGTGCTTCGCAAGTACTACGGTCGTTATGGCGGTTTTTGGCGCTTCCCCCAGATGCTCGACTTCTGCTATTTGGTGAACCCCTACTTCCCCAGTCGCAGAATGAAGGACGAATTGCGTGCCAATTTCGATACGCTGCTGACGGAATATCCCTCTGGTATGAAGGTCAACACGCTCATTGCCAGCAAGTGCTTTGGAGTGAGCGAGCTTTATATCGTTCCAGGAAACGGGGCTGCTGAACTCATTAAGGTACTGATGGAAGCACCGCAAGGTAAGACTGGTTTTATCCGTCCCACCTTCGAGGAATATCCCAACAGATATGACAAAGACAGCCAAGTGACGTTTGTGCCTCAGAACGAGGACTATCGCTATACGGCTGACGACCTGATGGCATTCTTTGGCGACAAGGATATCCGGCAGTTGATGGTCATCAACCCTGACAACCCTTCAGGAAACTTCATTCCCAAGGCAGACATCCTACGTTTGGCACAATGGTGTGAGGACAAGGGCATCCGTCTTGTCGTTGACGAATCCTTTGTCGATTTTAGTGAGGACTATGCTACCAATTCTCTTTTGAGCGACGAAATATTGGAGGCCTATCCCCACATGGCGGTCATGAAGAGCATTTCGAAGAGCTATGGTGTCCCTGGTCTTCGCTTGGGCATTCTCTGCTCTGCTGACAAAGACCTTATTGCGCGCATCAAGAAAGAGGTGAGCATTTGGAATCTCAACTCCTTTGCCGAGTTCTTCATGCAGATTTACAACAAGCACGAAAAGGACTACCAGCGGGCCTGTGCAAAGTTTGTTGCTGAACGTGATAACTTTGAACAACAGCTTCGCACTATTCCTTTCCTGCGTGTGATGCCTTCACAAGCCAACTACTTCCTCTGCGAAGTGCTGCCCCCCTACAAGGCCAGCGAAATTGTCATCTACATGCTGAAGCAGCATAATATCCTGACACGTGACTGTAGTGGAAAGACGGGGTTGAATCCTGATAAGCAGTATATGCGCATCGCCGTCAGGAATCATGAGGACAACTCACGACTTGTTGAAGGTCTTAAAGAACTAAAAATTACACAATAGGGTCGGTTCCTCTGTGTACCGCTGTGTAAAATAAGGAATATGAAGATTTGTATCTGCGGAGGTGGCAACCTTGGACATGTCGTAGCGGGCTTTGTGGCAGCACAGAACGAGCACGAAGTATGTCTGTTGACACGCCAGCCTGAACGTTGGAGTCAAAACATCCTTATTGATGCACCTGAACAAACGACATACTCAGGTCGCCTAAGTGGCATATTTAGCGATGCCAAACAAGCCGTTTCTGATGCCGACATTGTATTGCTTTGCCTTCCTGGCTACGGCATTCGCGAGACTCTATTTCAGATAAAAGATTACCTGAGACCAGATACCGCCGTTGGTAGCGTGGTCAGTAGTACGGGATTCTTTTTCCAAGCTATGGAACTACTGCCGAAGGTCCAGCCACTCTTTGGATTCCAGCGTGTACCGTTCATCTCGCGTATTGAGGAATACGGTCATCGTGCACGTTTAATGGGCTACAAGGACAGCCTTGAACTTGCCATCGAACAATCCTGTAACCCAGAATCGCTTCGTCAAGTCTTGCAGCAAATGCTTCGCACACCAATTCATCTCCTTGGGAGCCATTATGAAGTAAGCCTATCAAACAGCAACCCATTGCTCCATCCATCGCGTCTCTATTCCCTATGGAAAGACTGGCATGAGGGTATCGTCTATGACCACATACCTTTATTCTATGAGGAATGGACGGAAGAGGCTGCACGACTCTATATTCAAATGGACAATGAACTGCAAGCATTATTAGAACAATTGCCTGTTACACCAGGCAGCATCGCCACCGTACTCGACTATTACGAGAGTCACGATGCAAAATCGCTGGCTTGCAAGCTACGAAGCATAAAAGCCTTTAAGGGCATTCTGTCGCCTATGAAAGAAGTGGAAGGTGGCTATGTACCCGACTTCCACAGTCGTTATTTCACAGAGGATTTCCCCTACGGTCTTGCTTTCGTCCATCGTCTGGCTCACGAAAAAGGCATCCCCTCGCCCACTATCGATATGATTTACAACTGGGGAACAAGGATGGTTAACGGTTAATGGTTATTGATTAACGGTTAATAGTTATTTGTCTAACCAATACGCTTCGAAATGATGGGTAACGCGTTGCTCCACAGGGGGTAACGTCATATAGTCGCCATAGGTGCGCTCGAGATAGTCCTTATAGCCCACCATCGTCTTATACAGCTTTCCCTCGAACTCGATATCTACTGACGAAGCAATATCCTCTGCAGGGAAACAACCCTTTATCTTTGGGCCAGCCTCCGTCATATTGCAAACTGTACGTGTTGGCTCCTCCAACACAATGAGATTCCTGATTTTACGCTCTATCTGTTTGACTGTCATTGGCCAACACTTATAGACAATATATGCCAGACGCGACTGGAGAGGATTGCTATTCGAAATCTTGCAACGACGAATTTTGTACAGCAGTTTCTTCTGTTTGAAGACACGTTCACGTTCCTGCAAGTCATCCGTCACATAGTCTACAGGAAAGATATCCATATAGACACCTATCTCATAACCCTCGGTCTCATCCTCCACCATTTTAGTACGCTGGTCAACGACCTTCGCAAACGTATAGTAGTAATGAGGTTCTGTGCAGGGATTAATGGCACGATAGATACCATTGGCATCGGAATACGTCTGTAAAAACTGCTCATAGTCCTTGCGAGGCATATAGATGTCAATATCGTCGTCCCAGGGGATATAACCCTTATGGCGCACGGCACCTATCAGTGTACCGCTTGACAGGAAGTAACGCAGTCCCTGCTCCTCACAAAACTGGTGCACACTATCCAGAATACCCATCTGAATCTGGCGCAACTCCTGTATGTCTTCTATCTTTCTCATCGTTTATGAACGTCCAAACAGCCACTTCTTGAAGAACGGACTGATGCGGAGGATATTTGATGTAATGATACTGAAACCAATGACGACCAGTCCCAAAACCGTAGAAAGCAAGATATCTATGACAAAGTTATGTGGATAGCTCTTGAAGAATTCGCCTACGTGTGGCAAGTCGGGCATAAACAGGAAGTGAATGAGATAGATGTCCAGCGTTCGACGTCCGATATACTGCAGCGAAGCGCCCATAAAGGTCAGTTTCGTAAAATACTGGTGGTAGTGACGGAAATACATGAAGGTAATGGTCAGCAGGCCAAATCGTGATACCGTCAAAGGTATAATGGCCCATGCCATACGCAATGTACGCCATTTCAGTGCATCGAGCGTTGCCAGGATGACAATAACAATCACAATAGGGAAGAACCACTTGCTATCCATCACGCGCTGCCACTTATCCCAATAGCGATGTACGATATTACCGTAGAGGAAGAAAGGGAAATACAGGAATACCTGAACAAAACTCGAGTCTTGCAGGAAGTAGAACAAGTCGGTTTTTGCGCCCTTATAGCCTTGTGCCCATGAGAAATACTTTGGCAGATAGTTCGTTTCGTAAAAACCTATTGATATCAAGAACAATAATGTGATGGGTATCCATGATTTCCATTTCAACTTACTCTCAAGATATGAGAACACGTAATAAATGATAAACATGTAGAGCAGTGCTATGGTAAACCAATAGCCGCCTTTCAAGGGGGAATGGAATGCGTCTTCAATGGCAGGCAGAATATGTTGATTCAATATAGCCATAGCCAGAAAGAAGAAAACTACCGTAGGAATGGTCTGCACCTTGACCTTCTTCCAAATCAAAGAACCAAAATTCTTCAGATTCCAAATCTGCGAGGCTTTATAAGCCAAGAAGCCGCTGACAAAAAAGAACAGCGGCATTCTGAATAATATCAAGAAGGGGATAGCTGACGAATGTTTCCATTCCTCGCCAAAGCCCATACCTGCCACGTGGTTGGCAACAACCAGTATCATTGTGAATCCTCTTAGGGCATCAAGCCACTCCAAACGAGGCTTTTTAACTACTGCATTATTCTCCATAGCTGGGTGCAAATTTACACATAATATTTTGATTTTCAAATAAAATATAGTATTTTTGCACACTGAAATGGATAATTTAAAGGAAAAGACGGCAAAAGGTATTGCCTGGGGAGCCATCAACAATGGAGCTACTCAGGTGTTGAATCTTGTCTTTGGCATATTCTTAGGACGTCTTCTTTCTACAGAAGACTATGGTATTCTGGCACTGATTACCATTTTTACTTTGCTGGCAGGTTGCATCCAGGCGGCAGGTTTCTCGCAGGCACTGGCCAACTTGAAGCCTCCCACTCAGCGCGACTATAACGCAGTGGCATGGTTCAACATCATTGCCGGATTCTCCTTATATATTATACTCTTTCTTTGTGCACCACTGATTGCATGGTTTTTTGACCAGCCCGCGCTGACTGATGTGTCACGACTGGCCTTCCTTGCTATCCCCATCTCGGCTATCGGTATCGTTCCTAATGCCAGATTATGGATTGAGCTGCGCAATCGTGAACAAGCCATTGCTAGCATAGCCGCCCTGCTGACGTCAGGGTGTTGTGGTGTATGGCTGGCTTGGAACGGATACGGCTACTGGAGTCTGGCTTGGCAACAGGTCATATACATCAGTGTCGCTAATATCTTCAAATACTATTTTACACGCTGGATACCCACCCTGCCTGTCGACTTCAGTCCCATTCGCAGGATGTTCAGTTTCTCGTCGAAGATGTTAGCGACGAACATGCTGACAGTCATTAGCCAGAACGTACTGACGTTTATCTTTGGTAAACTGCTGCCCATCTCGACTGTAGGACTATTCAACCAGGCAAACAAATGGAATACGATGGGGAGTTCACTGATTTCAAACACAATGGCACAGGTGGCGCAACCCGTCTTGTCGAACGTCAATAGTGAAGAGGAACGCCAAGAGCGTATCTTCCGCAAGATGCTGCGTTTTACGTCCCTCCTGTCCTTCCCGCTGATGTTTGGATTGGCACTGACAGCCCACGAATTCATTCTCCTGACTGTCGGACCAACGTGGGAGCGTTGTGTACCCCTACTTCAGATACTGTGTATAGGAGGAGCCTGCCTCCCTCTACAAGGCCTCTACCAGAATTTCATCATCAGCCGTGGGCGCTCTGATATCTACCTGCGCATGGTAGCACTCCAGATTTTCCTCCAGGTAGGCATCACGCTGAGTCTGTCGTCACAGGGTATTACCACGATGGTAGCTGCCTTTTCTACATTGAACGTGCTATATACCGTCTGCTGGCATCTCGCCCTTCAACGCATCCACGCCTTGGCTTTGTTCGATGTTCTGAAAGACACGGTTCCGTTTGCACTCATTGCCGCCCTTGTAATGCTGGCAACCCACTATATAACACTGTCCATCGACATACTTTGGTTGTTGCTGCTGTCACGTGTCGTCACAGCCGCCCTACTCTATTTCATTGTCATGCGCCTGCTCAACGTGGCAATCTTGAAAGAGTGCCTACAATTTATCCGAAAGAAGCAATAAGCTTTTTCTTATAGCACCATTTCACTGTCAGGTAGGCAAATCTTAGCAAGGGAAGCGTCTGCTGATGAGCCAAGAGACCTTGCAAACATCTGAACTGCAGTGCTTTAGGCTTATAAGAGAGCATTTCTGCTATCTGCTGTTTGTCAATCCCCACGGCCAAGGCCTGATAATAGACATTGAGCATACCAATTTCAATCGCAAACAGGAAATCCAGCTTTTTGTCATTCATGGAAAAGTACTGCCAAAGCGTTTCGTTGGCTTTGACATATGATGACACATGCTTGGTCGACAAGTGGTTGGCAAACGTGCTGGCAGAGGAGTCGTCTCTATAATAATAGACTGAATCATCTACGTATGCCATCTTATTCGCAGCATGAATAAGGCGTGGTGTCAGTGCCATGTCTTCTGCCATATTGATGCCTTCTACCGACTCAATGCCATGTTCTGTATATACCGTTTTCCGAATCAGTCGTGCCCAGATATGCGGAAGCAGCGTATGTTGTATCAACATCAGTTTCAGAGTGATGTCTTTGTTCCAATGCTGTTCACGATGAAAGACAATCGTGCCGTCTTCAAAATGTGAGCTATAGTTGCCTGAAACGATATCAGCACCCGTTTGTTGTTGACAGGCTACCAATTTCTCAACAGCATCCAATGATAAATAATCGTCACTGTCTACATTTAGCACGAAATCGCCTGTCGCAGCCTCTAAGGCTGTTTTCCGCGCTGCCCCCAATCCACGATTATGGTCATGACGGACAATATTAACCTGCTGTTCACGATGAGGGTATTCCGCAAGGACCTGCCGAATCACGACCACACTATCGTCTGGCGTACAGTCGTCAACGAACACATATTCTATGTTGTCGTACGTCTGTCCGAAAAGCGTTCGTGAACACTGTCCGACATATTTTTCAACGCCATATACAGGTACCAATATCGAAACCTTCATCATCTACTCGATAGGAATATGCTTAAACTTACTGTTCAGGAACGACATTAGTCTTGAGAGCCACTTGATGAATGGGAAGATGCTTTGGAAATGTGACAGCACCGTGAAGTCATGCAACATGCCGTTATTGACACGTGAGAACCTCAGATAGTCGTCTTTATAGAAGGGATCCACCAATTCGTCAATCATGCGACGATTCTCTGTCAACGTCTCTCTCCATCGCTGTTTGCTGAGTCCTCCGCTTTCGCATTTCGCCAGCACATCCATCACGACGGAAATCCGCACCTTATCCTTTACCAATGGCTCTACCACCGATTTCAGGTCGGCTATCAACTTGTACGACTCGTCGAAGCCATATTTCTGTAACACCTCTCTGCGATAGTACACTGACTGATGGCATATTCCGATAGACAGCAGATCATACAGCGTCATCGTCTCTTTCAGCATTCTCACCTTTCCACCATATAAGTCGCCACCCAAAATGATGTCGCCATCGTAACCGTTCACCAACGACAGCACGTCCTTATTGGCAAACTCATCGCCAGCATTCATAAATACCACGTAGTCGCCATTCACCAAGCGGATGCCTTTGTTCATGGCATTATAGATGCCACTGTCTTTCTCCGACACAGACGTGGTAATGGTGTCCTGATGCTCAGCAATGATATTGAGTGTATCGTCCTGACTACCTCCATCTATTACCACAATTTCCTTTTGCGCATAGTCCAACTGACGTATGCTCTTGAGCGTACGTCGCAGCCCGTCGGCGTTGTTGTACGTGACAACAATAATGGAATAGTGTCTTTGCCGATTGTCCATAGCTATTGATAATATTGTTTTACTAAGGCCTCCACACTCTTTGGCACCAGTCCGCTGATGCTCTCCCCTGCCCTTACCTTTTGTCGGATTTCCGTACTCGACACTGGCAGCAATGGCACATCGATGGTGCCACGATGCTCGTCGCGTGGATAGACGATGATATCATGATGCCATAGAATATCCTTCCAGTGGCGCCACCGTTGGAAGTGCGCCCAATTGTCACCACCTATTAATAATATAAAGGTATAGTCAGGATAGTCCTTCGCCAAGTGTTGCAGCGTATTCCATGTGTAGCTGGGTTTGGGCAAATGAAACTCATAGTCGCAGGCTTTCACACCCTCGACACCCTCCAATGCCTTTTGTGCCATTTCAAAACGCAGACTATCATCCAACAGGTCCGAGTCGTTACGCTTCAAGGGATTCTGGGGCGACACCATCAGCCATACCTCATCCAGCTCACATTGCTTCTGCACAGCCTGTGCCAAGGCAATATGTCCTGTGTGTATAGGATTAAATGACCCTCCAAATATCCCTACCTTTCTCATCCAAGGAAATCTTTTACGATGCGTAATGTCTCTTGCTTGGCAGTTTCCAAGTCGTCGTTCACGATGATATGGTCGAACTGTGGTGCAAAGGTCATTTCATACTCGGCCTTGGCCAAACGCTCGGCAATGGCCTCAGGGGTATCGGTACCACGTCCTTCCAGTCGACGGCGCAGTTCCTCGACTGAAGGAGGTTGGATAAACAGGCTCAAGGCTTCGTCGCCGTAATACTTCTTGATGTTCACACCACCTTTCACATCCACGTCGAACACCACGTTCTGTCCTGCCTCACGCTGGTTTTCCACTTGCTGCTTCAGTGTACCATAGAAGCGGTTTTCATACACCTCTTCATATTCCAGAAACTCATCATTCTGAATCTTTGCCTTGAATTCCTCAGGCGATAAAAAGAAGTACTCCACCCCGTTCTTTTCCGTACCACGTGGTGCACGTGAGGTACACGAAATCGAAAAATATAGCTTCAGTTCCGGATGCTCCTGCATCAACCATTGCACGATGGTTGATTTTCCGCTACCGCTGGGAGCACTGACAATTAACATCTTACCTTTCATCAGAGCGCGTTCAAAACTTGTTCCTTGATCTGTTCCAACTCGTCCTTCATCTTCACCACGATATTCTGCATCTCAGCCTGATTCGACTTCGAACCAGTGGTATTGATTTCACGGCCCATCTCTTGAGCAATGAAGCCCAGTTTCTTGCCTTGTCCAGCTGCATCGGCCATCGTCTCGCGGAAATACTTCAAGTGGTTGGCCAAGCGCTGCTTTTCTTCGCTGATGTCCAGTTTCTCGATATAATAGATGAGTTCTTGCTCCAAGCGGTTCTTGTCGTACTCGGCACCAGGAATCTGCTTCAGACCTTCCACGATACGGCTGCGGATTTTCTCCACGCGAGCCTTCTCGTAGGGTTCGATTGAGGCCAACAACTGCTCGATATTGTCAATCTTCTCTGCAAATTTCTTCTCCAGTGCGGCACCCTCCTGTGTACGGAAGTCCACCAGGGCCTTCACGGCCTCGCAAACACCCTGACGGGCAGCCTGCCACTCGTCGTCGTCCAGCACCTCTACCTCCGTCTTCGTCAGCACGTCTGGCATACGAACCAGTATCTGCATCCAGTCAGTATTCTGCATCTTGTGGTCATCGGCAAAGGCTTGCAACTGCGACAGGTAGTTCTGCATCAGCGCTGTATTCACAGGTGCAGCTTCCGCAGTGGCATCTTTCTCAATCCAAAGGGCAAACTCCACCTTACCACGCTGCAACTGCTCAGCTATCAACTGACGTATCTCCATTTCCTTCTCACGATAAAGAGGTGCAATACGGGTCGTCAGGTCAAGCTGCTTCGAGTTCAGCGACTTGATTTCTACATTAATCTTCTTTCCTTTGTAGGCCACGACAACCTTGCCGTAGCCCGTCATTGATTGTATCATATTTATTATACCTTTTTTTATATTTTGTGCAAAGGTACGAATAAGTGAGAACAATACAAAACAAAATTCTTTTTTTTTGATTTTATTCTTAGACCTAAAGGTCAAAGTGTGGCATTGCAATGTCTAACGAAAGTAACTTCTCGCAACGCGAAATGCCAACAGGGAACTGTAACCATCGTTGACGATTTGATAGGAAAATGGCAGAACAACCAGCTCAAATGTTACAATTTGAACGGAAAATAAGCAAAATAATGACAAATTGTAAGGTTAATCATAATTGTACTATCAAAGTGATAACGCTTTAATTGATAATTCGACTATTTGTATTACTTTTGCACCCAAAAGTTTTCAGATAATTATTAATAGGTATGAAAGTAAAGAAACGTTGGATTATCCTGATGACGGCAATGACACTGATTGCCCTTGCAGGAGTCTTTGTAGGTGAACCTACATTCGAGTGTGACTGGTCAGTGATTTCAGCGGCTGATGTAGCTTGGCTGATTACGGCAACGATTTTCGTGTTGATGATGACACCAGGACTGTCGTTCTTTTATGGTGGCATGGTGGGAGCCAAGAACGTCATCTCGACCATGCTCCAGTCGTTTATTGCGATGGGACTGATTTCCGTGCTGTGGGTGGTTATCGGCTTCTCTTTGTGCTTTGGTGATGACATCGGCGGTATCATCGGCAATCCCATGACATTCCCTATGTTCCACAATGTAGGAGGTGCTGTTTATACTACGCCTGCGGGTAACATATTAGGTGGCGCGACGATTCCACTGGCACTGTTTGCCCTGTTCCAGATGAAATTTGCCATCATCACCCCGTCACTTATCACGGGCTCGTTTGCAGAACGCGTTCGCTTCTCGGCCTACATGTTCTTTATGATGTTCTTCTTCTTTCTGATCTACTGTCCGCTGGCCCACATGACGTGGCATCCCGAGGGATTGTTTATGAAATGGGGAGTTATCGACTTTGCGGGTGGTATCGTAGTACACGCTTCCAGTGGTGTCGCAGCCTTAGCTGGAGCCATCTATCTGGGACGACGCAAGGCAGAGACCCGCAAGAGCGAACCTGCCAATATCCCCTTTGTACTTTTGGGAGCCGCTATGTTGTGGCTTGGCTGGTTTGGCTTCAATGCAGGCTCTTCGCTTCATGCTGACGGACAGGCCATCAAGGCATTCCTGAACACCAACACAGCATCGGCGACAGCCATGATGACATGGATATTCTTTGACTGTCTGCGTGGCCGAAAGCCATCAGCCATGGGTGCTGCCGTTGGTTGCGTCGTTGGTCTGGTAGCCATCACCCCTTCTGCAGGTTATGTCACTGTGGGTCAGAGCATCTTTATTGCGTTTGTCATTACCATCATCTGTAACGTTGCTGTATATTGGCGTTCGCATACCAGTATAGACGATGCTCTTGATGTGTTCCCCACGCATGGTACAGGCGGTATTTTCGGCACAGTGCTGACGGGTATCTTCATTCAGGAGGGACTGATTGCCGGCACGTGGGACGGTTTTGTCATTTTCCTCTACCATCTTCTGGCCATCCTTATTGTGTTTGTCTATACCTTCGCCATGAGCTGGGTGGGTTATAAACTCATCGACTGTCTCATTCCCATGCGCGTCTCTGCTTACAGCGAAAGAGTTGGTCTCGACTTCTCACAGCACGACGAGCATTACGGTCTCGCCCATATTGGTGAACGCGAGTTGGCAGAATACGAGGAGCATATCCGCGAAAAGAATAAGTAGATATTTAATAATGGTTTGAAATTTAAAAACTGGGCCTACTATTTGGTGGGCTCAGTTTTTTTTTGTACCTTCGCAGCCGTACAACAAAACTTAATTCATTAAAACCATTAATCATGATGAAAAAAAGCATTTATTTATCGTTAGTGTTCGTTGGGGTGCTGTTGTCAGCAACAGGTTGTGGTAACAAGAAGCAGGCTAATAGCAGTGCAGACGACCAGGCCTATCGTGACAGTGTAGCTGCTGCCAAGGCTGCTGAAGAGGCTGCTTTCAATAAGGCCGACTCACTTGCTTTCAACGTCTGGGGCGATGTCAAGTTTGGTATGACTATCGAAGAAGTCAGCAAGACGGGTGTCTTTGGCACGCTGAAGGGCTCGGAAGAGTTCTATGACATCGATGGCAAACTGGTCAGCAAGACCCTCGGCACCAAGGCATTAAGAATGGTCACGCTTGGTTTCAACAACGATGCCCGCAAGTTGGAGCGCATCATCTTCAATTCTACTCAGGATTTGCCTGCAAGCCGTATTGCTGACATGGAAGCCGACATCCATCTCATTGCTTCGAAGATAGAGTCAGGATGGCAGACTAAGTTCAAGTACGAGAACGAGAATGTCACCAGCGACCAGGTTAAGGTTGGCGCCGAAGTGTTCCACATTCTTAGCCTCTGCTACGGCAACGCCTCTGTTACGTCCAACATCGGGCAGATGACTGAGGGTAAGTTCGACTACGACCTCGTCGTCAGCTACAACGTGTCAATGGAATAAAAAGCAAAGTCCCGAAGCAAAACTTCGGGGCTTTGCTTCTGCGGAGAGAACAGGATTCGAAAAAGCTTCGAGTTTTTCCTCGAAGCTTTGAATCCTTTTCTGCGGAGAGAACAGGATTCGAACCTGCGAACCGGTTTTGCCGGTTACACGCTTTCCAGGCGTGCCTCTTCAACCACTCGAGCACCTCTCCAATTGTAAAGCGGATGCAAAATTACTACATTTTATTGAGAATTGAGAATTGACAATTGAGAATTATGATTTGTTAACTATATACCGAAGACACGGGCAACATTCTCATTGGTTCGTTCACAAATCTCTTCTTCGCTGACGCCATAAGCCTCTGCCAAGCGGGTGATGAGGTAACGGATAAAGGACGACTCGTTGCGCTGTCCACGCATGGGTACAGGTGCCATGTAGGGGGCATCTGTTTCCAGCACGATACGATCTAATGGAACAGCGGCAGCCAGTGTTTCAGGCAGATGCGACTTCTTGAATGTCAGTACGCCGCCAATGCCCAACACAAACTGGGGGAACTCCAGCAGTTGGCGAGCCTCCTGCTCGTTGCCCGTAAAACAATGGAACACACCGCCGACAAGGTCGTGCGCGTACTTTTTTATAATAGCCACCATCTCGTTTTGTGCCTTGCGACAATGAATCATCAGGGGTAACTGCAACTCAACAGCCCAACGAACTTGTTCCTCGAAGGCTTCCAACTGCTCCTTTTCGAACTCACGACTCCAATAGTAGTCGAGGCCGATCTCGCCGAGGGCAAGAAGTTTGAAATTTGAAATTTGAAATTTGAAATTTATGATTTCCTTGATGGCTGCCAACTGCTCGCGCCAGTCGGCACGAACTTCCTCAGGATGCAACCCCAGCATAGGATAGCAATAGTCAGGATATTGGGCACAGACGTCAAGAACAGTGTGGCACGAAGCGACATCGATGGCTGGCAAGAAAATTGCCCTACAGCCTGCCTCACGGGCACGTTGGACTACAGCATCACGGTCCTGAGCAAACTCCTCGCCGTCGAGATGGCAATGGGTATCTATGAAATTGAGAATTGACAATTGAAAATTGAGAATTGAGAATTATGATTACTTATTGCGATGCAACAATTCGTCCATATAGGCACTGAGGGCTTGCTTGCGTTCAGCGGGCACATCAACTTCAGCAAGTGTCTGACGAGCCTGTTCGAAGTAGTAGTTGATTTTCTGTTCGCACAGTTCACGGATACCAATATCATCGTAAAGGCGTGTCACCTCAGCCACCTTCACCTCGCGATTGAATGTCTTGGCATTAATCCATCGCGACAGTTCAGCACGCTGCTTATCATTAGCTCGGTTGAAGGCATTGATCAGCATATAGGTCTTCTTGTTGCTGGCAATGTCGCCGCCAACAGCCTTACCAAACAACTTGGGGTCGCCATAGACATCGAGCAGATCATCCTGCAACTGGAAGGCCAGTCCGATTTGTTCGCCCAAACGGTACATACGCTCACAATCTTGCTTAGGGGCATCGGCAAGGATGGCACCCATCTTCAGCGCACAAGCCAGCAGGACGGACGTCTTCAGTCGAATCATCTCGATATACTCATCCTCAGTAACATCGTTGCGGGTCTCGAACGACATGTCATACTCCTGCCCCTCACCAATCTCGAGTGCCGTAATGGTAAAGAGGTCAAGCACCTGCTGCAACTTATCTGCTGGCACCTGAGCCACACGCTGATAGGCCAAAACGAGCATAGAGTCACCTGAGAGGATAGCCTTGTTGGCGTCCCACTTCTTATGTACCGTCATCTGTCCACGACGCACATCGGCATTGTCCATGAGGTCGTCGTGTAGGAGGGTATAGTTATGATAGGTCTCCAAACCAATAGCAGGCATCAGGATGTCCTCCGGCTGTTCACGCCATAGGTTGTAACCAAGGAGTGTCAACACGGGACGGATGCGCTTGCCACCTATAGCCAGCACATACTGTACAGGCTCATAGAGCGAAGCGGGTTTGCGGTCGTAGGGCAGACTCGACAGGAAGTCGTTGACCTTTTTCAGGATTTCGTCAGATGGGAGTTGTTTCATTGTTTTTTATTTTTTCGATGTTTCGAGATTTCGATGTTTTGAGGCTATAATTTAAAGACGATGGGAATGCTGACCTTGGTACGGCAGGGCTGGTCGTTCTGAATGCCAGGTTCCCAATTGGGCATCTTTCTCAATACGCGCAGCGCCTCACGGTCGCATTCGGGCGACAGCGACTGGGTAATGCTGATGCCTGTAATGTGACCATCCTTCTCAACATAGAAGACAGCCACTACCTTGCCTTGCGTCTTACGATTGCGAGCTGCGGCAGGGTATTGCAAATTGCGGGTGAGCCACTTCATGAACTCAACGGCTCCACCAGGATATTTGGGTAAGTCCTCGACGATATGGAAATTGAGGGGATTGTTGGGGTCGACATTGAGGGGAGCCAAAGCCTTGTCTTCCTCCTCCTGCAACTCTGCCAGCAACTGCTCGTCGTCATCGCCCTCGCCTTCGACAGCAGGTTCTGTGTCATCCGGCTGTAATTCCACCTGGTCGTCCACCACATGCAGTTGCTCGGCTTTCTGGGCCTCCTTCTTCTCCTCAATACGCTGGGTCAGTTCCTCGTTGGACATCGGCACCAGTTCGCTTTCGTGCATCAGTTCGTCGAGGTCGATGGGTGAAATATCATCACCGGAATCGATGGAATTCCACTCCAATGCGACATAGAAAATGGACAGAACAAAGATAAGCCCCAAGAGGAATCCTGTGGTACGACGTTGGTCGACATCAGCCCGTTGAGTCTTCTTTTGTTCCATCTCCAGTGCAATAAAATGCGCAATACCGCGTTAAATTATTGTGCAAAGGTACAAATAAATTAAGAATTAAGAGTTATGAATTAAGAATTAATTGTTATCTTTGCAGGACATTTAGAGAAAATTAGATGAAAAAAGGTGTTTTTGTCGTCATATTCGTCCTTTCAGCCCTCATGACAAGGGCGCAGGAGAGCCAGGAAGTGTACAGCTTTCTGCGACTGCCTGTGAGTGCACACGTGGCGGCACTGGGAGGCGACAACATATCCATTAACGACGACGACCCGACACTGATATTCCATAATCCTGCCTTGATTGCCGGCGTGACAGACAAAAGTCTGAACCTGAACTACATGACCTATATGGAGGGGTGCAAGACGGCGTCAGCCTCGTTCGTCAGGGCATGGAAGGAACGCGCCACATGGGGTGTATCGGCCCAGTATATGGATTATGGTAAGATGAAACAGACGACAGCAGAGAACATTGAACAAGGCGACTTCTCGGCTAAAGACATTGCGTTGGCAGCGACGTTTACCTATCTGCTGGGCAACAATTTCAGCGGAGGTATCACGGCACGTTATATCTCGTCGACTATCGGTAGCTATTCGTCGGCAGCAGTGGGTATAGATTTGGGAGCAAACTATCTGAACGAAGAAACTGGATGGTCGTTGTCGGCTGTAGCCAAGAACCTGGGAGGTCAGATTAAAGCCTACGATGACGACTTCGAACGCATACCGCTTGATTTACAGATTGGTGTCACCAAACAGCTCATCGGCTCGCCACTACGACTGTCGGCTACGCTGTCACGTCTTAACAACTGGGACCAAGGATTCATCAAGCACCTAACCATTGGCGGCGACCTGATGCTGGGTTCGCAGTTCTATGTGTCGGCAGGCTATAACTTCCGTCGCGCGAGTGAGATGAAGATTATAGACAGCGAGGGCGAATCGAGTCATGGAGCAGGTCTGTCGTTGGGCGGTGGTATCCAGCTCCAGCGTTTCAAGCTGAACGTCGGCTATGCCAAATACCACGTATCAGCATCGTCATTATTAATAAACGCAACGTATGTCTTATGAATTAAGAGTTAAGAGAATATGAAAAAGATTACAATAGCTATTGACGGTCACAGTTCGTGCGGCAAGAGCACGATGGCCAAGGATCTGGCCCGCGAGGTGGGCTATGTATATGTTGACACTGGTGCCATGTATCGCAGCGTGACGCTCTATGCCCTGCGCAACGGTCTGTTTAATGCTGACGGCAGCATCAAGGAAGCTGAACTTGAGGCACAAATGTCTGACATCCGCATTGACCAGCGACTGGTGGACGGCAAAACCATTACATTCCTGAATGGTGAGGATGTAGAGCGCGAAATACGTACCCTCGAAGTCAGCAACCACGTCAGCCCTATCGCTACGTTAGCTTTCGTACGCACCGCACTGGTTGCCCAGCAACAGCGCATGGGTGCCGAAGGAGGTATTGTGATGGATGGTCGCGACATTGGTACGGTGGTATTTCCCAATGCCGAACTGAAAGTTTTCGTGACTGCCAGTGCCGAGGTACGTGCCCAGCGTCGCTACGACGAGCTAAAAGCCAAAGGTATGGAGGCCGACTATGAAGACATCCTGAAAAACGTGCAGGAGCGCGACTACATCGATAGTCATCGTGAGGTATCGCCCCTCAAGCAAGCTGACGACGCCATTCTGCTCGACAACAGTGAGATGACCATTGCCGAGCAGAAGGAATGGTTGATGCAGCGCTTCAAGGAAGCAACCCGCTGATAGCATCACGACACTGCTCCATGAGCCATTTGGGGGTGCTAGTGGCACCACAAATGCCTACTGTCTGGATGCCCACAAGCCACTGTGCGTCAATTTCATCAGGTCCCTCAATCAAATGGGTATTGGGATTGACACGCAGACATTCGTTGTAAAGCACTTTGCCATTCGAACTCTTTCGTCCACAGACAAAGAGGATGAGGTCGTGCTTAGTGGCAAACTGCGAGATGTTTGGCATGCGGTTGGCCACAGAACGGCAGATGGTGTCGAACGAACGGAAGGTAGCATCGGGCGAGATATGTTCCTGAATGTACTCAATGATACGATGGAACTCGTCGAGTGACTTAGTAGTTTGCGAATAGAGGTATATGTCACGCGAAAAATCCAACTGACTGACTTCATCGAAATGTTCAATGACAATAGCATTAGAGTGGGTCTGTCCCACCAGTCCCAACACTTCGGCATGACCTTTCTTGCCAAAGATAACAATCTGTCCCGCACCAGTCTCATACTGTTTCTTGATACGCTTCTGAAGTTGTAGTACCACAGGACAGGTGGCATCAATGATTTCGATGTTATTCTGACGAGCCAGTTCGTAGGTCTCAGGGGGCTCTCCATGGGCACGTAACAGCACCTTGACATCGTGCAGCTGAGCCAGTTCATCGTGGTTGATGGTGATGAGTCCCATTTCACGCAGACGTTCACACTCCATACCATTATGAACGATATCGCCAAGACAATACAGTTTGTTGCCCTTAGCCAATTCCTCCTCAGCCTTTTGTATCGCAGTGGTCACACCAAAACAGAAACCACTGCCATTGTCAATCTCAATCTGTAACATAATTAATAATGATTAATGGGTAATTAGTAATTATGATTACTGAGGTTGCAGAAGTATTCATCGAGGAGACTTTGCGCTGCAGTAAAGCTGGTTTGCTGACCGGCAAGGACTGACTGTTCAGCCAACGACAACCTTTGTTTAATGATGGGATTGTTATAGAAGTTCAGGCGCAGGTGTTCGTTGATGCTCTCGTACATCCAATACTTCGACTGTTCGTTACGACGATAATCGAAGTAACCATTCTGCTTGACAAAATCGAAATACTGATAGATCATGTCCCAGACCTCCTTGACACCAGTACCATAGAAACCACTGTAACACAGCACTTGAGGCATCCATCCGCTTTCGGACATAGGAAAGAAATGCAGGGCGTTGCGGAAATTGGTGGCAGCCATCTGACATCGGTCCACATTATCGCCATCGCATTTATTGATGACGATGCCATCCGAAATCTCCATAATGCCACGCTTGATACCTTGCAACTCGTCGCCAGTACCAGCCACCTGGATGAGCAGGAAGAAGTCGACCATCGAGTGACAGGCCGTCTCACTCTGTCCCACTCCCACCGTCTCAACGAAAATCTTGTCGAAACCGGCAGCCTCACAGAGGACAATCGTCTCACGCGTCTTACGGGCTACGCCACCCAGTGAACCCGCTGTTGGACTGGGACGAATAAACGAGTCTGGATGGATGCTCAGTTTCTCCATACGTGTCTTATCGCCCAGAATACTACCCTTGCTACGCTCGCTGCTAGGGTCGATAGCCAACACCGCCAGTTTGCCACCCTTCTCTTTCAGGACATGGATACCAAACTCGTCGATACTGGTCGATTTGCCAGCACCAGGTACGCCACTGATACCAATGCGCACAGAGTTTCCGCTATATGGCAGACACTTGTTGATAACCTCCTGAGCCTTGGCCTGATGGTCAGGATTAATACTCTCCACCAAGGTGACAGCCTGCGAGAGAATGGTCACATCGCCCTTGACGATACCCTCAACCATCTCTGCTGCGGTCAGCTCACGACGACGTACACGCAGACGTTTCAAATAGGGATTGACAATACTGGGCTGCTCGACGCCACTATTGACCTGCAATCCTGCATATTCTGAGCTATTCTCGGGATGCTCCATATAAATTAGGAATTAGGAATGAAGAGTTAGGAATGATTGCCTAAGGCAATGACCAATTAGGAATTGAGAATTTATCATCGCAGCGAAGCGAGAATCATTCAACATTCAAAACTCAACATTCAACATTATTATTTTGCATTGATATTAATAACTATCTTCCCCTGGTCAGGGTCATTGGTAATCATGAGGATACGCGGACGACGACGGAGTTTCAACAACTCGTCGCGCATAGCAGTCACCTTCAGTTTTGTTGACTGGCCAGGAGCGAGTTTACTCTTGCCCAACGACACCGTCAATCCACCAGTAAACATCTGCAGTGAAGAGATATCGAGTTCCGTCTGTCCCTGATTGGTCAGTTCGATGACATCCGTCTTTTTCTTCTTACCCTCAAAATCTATGTTGATGGTCTGTTTCGACATCTGCAACTTTGGTGCACGCAGTCGTTCGTCGGCAGTCATCTCAACAAAGGGAGGCAACAGGACTGCCGACACACTGATTTCGTGGTCAGGGCTCACTTTGTCGCCAGGATTACCAGCCAGATAGACTGAGGTCTGCGTCAGTCCGTAGTCGTGCAACTTGTCAGAATGCAGTGTTACAGTAATCTTACCTGCTCTGTTGGGCGCCAATCGCTCAGGAACTACCACAGCAGACAAATAAGAAGGAAGATGCATCAGGTTGGGCTGGTATATTTGCGTACCATTGTTATAGACATGTAGTTCCTGCACCTGTTCAAAGCCCTTGTTGACGTCATCAAACTCCAGTGCATCCTTATCCAGTCGAAGGTCGCCCATCTCTATGGGATACGTACCACTGAAGTCCTGGTATTCGGCCAGTACCACACCCTTCATTCGGATATAGAGTGGCTTGTTAGAAGCATTACTGATGATGGCAGCCTGATGGTCGAAATGTCCCAATTGGCGTGCATTGTAAGTCATCTTGATCTGAAACTTGCCGCCAGCAGCAATCTGTTCCTTGGGAAACTCAATACTGGTACAATTACAGTCAGGACGCACCTCAGAAATCTTCAGATGGCGATGACTTTTGTTTTTAAACTCAAAGGTGGCAGTGGTAGGCATCTGATAGCCCGTCCGTCCCACGTCAACTGTTGTTTTCTCTGCCACCAGCTTTTGTGCTGAGGCAGTAAAGGGAATTAGTGTAAGAAGGAATAAAGGAAGAAGCTTTCTTATCATCATTATTTATTATTTTTTACTTTTAATGTCATCGACGGTGTCGTAGCCCTATATTCAGGAGCATAGGCACAGCCTACTGTGCAAGTGCCCGTCTCGTAAGTACCTGCACGATCGATATAATATTCTGTTTCAATGACATGTTTGCCCTTCGAAATGCCATAATAGAAGTAGTGGGTAGCATTATCCTTGGGCGAACAATAGGCACCATTATGATAGCCTGACAGTTGCTTGACTGGTTCCATACATGCTGCACGACGATCGACAACCTGTACGAAGTCAAGGTCGCGCGTACTCTCTATGGTCAGGCGAATCTTGATACGGTCGCCAACCTTCAAGCTGTTAGCATTTAGCTTTTGACCATTAGCCATTCGCAACTCACGTGTCACCTTGATACCACTCTGCGATGCCTCGATGTCAGAAGTCTTCTGGAAGAACTGTGCATAGACGGCCCCCCATGAAGTTCCTTCTGACGTCTTAGTCGCTGTGAACGTCTTGCCCTTAGGTTCAGTAATAGCTGTCTTCACATAGCCGACACCTGCTGTTGCCTTTGATGTCTCGATAGGTGCACCATCGATAGCAAGAACTGTTGGAGCGCCCTTTGTTTCCAAGGTCTTCTGACCATTCAGGAAAGCATAGATGGCATTGACGCTGTTGATTGGCGTATCCCAAGCCTGGGTACGTTTCTCCTGCAACAGCCAACGACGCATCTCGTCGACAGTCTGCTTATCCTGTGGACGAACCATCTGGATGGCTTCGATAGCAGCCACCTCAGTCGGAATCTTATAATCGTACCACGAATAGCCAGCACGAGGCGTGTCATAGTAGCGACCCATCTCCTCTGTATAGACTGTCCACTCCTTCAGGCTCTGCACATATTGTGCTGCCAGTTTGGCGTCACCGTGCTTCGACAGGATGATGGTTGTTAGGGCCTTTTCATAAATAGTCTGACGCTTGATATCCTTCTTCAGTAACTTGTAGAGATAATCATTGGCACTCTGAACATCCTTAGACAACTGGCGCCCGTCGAGGGCACAGATGTAGAGCCAGCGCAAAGCCGTGAATGAGGGGAAGGTGGGCTTGTAGCCCTTCTTCTCGCGCTTCTTCATCTCCTTGACAAGGTCTACCATTTCCTTACCGATATAGTCGAAAGCCTTATCGGCCATCTGCTTCACATCCTTCTGTTCACCAGTCATCATACGCAGGCGTGTCAGCATTTCCTCGACGGTGACTGTGACCATCGTACTGCCCATCATGCCAGGATACCACGAGAAGGAACCATCTCTGTTCTGCAGTTTCTTCATCTTCTCGACAGCCATATCCAAACGGTTCTTGATGAGGTTCTCGTCGAAGAAATCGCCTAAATGCTGTTTCTGCTCACTCTCACGATCGGCAGCACGTACCCAAGGTGTCTCACTCAATACGATGTCCTTCAATTCCTGATTCTTTTCCAATTGAGAATTGAGAGTTGAGAATTGAGAATTTTGATTACTTTCACGTTTCCACTGTTCGAAGACGCCCTTCACCTGCGGACTCTGGTCTAACAGCGACTTGGCCAAAAGGTTGCTGTAGTAGGAAGCCGCCTGGTCAATCGCGCTATGCTCCCAAGGCTGACCAATAGTTGCCATCGACTGTACCATGAGCCAAGCGGGATTATTGGTGTACTCCACCGTCAACTTTTGCTGTTTAGTACCAACGGGGAAGAGTTTTGTCAAATCTACCGTCTTCACACCAGCCTCATGCTGCGTAAACGGAACCGTCTTTGTGACATATTCGCTATTAGGTAGAATGGGCAGGTAGTGCTGTTCACCATCAGAGAAGCCATCGCCAACAGCAACGACTCTGCAAATCAGCAGAGAATAACCATCCTGCGACTGATAGCTAAAGGTAACGCTTGCCGTTTTCTCCGAATCTGCAGCAAATGACTGCTCCTGTTCGAATACAGTATTGTTGGTTTCCGGATCAATGAGTATTAGCTTGGCCTGACCGCTGACAGCATGGTCAGAGGTATTGAAGATGCGGGCAGACAGCTCGGCCTCGTCACCCATACGGATAAAGCGAGGTACATTGGGCTGAATCATCACATCCTTCTTGGCCACAGCCTCAGCGCCCAAATAGCCATACATCATATCCGTCGTATTCGAAACGCCCATAAAGCGCCAGGTTGTCAGACATTCAGGCAACGTAAACTTTAATACGACTTGACCATCTTGGTCTGTCTGCAAGGTGGGATAGCAGAAAGCTGTCTCCTGCAAGTTTTCACGCACCTGTACCTCTTCTTGCTTAGCCTCGACGACATCACTCTCTTTCACTGTCTGGACTGTCACAACAGCCTCATCGGTGCCTTTCACGTCCATGGCGCCAATGGCAGATTCCTCCACTGCCACCATATTTGTTGCCATCGGAGCAGCCGCCTTCGCCAAGTAACGTCCTCCAGCAGCGCCCGTCATATACATTCGCGAATAATTGGTGTATTGCGGATAAATGGTGTTATCGAAATAACTGAATTGGAGACTTGAAACCATCAAACCCTGGTAGTTCTGCGAACCACGAGCATTGATTCCGCCCCATGTGGTCCACTGCCATCCAGTAGAAGGCAGAGGCAAATAACTGCTGGGATAGAACGACCAGTAATGTGAGGCAATCTGGTCAAGACTCTTATCATAGAGCACAGCCATCAACGAGGCATCTGCAGGTGTCCCGTCAGGCTTCGTAATCTTCAGTTGCCATTCCTCCTGCTGACCGGGTGTCAGACGGTCACGGAAGGTCTGCCATGTCATCATCAGTCGCTTATCAGGCATCGGACGTCTGATTGTATGCTGGTGTATATGACACTGGCCATTCTTAACCCAAGCATAGGTCAACAGCAGACCATTGCCATACTCCTCCTTATAAGTAAATTTACGATTTATCAGTTCGCCATTCTTCTTGACGCTACCACTTTCCAACAGTTCATCGCCAGCATAGATAGAATAGACAATATGCAGGTCAGGGTCACTGGCACCCACTTGAACGACAACAGGTTTGCCATCGTTGGGGAATTGGCTATGCGACGTATAGAACCAGTCGTCTGTCTGTGAGGCGGGCTTCTTGTCGTCAAGACCGAACACCACGAACTTCATATCAACCTTATCATCACCACATTCTGCTTCCAGACGGTGTTCACCGCTTTTTAATTGAGAATTGACAATTGACAATTGAGAATTAGCTGCGCACTCTTTCCACTTGCCACCATCTATACGATACTTTACCTGTCCGGCAATAGGTTTTCCTGCGGCATTACAACGCATAAAGGTTACCTTCGGCATCTCGTCGGCACGTACCTGCTGTGGCAGGTCGCAGGTCAAAGCTGTTGGTTTGGTTCCCAAAGGCAGCGACATGGTACCACTATGCGTTTCGCCAGCGACATCCGTGACGTCAGCATCAACCACAAAGCTATAATACATGGGACGATTGTTGGTACTCTTGGGTACTATGAGTGGCATCTCCACCTTAAAAGTGCCATCATCGGCAGTGACAGCCTCACCCTCGTAGAGAACGTCATTCAACTGTCCGCTACCAATGTAGCCAGATTCCCAATACCATGAGTACGACATCCACCAGAAAGCTACCTTGCGACGCACCGTATACTGCACCTTGGCACCCTGTACGGGTACACCAGCATAGCTCACCGCCTTACCCTCAGCATGAACGGTATCACCTGCCTGATAGGATTCCGTATATTCTGGGAACTCAACCTGGAACGTCGGGCGCTTATACTCTTCGACTCTGATACTCGTACTGCCGTTATTATTGGCACGAATGGTAAAACGGCCATTCAGTAAACCCTGTGGCAACGTAAACTGCACGCCACACTTGCCGAAGCGGTCGGTTACAGCCTGCTGTTCGCCCACGACCTTGTAGTTGGCATCGCGCAACTCGAACCTAATCTGACTGTTGGCAACAGCCTGATTGTCAAGCCCTGAGACTTCCTTCCACACGATGGCTGACACGAAGACAGTCTGCCCAGGACGATAAATGCTACGATCTGTAAACAGGTTGGTATGCAGCTGGTTATACTGACGCTCATAATAGGTATAGCGTCCATAACTGTTCGATTCAGGACAATAGCTATCAGTCTTAGTAGAGGCAAACACACTGGCAGGCTGCTTGTTGTCCTCTACACGGTAGATGACTTCACCCTTTTTGTCAGGTGTATAGTTCTTGAAAGTCTTGGGTTTACGCCATCCGTTGCTGAAGCCAAGTCGGAGTGTTGACCCACTGACAGGTTGACCCGTCGTGGCATCCACCACCACAAAACGTATCGTATTGTCTGGCTGACGCTGCAGGATGATACGTATGCCCGAAACGAAATAGAGCGAACGAGAAACTTTGGTTTCTGGCTGAGACTCGAACTCCACCATATACACACCAGCGGGCAGACCATCGAGCTGTATGGAGTCCTCGAAGTTCTCATAGTCCTCATGACCAGAGAAATTCAGCGTACGCCTCAGTTCTGTCAGTTCCGTAAGTTCACTCTTCAATTTCTTATAGTCATCTGCTATGTCAGGGTTCAGTTCGGTATCACCTTTCTGCTTGGTACGATAGACGCGCATGGTAAGCGACTGCAAATGACGCAGCAAAGACAATTTGACCGTTTGCGGTTTGCCAACCTCCATAACACTATTAGGCACCTGAGCTTCATAGCAAGGATTAGTCAGTTCCTTCAACTGATTGCGCAACTGATTGGTTCTGGACCAACTGCCCCAACGACGTATCGATTCCTGCAACCACGATGCTTTTTCAGCTCTGGTAGCATCTGTCCGCTCCGCCATATAGTTATAGCGTTCCATTGCTATCTCGCCAGCTTCAGGCAGGTCGCCATAGACTGTGATAAGTGAGTCAAGACTATGGATAAACTTAGACTTGGCGTATGGCTCAACACCAACATTCTCACGCTCAGCTATCAGCATGCGCAACGACGTATAACATGCCGCCTGTCTGTTGCCTGCCTTCTGATAATAGTCTGCAAGCAATCGCCAAGCATTCAACTCACTCCCGATAACGCTCAGCAGGTCGTTATCAAACATCGTGCTGTGCTTGCCTTTGACAACAAAGGGATCGTATGTCTCTGCCTTGGTCTGAGCCAGCAAGTCTGGATGCGCCAAGGCCTTCGCCCGATAGTTGTCACTGTACGTCTTCCAGTCTTCCGACAACCGGTGGTTACGTAAATATATCTGCG
This sequence comes from uncultured Prevotella sp., assembly GCA_946404405.1. Classification (GTDB taxonomy): domain Bacteria; phylum Bacteroidota; class Bacteroidia; order Bacteroidales; family Bacteroidaceae; genus Prevotella. The sequence goes on from CAMJDL010000007.1 coordinate 86,797, forward strand.
AGAGCACCGCATCGTACACGGCTTGCAACACAGGATTGCCTTGAGCCTGTTGCTCTTGTTGTTCCAATCGCGCAACGGCAGGAGCCAATGAGTCAGGTGCCACCTCTGCCATCAGTTTGGCATGCATGAGAGTGGATTGCATCAGCTGACCATAAGCCTTTTCGGCCTGTGCCTTCTTCTCTATCGTCTCCAAATGAGAGATAGCGGTCTTAGGCAGATCCTTATTTTGAGCCTGCTGAACTTGTTTCCATAAATCACTATATGTCTGACCAAATAATCCCATCGGCATAAGCAACATCATTGCCACGATAATGAAGAATGTTTTCTGTTTCATACTCGCGTCATTTTAGTTTATAATATGCAAAGATAGCAGTTTTTTGCCAAACTACCAAGCTATTTAACGATATTTTAGTACTTTGACTATCGTCGAAAGTACTCACGTTCTGAAAAACTCAAATGAATTTGGTTATTCGCTCACTTATTCGTACCTTTGCACCCATGAACATAAAAGATAAGAAAATAGCTGTACTGCTTTCTGGTGGCGTCGACTCGTCTGTGGTGCTCTACGAATTGGTACGTCAGGGGCTGAAACCCGATTGTTTCTATATCAAGATAGGTCCCGAAGAGGAGGAAGAGTGGGACTGTTCCAGCGAAGAGGATCTGGAGATGGCCACAGCCGTCAGCCATAAGTATGGTTGCAAACTGGAGGTCATTGATTGTCATAAGGAATATTGGGATCAGGTAACGAAATATACGATGGATAAGGTAAAGGCTGGTCTGACGCCGAATCCTGATGTCATGTGCAACAGGTTGATTAAGTTTGGCGCTTTCCACGAGAAACGAGGCAAAGACTACGACCTCATTGCCACAGGCCATTATGCAACTACAGAAGAGGAACCCCTCACCTCTCACCTCTCACCTCTCACCTCTAGAAAATGGTTATGCACCAGTCCTGACCCTGTAAAAGACCAGACGGACTTCCTGGCTCAAATCTATGACTGGCAGTTGGAGAAAGCATTGTTTCCCATTGGTCACATGATGAAGGAAGAGGTACGCGAGATTGCCGAACGCGAACATTTGGCACCAGCACATCGTCGCGACTCGCAGGGCATCTGTTTTCTTGGAAAGATTAACTATAACGACTATATCCGTCGCTATTTAGGCGAGTTGCCTGGTGACGTGATAGAACTGGAAACGGGCAAGAAGATTGGTGAGCACAAAGGGCACTGGTTCCACACCATCGGTCAGCGAAAGGGAATGGGACTGGGTGGAGGTCCTTGGTTCGTTATCAAGAAAGATATCGAACAGAACATCATCTACGTGTCGCACGGCTATGACCCCGAAAGTGCCTACAAACAGGACTTCCCCATTCGCGATTTCCACAGCATTAATGGTGTATTGCCTCCTACAGACATCACACTGAAGATACGCCACACACCAGAATATTTGCCTGCAAAACTGGAAATGACTGGCGATGGCAGTTATCTGGTACACGCCGCAGCCCCCATTCACGGTGTGGCTCCAGGCCAATTCTGTGTCGTCTATGATGCACAGCACCACCGATGCTATGGCTCTGGTGAGATTACTATCTAAAATTACACAAAAGGGACGGTTCCTTTTGTGTAATTATTCTCCCATAAGGCTGTTAAGATAGACCTCAAGGGCTGTATATCCTTCTTTTGAAATGACCTTATTACGGTCTTCAGGATCAGTCGGATTCAGTCCATGAGTCCTCTCCCACTCGTCCGCCATACCGTCGTGGTCATCATCAACAACTGGTTCTGCATCAGCGTATTGGGGCCAGCCATCAGCATCGGCAGGACTATCGATAATGCCAGGTTTGTTGGCTGACAGGCCTTGATACTTGGGGTGTCCACTACGCACATCCTCCACGATACGAAGCTCCACGGCATCACGATGAATGGTGCCTGCCTTATCTAAAACATGCCGATAGGCTTTCTTGGCAGACTCGGGTTTAACAAGATAATCCTGATAGCCAGTAGTTTGCAAGCGCTTACCTGACTTCTGCTGTCCGATACTGAAGTCCGTCTGATTGCTAACCAACTGCCAGTTGTCCTTGGTTCGGACGCCTTCCATCACGTTGTCCTTCACAAACCAAATGGAGGGCGAGGTAAGCCTTTTTCCTTTGCGGGCCGCAGATAATTCAATGAAGACATTATCTTCTGGGTGTGCTGGTCCTGGCTTATAGTAGTTGCCCACAAAGTTACATTCATGGGTACTGCCCTCACCTGCTTCGTTTTCGCCTCCATAGCAAGAATTCCTGCGTCCCCAGTTATAATTCACATTATTGACATACTCCAGGAAAACGTTCTTGTCGCCATTGGGATTCGAAGCACCATTAATACGAGGGCTGCGACTATCGTTATGTGCCAGCAAGTTGTGATGAAACGTAGCAGGCGAACCGCCCCATTGGGCACCATAGCCGCGAACGCCCTTCTTGTGGCCGGCGTCGTGCAGACCTTCGTGGATGATACACCATTGCAAGGTGGTATAGTGGTTGTCATACATCGTCACATTCTCTTCCCCACTCCAGCCAAAGCAGCAGTGGTCAATGATGATGTTGCGTGCGTTTTCAATGCCAATGGCACCTCCTTCGATGAAGTTCTCCTTTTTCGACTTCAAAGGGTCACCCAAGGTACCCAGTCGTGAACGGATATTTCGAATGATGACATTCTCAGAACCGCCCAAATTCAGCTTACCACCACGTAGCAGAATACCCTCGCCAGGTGCTGTCTGTCCGGCAATAGTGACATTCTTCAGCTTGGCACGGATGGAACGTTCGTTCTTACGCTGTGGATTAGGGCCAATATCAATGATGCCACTCACACGAAAAACGATGGTGGCATTCTCGCAACCAGCCTCCGTCAGTGCCCAACGTAAAGAGCCTTCGCCAGTGTCGTTGAGGTTAGTCACTTCAACCACCTTTCCCCCACGTCCACCAGAGGCATACTTGCCAAAGCCCTCAGCCGTTGGGAAGGCCAATGTTTGAGCCCAAGAACTTACAGCTAACAGCCATAAGCCAAATGCCAATAACGTTTCCTTCATACCTTTGAAAAAAGTGGCGGCCCCAAAGGAGTCGCCACCTTATTATTATTTTTTACTTACAATTACTTCTGAATCATCTTACGACCATCCTTAATCACGATACCCTTGAAGTCATTGCTAACTTTCTGACCTGCGAGATTGTATGTAGGAGCGTTCACACTATTACTGTTCTTAACAATGCTAATGCCATCGGGCTCTTCCTCGTCTTTCTCGGCATAATAAGCTTCCATGTCCGTATCGCCAACATCAGCCTTCATCTGAGCTGCAATCTCACCAGCAGTCATCTTGCTATTCTTGATGAGCAGACGGGCAAAGTCGAATGGAGCGTCGTTGTCGTTCCAGTTCCAAGCCTGATTACCACCGAGGCAGATATACTTCAGTTCAGCACCATTAGAGAACAGGCCCTTCTGGGTATTTTCAGCAACTTTAGTTACATCCCATTCATTCTTCAGGACACCATCAATGAAGACCTTGGCATTCTCACCCTCGAAGACGGCTGCATAGTGATGCCACTTATGATCCTTCAACCAGTCAAGATCGCCATGACACAGAGTATTCGTTCCTTTAACATTCTGCGCATCGGTATAGTCTGTCCAGCCAGCGCAGTTCACCTGCAGCACACCACGATACTGGCAAGCCATCATAGGCCATGTGTTTACATCGTTCTTCTGTGCGTAAGCGGTGAACAACGGTGCCCACATATAGTCGGCAGACTTAGTCTCCTTCTGAGCACGTACCCAAACAGCAATGGTCAACTCCTGAGTCTTGTCAGAGTGAGCCAAAACATCTTCGGGCAACAGGCAATAGCTGGCACGCTTACCGCTACCATCGTTGCTGAAGAAGTCACCGAATGGAACGATATTGAGAGGCTTTTCGTTGTCATCCAGTTTAGGCTCTTCGCTGGCAAATTTACCATTGCCGAATGCTTTCTCGCCCTTCCAAGAGACACGTTCACCCGTAGTCTCATCTTCGTATGTCGAGAAATTGGTGGTGTAAACAAATGGAACCACAATATCATTAATCAGATCGTCAGCAGTCTTACCCTCGTGGAACTCAAAGCCACCAAAGCCAATCTGTGAAGAGTGTTGGAATACCCAGTACTCCTCACCAGCCTCAACATCGAAGGTCAGCCAACCCCAGAAGTTCTGACCACCATGACCGATGACGTATTGTTTTGCAACAGAGTCTGCATCAGCTGCAACCTTCATCTCGGCAAGTTCCTCAGCAGTTTTCTCGCCTGCTGCAACTGCTTTCTCGTAATTTCCATAAATATAGGCATGATGGACAGAATCCACCTGAGCAACACTCAACATCATTTTCTTACCGTCAGCACCATTTACGCCATTGATATAGCCTGATGCCAGCAGGCGCTCAGCCTTCATGGTCTTAGCATTCACGACGAAGGTCTGACGATTACCCTTGTTAGCCCACACCTTTACCTTGAAGGCACCAGGAGCAGAAGCTGTGAACTTGTAGTACAAACCTGTGATTGGCAGACCCTTCGAACCATCTGGCTCATAATATACATATTCTGCTGAGTAGCTACCTTCTACGAGTTCGCCATCCTTAGAATTCTGCTTACACAACAGATTTACATAGGGATTACCAGTACCAGTAATATACCAGAAATCAATATCTCCCTGATTCTTTAAGCCCCATGAGATATCGTTCCAGGCATTCACCTGAGCAACTTCATAGGTATTCTCCTTGCCCTCTATAGCGGCACCAGGAACAATCTGCTGCGCAGCACCACCAATCGTTTCATCTTTTGCAGGGGTAGTTCCGCCTACAGCAGTCACCGTGGCCTTACCAACAGTGAAAGAGACTATTGACTTACCATCGGCCGTATTATTGGCTACACCACCATTTTCACCGGCTACGGCAGCAAACTCCGTATTCAGCTTACCATCTACAATGGCATTGTAGACGTCCTGAGCATTTGCACTCATGGCTAAGAAAGCCATACCAATTAGAGTAAAAATCTTCTTCATAACGTTATTAATTTGAATTAGTAATTAAGTTTGTGGGTGCAAATATATGACTTTTATTCGAATTCTCCAAATTTTTAGCCAATTAAGTTTATTTCATGGCATTTTCATTTGGCTATTTGCTGCAAAATGCGTAACTTTGCTGCATGAAAGAGACAAAATGGGAAGAAAATGTGATACTTGTCGACGCAGACTACGTCGACAAGGTTGCGTTTGACTTGATTGTGAACTTTGAGCGCATGATTGGACGTCGCATTCCTAAGGCTGATATGGCCCAGTGGCTGGAATGCGTAGCACTGGACGGAGGACTACGCGAAGGCGACCATCAGACACAGGTAGTTTTGCTGCACAAACAACCCAAAATGGAGTATTTCAGTCCTGGGTTACCAGAAGAATTAGACGGTAAGGCCTTCAAGGGACCTCTGGGTGAAATACTTATCAGTTGCGTCAAAGTGGAAGACCTGACAACCATGGATGACCTATTCGTGGATTCCATGCAAGTGCTGGCCAACGCAAAGGAAGTGAAGCGGCTCATTGTTGTGCCTAATGCTGAGCAAATATATAATAAGGTACGCGAAGGACTTCGACATGCTGACGAAGAGAAACGTATTACGGTACTTGCCATGCAACCTATGGAGGGTGGTAACTTCCGCCAAGAGATATTAGGCTACTCGCTGATGGCGGCATTGGGCATAAAATCTGAAGAACTGAACGGATTGTCGTAATTACGAAAAAACAAAATAAAACTATGGCAAGAGTATTAATGATTGGCGCCGGTGGCGTCGCAACAGTAGCAGCATTCAAGATTGCGCAAAATGCTGACGTATTTACTGAGTTTATGATTGCAAGTCGCCGCAAAGCAAAGTGCGACAAAATAGTAGAAGATATCCATAAGGCCGGTCTTAAGCTGGACATCAAGACCGCTCAGGTCGACGCTGACGATGTGGAACAGTTGAAGGCCCTGTTTAATGACTATAAGCCCGAGTTGGTCATCAACCTCGCCCTACCCTATCAGGACCTCACCATTATGGACGCTTGTCTGGCATGCGGTTGCAGCTATCTGGACACCGCCAACTACGAGCCCAAGGACGAGGCACACTTCGAGTACTCCTGGCAGTGGGCTTATCGCGAGCGTTTCGAGAAAGCTGGTCTTACAGCTATCCTTGGCTGCGGTTTCGACCCAGGTGTAACCAGCATATATACGGCTTATGCTGCCAAGCATCATTTTAAGGAGATTCAGTATCTGGATATTGTCGACTGCAATGCTGGCGACCACCACAAGGCTTTCGCCACCAACTTCAATCCTGAGATTAATATCCGTGAGATTACCCAGAAGGGGCTCTATTGGGAGAATGGCAAATGGGTAGAGACGGAACCGCTGGAGATTCATCAGGACCTCACCTACCCCAACATCGGTCCTCGCGACAGCTATCTGCTGCACCACGAGGAGATTGAATCGCTGGTTATAAACTACCCAACAATCAAGCGTGCTCGCTTCTGGATGACATTCGGACAGCAGTACCTTAAGCACCTTGAGGTTATTCAGAACATCGGCATGAGCCGCATTGACGAGGTGGAATACGAGGCTCCTTTGGCAGACGGCAGTGGCGTAGCCAAAGTCAAGATCGTTCCTCTGCAGTTCTTGAAGGCCGTACTGCCTAACCCACAGGATTTGGGAGAGAACTACGAAGGCGAGACCTCTATCGGTTGTCGCATCCGTGGTATCGGCAACGATGGCAAGGAACACACCTACTATGTTTATAACAACTGCTCGCACCGTGCTGCCTACGAGGAGACGGGTATGCAAGGCGTATCGTACACCACTGGCGTTCCTGCTATGATTGGTGCCATGATGTTCTGCAAGGGTCTGTGGAAGAAGCCTGGCGTCCACAACGTCGAGGAGTTTGACCCAGATCCATTCATGGAACAGCTCAATAAGCAAGGACTGCCTTGGCATGAGATCCACGACGGCGACTTGGAATTGTAATTAACTTCGAATAATCGAAATAACGAAATATCGAAATAACGTAAAAGACTATGGCAAAGAAAGAAAAAGCAGAGGAGCAGTTGACTCCTCAAGAACAGAAGATGAAAGCTCTGCAGGCTGCGCTGGCAAAGATCGAGAAGGATTTTGGCAAAGGCAGCATTATGAAGATGGGTGACGAAAAGATTGAAAACGTGGAGGTTATCCCCACTGGTTCGATAGGCCTCAATGCCGCATTAGGTGTAGGTGGTTATCCTAAGGGACGCATCATCGAGATATATGGTCCTGAGTCATCAGGTAAGACAACACTAGCCATCCATGCCATTGCTGAGTGTCAGAAGGCTGGTGGCACAGCCGCCTTCATCGATGCTGAGCATGCCTTCGATCGTTTCTATGCTGAGAAACTGGGTGTTGACATTGACAACCTGTTAATCTCTCAGCCAGACAATGGTGAGCAGGCATTGGAGATTGCCGATCAGCTGATTCGTTCGAGTGCTGTCGACATCCTCGTTGTTGATTCTGTGGCTGCTCTGACTCCCAAGAAGGAAATTGAAGGTGACATGGGCGACTCTGCCGTTGGTCTGCACGCCCGTCTGATGAGCCAGGCTCTTCGCAAGCTGACTGGAACTATTGCCAAAACCAAGACGACCTGTATCTTCATCAACCAATTGCGCGAAAAGATTGGTGTAATGTTTGGCAATCCTGAGACTACAACAGGTGGTAATGCCCTGAAGTTCTACGCTTCTGTACGTCTGGACATCCGCAAGTCTCAGGCTATCAAAGAGGATGACAACGTAATCGGCAACAAAGTCAAGGTGAAAGTCGTGAAGAACAAGGTGGCTCCTCCCTTCCGCAAGGCAGAATTCGAGATTATGTTTGGCGAGGGCATCTCAAAGATTGGCGAGATTGTTGACCTGGGCGTTGAATACGAAATTATCAAGAAGAGCGGTTCATGGTTCAGCTATGGCGACACCAAACTGGGACAGGGCGCTGATGCTGTGAAGGAAATGCTCAAGGACAATCCGGAACTCTGCGATGAACTGGAAGCTAAGATTATGCAGGTCATCCATGAAAAAGCATAAATCAATAGAACTAAGAATGGCTGCTCCTTAAAATCGAGCAGCCATTCTTTTTATCGTCCTGTTATCATAGTGATATGCCAAGGCATAAGCCCATATGAAACACATCCCATTTAGGCGTTGAAGCAACGCCATAAAGAGATATTGCGTCCTTGTATTTTATCTGGTTGTACATAAACTGCACGCCAACTTCAAAAGCCCCAAAATCATAACCGAAGCAAGGTGCCAGGAAGATACCACCACGCAGATCGCTATCGTTAGTGATTAATGTACCACCAATCTTGTAGTCCATATACCACGTGCTACGCTTCTTACCAGAGAAATTGAAACGGAGATCGCCAAAGATGGGTATGCTGCCGCTATCAACATCGAAGTCCCAATAGAATCCGGAGCCAACCCCCACAAACCAGTGCGATGTCAGATTAACACCTACCGTCAGCAGACCACCAGCAAAGGCATTGTTATAATCTTTTGCAAATGTTCCAGGTCCTGAACTGTATGGCATATTCATATAGCCACCCACAAAGTCCAACTGAGCGCCCATACCCGATCGAAGCCAGTCTGTTTCTTCACGCTCAGTCTTTGCCTTATTCTTGTTCTTACCTGAGAGCTTGCCTACAAGACCTGCAATGCCACCACGTTTTTGATCAAAGCCATCAAAATCGTCGCCATCACAAGAGCATACTTTCACTACATCTGGCTGACCATAGAAGCCGGGCTTGTGCCAAACGGAATCAGGCAATGTACGGAAGTTCTGATAGTAAGCAGGACGACCTGTCACAGTGATGCTGCTAATGCGACTGCCAAAGAGGGTACGCTCCTGCTCAATGACAAATTCAGGCTCGACCATCACGTCGGCATTGCCATACTTGATCAAAGCTTCCTGAATTGCGGCCTGTTTCACATTACTTAAGCCTGCACGTTGTATAGCCTTTGAAGGACTCATCGCATAGACGACACGTTGGTCGCTCACCCTTAAGTCGGCTACTGTGGCATTCTTAATAGACGCACTTGTCGTTGCCGTACGGGCGGTCTTCGTCGTAGTGATACACGACGTCAGCAGCAAAACGGCAGAGAGCGCCATAAAATTTATGATATGTTTCATCGTCTGTTGACTTAAGACCTTACTTAAACAGACCACCGCCAGAAGGACGGTTGACACCATTTTGATAGCCCATACGGAACCAACGGTTGGTCCACACAGAATCGCTCAGAGAATGATAGTTCCTGAAACGTGCGGGGTGACCACTAACCGTGATGAGATTGATACGACGGCCAAACAACAGCTTTTCTTGTTCTATAGTATATTCAGCGTCTACCAGCACATCGGCATTACCATTCTTTTCCAGACATTCACGAATGGCTGCCTGTTTGACATTGTTCAAACCAGCACGCTGTATCTCTTTACTTGGAGCCATCGAATAAGTAACACGTACAGGCGACACCTCAAGGTCAGCAACGGTAGCACTCAGCAGTTGCCCCTTAGTGTCGGCTACCTTGGCTGTCTTGGTTGTCGTGATGCATGATGTGAACGCAAATGTTACGCAAGCTAATAACAGAATCTTTTTCATATACATATTCTTTTATAATTAGTATTTTACTGTTCTTCCTCTACTGACATTTTGTCAGATTTACCATTACTGTCCTTCTTGGAATTCTTCTTACCACCATAGAACTTAGTGTCCTTGGTTGCACGTCCGCCAGCCTTGCTGACCTTGCCCTTAGCGTTAAACTGAACAACCAGAATCACGCCATTCGAGCGTTTATAATGCCACTCGCGCACACCTTTGCTGTCAGTAACCTTCTCATATGGTTCACCCACAGCCATCAGTACTTCGTCTTCCGACATGCCAGGAATCACACGACCCTCACGAATGGCCGTACGTGTTTCGAGACTGGTGTTACGCAATGCGCCTTCTCCCATACCAAAGATATGTCCAAAGAGATCATCTTCTGTGGCATCACGCATATCCATCAAATCAGACTCTTTAAATAATACATCTTTATAGTAGATACGACGCGTCTCCGTTTCACGCAATGTCAGGGTATAGTAACGGCTGTCTTTAATAGCATTAATCTCGTCAATGATAAAGCCTGTGAAACGAGGCACCTTAACGTCACGCACTTTTCCAGAGCCTTTGCTGCTCATACTTGTAGCCACCGTTGTATGAACAGTCTGGTTCAGATAACTCTTGATGTCGCCCGACACTGACATCTCACCACCATTATACTCAAACGAGCCTTGGAAAAGGTATTTTTCAGTTTCTGCAGTAAATTCGTCGTCACGCAAGCCACTATTGATCTTCGACATGGCCACGTTCTGATAGAACTGATTGCCTTCATCATCTTCAACAATAATCTTCACAGGACACGAACGGGTTCCTACGCCAATAGCCTTCACCGTGACGATCTTGTTTTTGGGATAATGCACCACTTTGTACCCATCACCGTCATAATCCGTATCCTCACGGAAAGTCTCTGTACGAGTCAGCATCGCCTGATTCATCAGCAACTCGCGGGCCTTGTCAACATCGCCAAGATAAGCCAGCGTTGGAACGCCCAGCTTCGAGAAGCAATAGTCATCATAGGTACCAAACGGCAACTCGTAATAATAGTTTTTGTTGTCGTCCTCGCAAGTAAAGTTCACATGAACGCGTCCATTGGACAATTCCTCATGCCCCTTATACACCATGATTTTGTGGCGCAAGCGACTACTGCCCACCTCTTTGTTGGTAGCAGCATCACAGAAGGTATTCACCAATATGTCGTATTTCTCAGGAATAACCATAAAGCGCATGCCTTCCTTCCAGTCACACATGCTCTGATAGCGGAAGTTCTTGGTCATAAAATCGCTGGATTCCACTTCCTCTTCCGTCGTCTGACCTGAAGCATCCGTCTTGGGCATCCTTACCACAGGTTTGACACCCTTGGTCTTGACGATATACGAACTACGGGTACGGGGAGCGGTATTAGCTGGCGCTACTGGCGTAACAGTTGTCGTCACATTTGGTTTGGAGGCAGGAGCAGGCTGCTCAGGTTTCTTCTGCTGGGCTGGAGCTGGCTGCTGCGCAGGTATCTTCTGCTGAACAGGAGCGGGCTGCTGGGCAGGAACTTCCGAAGGCCATATCTCCGATTCTTTATTATTTGTAGATGGTTTCGCCTGTGTCGATGACGATGGCCACAACTCAGTCTCAGAGTACGTTCTGTTCTGAGGCTGGGTCTGTCCTTTGGTCATAAGACAGAAAAACGATGCCATCCCAAGCAGTACAATTGTTCGTTTCATCATGATGCAGTTTTCGCTATTGATCAATAATTATGGTGCAAAGATAGATAAAAAAAATGGAAAAGCAAATTTTAAGGCATTAAAACTCAAAAATGAATGTATTTTTTTACTCTGCTCATAAAAACTTATGCCAAAATGTCATGAACTAAGCGACATTTCAACATTTTGGCACATGCTTTGCTATTCGCTTATCGGATTATTGTCCAAGATTAAAATGATTATTAACAATTAAAAATATACAATTATGGGAAAGATTATTGGAATTGACTTAGGAACTACAAACAGCTGTGTTGCCGTATTCGAGGGTAACGAGCCAGTAGTAATTGCCAACAGCGAGGGTAAGCGTACAACACCTTCAGTAGTTGGTTTTGTTGATAACGGTGAGCGTAAGATCGGTGATCCTGCCAAGCGTCAGGCTATCACGAATCCAAAGAACACTGTTTACTCTATCAAGCGTTTCATGGGTGAGAACTGGCAGCAGACCGAGAAGGAGATTGCTCGCGTACCTTATTCAGTAGTTAACGAGGGTGGCTACCCACGTGTTGACATCAACGGTCGCAAGTACACTCCACAGGAGATTTCTGCTATGGTACTGCAGAAGATGAAGAAGACTGCCGAGGATTATCTCGGACAGGAGGTTACAGAGGCCGTTATCACCGTACCTGCATACTTCTCTGACTCTCAGCGTCAGGCTACTAAGGAGGCTGGTCAGATTGCAGGTCTTGAGGTTAAGCGTATCGTTAACGAGCCTACAGCAGCAGCTCTGGCTTATGGTGTAGATAAGGCTAACAAGGATATGAAGATTGCTGTGTTCGACCTTGGTGGTGGTACATTCGATATCTCAATCCTGGAGTTTGGTGGTGGTGTATTCGAGGTACTCTCTACCAATGGTGATACTCACCTGGGTGGTGATGACTTCGACCAGGTTATCATCGACTGGCTGGTACAGGAGTTTAAGAACGACGAGGGTGCCGACCTGAAGAGCGATCCTATGGCTATGCAGCGCCTGAAGGAGGCTGCTGAGAAGGCTAAGATCGAGCTGTCTTCAAGCACAAGCACCGAGATTAACCTGCCTTACATCATGCCTGTAGGCGGTGTACCTAAGCACTTGGTTAAGACTCTTACACGTGCTAAGTTCGAGCAGCTGGCTCACGATCTGATCCAGGCTTGTCTGGCTCCATGTCAGAAAGCTATTGCTGATGCACACCTCACAACCGCTGATATCGATGAGGTTATCCTGGTAGGTGGTTCAAGCCGTATCCCCGCTGTGCAGACACTGGTGAAGAACTACTTCGGCAAGGAGCCTTCAAAGGGTGTGAACCCCGACGAGGTGGTAGCCGTTGGTGCTGCTATCCAGGGTGCCATCCTGAACAAGGAAGGTGGCGTAGGCGACATCGTGCTGCTCGACGTGACTCCGCTGACACTGGGTATCGAGACCATGGGTGGTGTGATGACCAAGCTCATCGAGGCCAACACAACCATTCCTTGCAAGAAAAGCGAGGTATTCTCTACCGCTGCTGACAATCAGACAGAGGTGACCATCCACGTGCTGCAGGGTGAGCGTCCAATGGCTTCACAGAACAAGTCAATCGGTCAGTTCAACCTCACAGGTATCGCTCCCGCCCGTCGTGGTATTCCTCAGATTGAGGTAACCTTCGATATCGACGCTAACGGTATCCTCAAGGTATCTGCTAAGGATAAGGCTACAGGTAAGGAGCAGGCCATCCGCATCGAGGCTTCTTCAGGTCTCTCTCAGGACGAGATTAACCGTATGAAGGCCGAGGCAGAGCAGAATGCCGAGAACGATAAGAAGGAGCGCGAGCGTGTTGACAAGCTGAATCAGGCTGACTCTATGATTTTCCAGACGGAGAATCAGCTCCAGGAACTTGGCGACAAGTTGCCCGCAGAGCATAAGCCCGCTATCGAACAGGCTCTCCAGCAGCTGAAGGATGCTCACAAGTCTGGTGACATTACCGCTATCGACAACGCTATCAACGCCCTCAACGCTGCTTGGCAGACTGCTTCTCAGCAGATGTATCAGGGTGCCCAGGGTGCTCAGGCTGGTCCTCAGGACAACCCCTTCGCTGGTCAGCAACAGGCTCAGCAGCAGGGTGCTCCAAAGGATGACAACATCCAGGATGCCGACTTCGAGGAGGTTAAATGACACCGATAGGTAAAGACATAACAAAACGCAACAAAATAGCGTGTAGCTCAACGAGTTACACGCTATTTGTTTTTTATGCCCTCATGTTTGCTATGTCTTTATTATGCCCTTATTTATCCCATTTTTGCAACATTCAAGAAGGAGTTGGAAAGGTACTCTGGACGCAAACTGCGTAAGCCCAAGGACTGGTATGAAGCATTTGACGCTCTGCGTGAGTATATATCTTCGCTTCATAAAGAACGCATTGTGGTATTCCTTGACGAGTTACCATGGATGGACACCCCAAGTCCGGCTTCCTTTCTGCTTTCAGTTACTTCTGGAACAGTTGGGCGTCGTCTGTTCCTGGATTGAAACTGTTCGTCTGCGGCTCTGCCACGACATGGATGCTCTCCAAGTTCATCGGTGACAAGGGTGGTATGCATGGCCGTGTGAACCGTCAGATATATCTTCGTCCGTTCACACTCTATGAGACTCAGCAGTTCCTGAGAAGCAAGAATATTGACTGGGAGAAGTACCAAGTCACAGAGGCTTATATGACGATGGGAGGCATACCTTATTATATAGACATGCTGGAAGGTAATCTCTCACTCAACGAAAACATCGACCACCTGTTCTTTCAGGAAGGAGCCGCCCTGCGCACTGAGTATGACTTCATCTTCCGTTCGCTGTTCCGTAACTCCAAAGTTTACCGTTCTGTCGTAGAGTTGCTTGCCAACAGCTCTGTCGGTATGAGCCGCCAAAACATACAAGAAGCAATGAAAATGGAGGATGGCGGTTTCCTGACAGAAGTGCTTGACAATCTGTGCAAGTGCGACTTCCTGCGACAGTATGCTGCATTCGGGAAGAAAGAACAAGGCCAGATGTACCAGCTGATAGACCTCTTCTCGCTGTTCCACCTACAGTTCGTCAGCAAGTTCAGTGGTCAGGATAGTCATTTTTGGAGTAACATGCAGGACAATCCCCGTTGGAAGACGTGGCAGGGATATGCGTTCGAACAGGTCTGTCTGCATCATGTTCCGCAAATCAAGCAGAAGTTGGGAATCTGCGGTGTATTAAGCGAAGTCTGTTCATGGTCTTGCAAAGCATTCACGGACAGAGACGGTACACAGCATAAAGGTACACAGATAGATTTGATCACTAGTGTCTCTTAAAATAGTTAAAATTCGAAATTAAATATCTTATGCACAACGTTTTAGCC
>CAMJDL010000008.1 GCA_946404405.1 uncultured Prevotella sp.
GTCCCGCATAGATCGCCGTCCGCATGTGAATCATGAACTGCTCCGTCAGTCCCGTGTTCATCAGGTGTATCGAGAACGCGTCCACGCCTAACAGCCTGTACGTCACGAAGCCGCTACTTCGCGGAGCTAGTACTACGCTGAACAGTGTCTCCTTCATACAGAACGCTGCTACAGCGAACACCACGATTGCCACACCCATCCGTATTAGCGACGAGCGCAACACGTCCAAGTGGTCCCAGAAGGTTTGCGGATCAGTTTTCACTCATTACTTCCTCATCCGTCATTTCCTTCACTTCCTTTATTTCCTTCACTTCGTCATCCACTTCCTTGATGCCGTCCTTGAAGCTCTTGACGCCTTTGCCCAAGCCCTTCATCAATTCGGGAATCTTCTTGCCGCCAAACAGCAACAGCACAATCAGTGCAATGACGATGATTTCTTGCATGCCTAATCCAAACAAAAGCAGTTTCATCATTTTTATTATTTTTAGTCTTATTTCTTGCAAAGATACAAATAAAATCGTATATTTGCAGGCAAAATAACAACATTTAACTCATGGAGTACGATTTAATTCTACGCATTTTCATTGCTGCCCTGCTCGGCGGACTCATCGGACTTGAACGTGAATACCGTGCCAAGGAGGCCGGCTTCCGCACCCATTTCCTTGTAGCTTTGGGCTCTGCATTGTTTATGATTGTGTCAGCTTACGGCTTTAGCGATGTCCAAATGGACGGCATGACCTCTCGCTGGGATGTCAGTCGTGTGGCTGCCCAGGTCGTCAGCGGTATTGGTTTCATTGGTGCCGGTACCATCATCTTCCGTAAGCAGGAGAATATGGTCAGCGGACTCACTACCGCTGCAGGTCTTTGGGTCACAGCCGCCATTGGTCTGGCCTGCGGAGGTGGCATGTACATCTTGGCTACCGCTTGCACCATTTTAGTGCTTTTCGGATTGGAAGCCTTCAACTACTTTCTCCGTAAGTTCGATAAACACCGCAAAGAGTAATATTACTTCTTATAGTTCAGCGCAGCACCGATGGCTGTGCAGAACTCGGCATACTTGGGGATGTGGAAATGGACGCCGTAGAGCTTCTCAAGCATGGGGTATATTTCCTTGCACTGGGGCAGCAGTGTCAGGTTGCCGATAAGTACGAAGTCCTTGATGCCTGAGTTAAGGGATGACAGAATGGCAGCAGAACCAATAGTTTGCAGTACCATGACAATCAGGCCAAGGGCTAAATCTTCCTTGGGGGCATCATATTGTGCCTTGGAAAACAGCGATGCAGTGGCATCCATGGGGAGCCCTGGCAACGGATGGGTGGAAATGTCGCCAATCTGCAGATTGATGTTGCGGATATCGCCCTTCATGGCCAAGCTCTGAATCTGCTTGGGGTCGCGCGTGTTCAGCATCACACGGCTCAAGCCTTGCAGGGTTCCGCCACCGATACCCAATCCGCCGATATGCTTGATATCGTCGCCATTGCACTGTACAAAGCTAGTACCCGTGCCCATCGAGACGACGATGGCTTTGTTGAGGCCGCTCTCGAAACGGGCGCCAAGACCGTCGGCCACGAATTCATCGACCTTCTGGGTGGGTATGCCATACAGGTTCTCGTCGATATAGCCTGCACCTACGCCCGTCAGCATGACTTGCTCGACGTCGCCAAGTGCAATCTTGTTGTCGTGAAGATACTTGCCAAAGGCACCATAAAGTGAGGTCACCTGGTCGGCAGCCGTGATGCGGATAGGGGAGAGCACGCGCCCTTCACGCAGTCCTACAATCTTCGTGGTCGAAATACCAACGTCTATTCCAATGATAATTCCCATATAGCTAGTGTTGAATTGATGGTGCAAAGTTACGAAGTTTTATTGATATTCGCAAATAAATGGCAAATTAAAAACCCCTGCTAGAGAAATCTCTAAGACAGGGGTTCATAATGAAAGGAGGAAAAGTGGTACCTCCAGGAATCGAACCGGGGACACACGGATTTTCAGTCCGATGCTCTACCAACTGAGCTAAGGCACCAAAATGTTTGTTAGAACACTGCATCCTTTCGTTTGCGGGTGCAAAGGTACAACAAAAAAAACAATCCGCCAAACTTTTGACGGATTATTTTGCAGTTTTTAAGAAATTTCCCGGTTTTCTTACCTCTTACCTCTAACTTCTTACCTCTAAAGTGGGTTCCATCCTTGTGCTTTGAGCTCGAACTCCTGGTCATCACGAGTGACAAGGATATGGCCGAGGCTCTGGTTGGTAATGTGGCCAATAAGCTTAACGTCCTCCATGTCCTGAATCTTCTCGTGGTCGCCGATGGGAACGGTGAACAGCAGTTCATAGTCCTCACCGCCATTGAGAGCGCAGGTGGTAACGTTCATGTTCAGCTCCTCAGCCATGACTGCCGTCTGGTAGTCGATGGGGATTTGCTTTTCAAAGATGCGACAGCCGACGTTCGACTGCTTGCAGATGTGCATGAGCTCTGAGGACAAGCCATCGCTGATGTCCATCATGGCTGTGGGACGGATGCCCGCATCGCGCAGGCGTTGGATGATGTCGCCACGTGCCTCCGTCTTCAGTTGACGTTGTAACAGATATTCCTTGCCAGCGAAGTCCGGTTGGAAGTCGGGAACGGGCTTGCCATTCTTCTTAGCTTCATCTACCATCTGATAGTAGACGGACTTTTCGCGTTCCAGCAGTTGCAGGCCCATATAGGCGGCCCCGAGGTCACCGCTGACACAGATCAGGTCGGTCTCTTTTGCACCGTTACGATATACGATGTCCTCCTTACGGGCCTCGCCGATACAGGTAATCGAGATGGCCAAGCCCGTATATGAAGACGTGGTGTCGCCACCTACGATGTCGACGCCCCATTTGTCGCAGGCCATGCGCAATCCGCTGTAGAACTGTTCCATGTCCTCGACGCTGAAACGCTTGCTGAGTGCCAGCGATACCGTCATTTGGCGTGGCGTGCCGTTCATGGCAAAGATGTCGCTGATGTTCACCATGGCGGATTTCCAACCCAGATGCTGAAGGCCGATATACGTCAGGTCGAAGTGGACGCCCTCCATCAGCATGTCGGTGGTAACGAGCACTTCGCTGTCTGGGTAGTGAAGTACGGCGCAGTCATCGCCTACGCCGTACTTTGTTGATTCGTTTTGGGGCTTGATGTCCTCCGTGAGGCGGTCTATCAGCCCGAATTCTCCTAATGATGCTATTTCCATTAATTCTTTTATGCTGTTCTCTTAATCATTTCGCGCATGATCTCGGTCATCAGTGGCTGAGCCTTGTCGGCAGCTTCCTGAACCTCTTCATGGCTGACCTCTACAGGGTTGTCAAAGCCGCCAAGGTCGGTAACGACGCTGATGCCGAAGGTCTTGATGCCGCAGTGGTGGGCTACGATAACCTCAGGAACGGTTGACATACCTACGGTGTCGCCACCCAGTGTGCGGTACATCTTATATTCTGCAGGTGTCTCGAAGGTAGGACCTGTCGTACCGACATAGACGCCATAGACCAGACGAATCTTCTTCTCTTTGGCAATCTTGGTAGCCAGATTGATGAGCTCGTGGTCGTAAGCCTCGTGCATGTCCGGGAAACGGGGACCTGTGGGGAAATTCTTGCCACGCAGCGGATGCTCAGGGAAGAAATTGATATGGTCGGTGATGACCATCAGGTCGCCAATCTTGAAGGCGGGGTTCATGCCACCGGCAGCATTCGACACGAAGAGCGTCTTGATGCCCAGCTCGTACATGACGCGTACGGGGAAGGTAACTTCCTTCATGTTGTATCCTTCGTAGTAGTGGAAACGGCCCTGCATAGCCATGATATCTACACCACCCAGTTTGCCGAAGATGAGTGCACCAGCGTGCCCCTCGACGGTAGATACGGGGAAGTTAGGAATCTGACTGTAGGGGATCTCCAGCTTGTCAGTTATTTCTGAAGCTAATTGTCCGAGGCCCGTCCCCAAAATAATTGCCGTTGTCGGACTTGTGGTCATCTTTGCCTTTAGCCAAGATGCTGTTTCTTGAATTTTTTCGTACATAGTCTCTGATTTGTTGGTTAAACGTATTCTCTTGGTCCTGCATGAAACTGATGCGTACAGGCAGGACATAAATATTCTTCTTGACCTCGTCGCTCAGTCCCTCGATATTGTTCAGACGGGTGGCATCCTTCTCTGTCGTGATGATGAGTTTGGGAGAGGGCAGTGCAGCAAATGTGTCGTTGATGAGCTGGACGTCCTTCTTGGCAAACTGATGATGGTCGGCAAAGGTAAGTGGCGTGAGGTGAGAGGTGAGAGGTGAGAGGTCGTGCTCCAATTGCTCAGGCGATGCGATACCCGTCAGCAGCAACACGTGCGTGTCGTGCAGACTGTCGAGTTGTGGAATGTCCGCAGGACTTGTCTGGAACATGGGCTGCAAGGCAGCATACTCCAGCGTGGTGAAGTACAGACGCTGGTAGGGGTAGAGGTGCATGGCCTTGGTGACAACACGATACTCCATGGGCTTAAGGTCCTTCGGACACTTGGTCACGATGACAATGTCGGCACGGTCCTTGCCAGACAGTGGCTCGCGCAGACGGCCTGCAGGCAATAGCTTGTCGTAGATAATCAGACGGTGGTAATCGACCAGCAGGATATTGATGCCAGGCTTCACATAACGGTGCTGGAAAGCGTCGTCGAGCAGGATGACATCGAGCTGTGCATCCTGTTCTGTCAATATGTCTATGCCATGACAGCGTTTCTTGTCGACAGCGATGGTGACACCAGGGAATTTCTGCTTCATCTGATAGGGCTCGTCGCCAATCTCAGGCATCATGGTCTGTTCGTCGGCCTTGATGAATCCCTTGCTCTTGCGCTTGTAGCCTCGGCTGAGCACTGCCACACGGAACTGATCCTTCAGCAGACGTACCAGATACTCCACGTGTGGCGTCTTGCCCGTGCCGCCAACAGTGATATTGCCCACGCTGATGATGGGTATCTTGAAGGAACGCATCTTCAGAACACCCATCTCAAACAGGGTGTTGCGTAGTTTGGAGGCCATGCCATATAACCAACTAAATGGTAATAGCCACTTGTTGATTTTTATGAAGTCGCCTTCAACAATCCTATATCTCTCAACACCCATGCTGTGTTATACTATTATTTTCAAATACTCGATTATTGAATGTTCAGGAAATAGGGCAGACGAGCCTGAATAGCGCTCTGGTGGTTGATGGTCTTCACCAGTCGCAGCGGCTCGTAGTATTCGCCCAGGGCTTGACGCAGTTCGCTGTCAAGATAGCTGCTGCTGTTGCCCTGTTCGAGCAGACTTTCCCACCATTCGGCAGGCTCAGGATAGCCCGTCGTATGGAACTCCTTCACCTTAGCCAGTTCAGCAGCCTTCTTGACGGCATCGTCCAGCGAACCAATAGCATCCACCAGTTTGATGCCCAGTGCATCGTTGCCCAGCCATACACGTCCCTGTGCAATCTCCTCAATCTTCTCCACTGGCTGCTTGCGACCATCGGCCACACGCTTGCGGAACAGTTCATAGCCACGACCGATATACTGGTCGAGCAGTGCCAGTTCCTCAGCATTGAACGGACGGGCCATTGTGCCGAAGGCAGCATGCTTGTTGGTCTTCACCTCGTCGAACTTCACACCCAACTTCTCTGTCAGCAGTCCGCTAAAGTCGGGGAACATACCGAAGATACCGATAGAACCAGTAATGGTGGTGGGCTCAGAGTAGATATAGTTGGCAGCACAACTGATGTAGTAGCCGCCGCTGGCAGCATAGCCACCCATCGAGACAACCACGGGTTTCTTGGCTTTCAGCTGGGTCACGCTACGCCAGATCTGTTCTGAGGCGTATGCCGAACCACCAGGCGAATTGACGCGCAATACGACAGCCTTCACATTGTCGTCGTTCATCAGCTTCTCCAAATCCTTGCAGACGGTATTGGCCACGATGCTGTGACCCTGTTGTGTCAGACTACCAGTCTCTGAGTCGACAATCTCGCCATAGGCATAGTAGACGGCAATCTGTTCGCCCTCCTGCTTCTTGCCTTTTACATTCTGCATGTCAGCCAGTGTCAGCTGTGGTATCTCGTCGTCCTTATCGAGCTTCAGCATGTTTTTGATTTCACTCTTCACCTCGTCCGTATAGATTAGCTTGTCCACCAGCTTCATCTTCACCAGTTCGTTCTGCTCAGACAAAGCCACAAAACGATCGGCATAGGCATTCAGCGAGTCAACAGAAATTTTTCTGCTGTCCGATACCTCCTTCAGCATGACCTTCCAAATGCCAGTCATATAGGCTGTCACCTGTTCGCGATTGGGGTCGCTCATCTTGTCGGCAGTCATCATTTCAGGGGCACTCTTATATTTACCCACTTTGCAGAGCTGGTATTTCACGCCAAACTTAGCCAGCAGGTCCTTGACGAAGTACGGCGTAGAGGCCAAACCATGCCAATCGACCATACCCTGTGGGTTCAGGAAAATCTTGTCGGCAACGCTACATATATAATAGGTAGTCTGCGTATAAGAGTCAGCATAAGCTACAATCCACTTGCCGCTCTTCTTGAAATCGAGCAGGGTCTCGCGGATGGCATGACTTGATGCAGGGGTGTCGCTTGAGAACATGCCAGCCTCGATATAGATACCTTTGATGTCTTCGTTGTCCTTGGCTTTTTTAATGGCACTGATCATGTCGTCCAGTCCCAGATTCTCGCTCACCTGTCCTGTCAGCATGCCAAGAGGATTGTCTTGAACACGTTCGTCCAGTTGTCCGGTGAGCATCAGAGTGAATACGGAGTTCTCAGCAACTTTAGTACTGCCGGCACTCGATGCCACCAGTCCTACCATTGAGATGACGCTGATAATGGCCATGATGATACCCAGCACGATGATACCTGTGATGGTGGCCAAAACATTTTTTAGAAAGTCTTTCATATTACGATAAATGATATAATGATGTCATAGTTTTTGCAAAGTTAGTAAAACTTTTGTAAAAAGGCATACTTTTTTAAGTCTTTTTAAGCGCTTTTTTACAAAGACGACTTCAGAATGATGCCGCCATTAGGCTGTATCACGACCTTGGCTTTGCCATCCTTATCGAACTTCAGCTGGCGCAGCTGCGGACCTTTCTTGGCATCGTCCACATAGTAGTCGACAGTCTTTCCTGCCCATTCGGGCATCTGGATGGTCAGCGTCTTGGCCTGCGGTTCAGCGTTCAGACCAGCCACATACCAATCGTCAGCATGACGACGGGCCAGTACCACATACTTGCCAGGATAGCCGTCGAGAAAACGGGTGTCGCTCCATGTCGTCGGCACCTGTTTCAGGAAGTCGAGTTCGAACTGTGGCAACTCTTCGAGGTTGTTAGGCTGCATGGCAATACACTGGATGCGTGTCTGCGTGGTAATGGCCACAGCCATCTCGAAGATGTCAGTGGTATAACGGCGGTGGCGACTCTTGTTGTCGCGCGACAGGTATTTGTTCATAATTGTGCCGCCCCAGTCCATTGGACCCATGGCGTTGCGGATAAAGGGGTGCAGACAGAGTTCAAAGGCCTCGCTCTTGGCATGACCCTCGCTGAAATACACGTTCTCAGAAGCGAGAACAGCCTCCGAAGCGATGTAGTTAGGATACATATACTCCCAGCCACGAGGCATGGTGCATCCGTGGAAGATAACCCCTAAACCATAACGGTTGGCATCGAAGAGGATGTCCTCATAGAGCTGCATAGTACACTGCTTGTCACCACCGAAGAAATCGACCTTGATGCCCTTGACGCCAATCTTCTTCAGCCATGCCATCTCCTTGTCGCGGGCTATGGCTGTCGACATTCGGTCGCGTGGTGTCTGAGGTGCGTCGTTTTCGAAACCGTTCGAATTGTACCATAACATCAGTGAGACACCTTTCGAACGGGCATATTTCGACAACTCTTCTATCTGGTTGCGACCTATGCGCTCGTCCCACCAGTTATCCACAAGACAGTATTCGAAACCCATAGCCGCTGCGAGGTCAATGAACTTCACTTGGTCGTTGTAGTTGATGCTCTCGTCCTGCCATACGAGCCACGACCACGTATAGCGGCCTGGCATGTACTTCTGCGAGGCTTGATACTTATTCGACAACAAGCCGATGCCGACATTGTTCTCAACGATAGGTTTCAGCGACGATCCGATGACGATGGTGCGCCACGGAGTAGTGTAGGGCAGGGGAATGCCCGCAAAAGGCGTACCGTTGCCATTATTCTCGCCAGCCTGTGGGAAGGCGATGGTGTAACCAGTCTCAGCACTGTAGTCGCTCAGGTGGCTGCCGACATAACTGCCATCGACGCCAACCTCACTGACCAGAACCCAGGCGTTTTCGTTGTTTGCTGGTACGCGGAACAGGCACGGGAACGTGTAGCCCTGTCCGAAACGCGAGCGGTCAGTCATGGGGGCATCAGCCTTATAGTCCTCCTCGTAGCTGGGCTTTGTGCGTTCCCAACCCGTCATCGGTCCAATCTGCGGACAGAGGAATGTGCTGGTATTCTCTGGGAAATTGAACGAGCTGACCTCACGACGGATGACGCCACACTTAGGATTCTCGCCTGGACGTGGAATCTCGTAGCAGTAGGCCACACTGGTGGATGTTACTTGGAAGATGACGGACATCTGTTGTCCTTTGGCATTCGTGAACGGCACGGTGTAGCGTACGGCACTCATACCGCTCTTCTTTCCATCAGCTTTCATAATGGTCATGTCGCGAAACTGCGTCTTGATGTCGCCCATCTTCAGCCCCTTCGTAAAGTCGCCGAAATTGGCCTCAAAGCCTAAGCGTGAGGGTGTCATTATCTGCACACCTTCGTACGTGACGCTGTAGGTGGCAAGTCCACCATCGTCGCTGATTGTCAACTCGGTCTTATTGCCAACAGAGGGCAAGGTTTTTGTCTCTGCCATCATGGCGACGGCGGCCAGCAGCATGGCTGCAAAAGCAGAAAGTCTTTTCATATCATCTTGGTCTTAAGTTTATGCGTACACGTGCATTTTATTAATAATGTGGTGCAAAGGTACGAATAATAATTTAAACAACCTGCTTTTATTTGAAAAAAGTACAAAATATGGTCGTTTCTGCCAATCTGTCAGTTCTGTTTGTGTTGGCACGGTTTTAGCTGTGATGAGTGCAGAAAGATTAAATTCTAACATTAAATAAAAAAAGTATTATGAACATCAAACCATTAGGAGACCGCGTGCTGGTAGTGCCTGCACCGGCAGAAGAGAAGATTGGTGGAATTATTATTCCAGACACCGCAAAAGAGAAGCCCCTTCATGGAACTATCAAGGCCGTTGGTCAGGGTACCAAGGACGAAGAGATGGTGCTGAAGGCTGGCGATGAAGTGCTTTATGGCAAGTACTCTGGTACGGAGCTGGAGTTCGAGGGTGAGAAGTATCTGATGATGCGTCAGAGCGACGTTCTGGCAGTGATTGAGAAATAACAGCGTAATAACGGAATAACGTTATAACGTGATAACGAAAAATTGGAATAACGAAAAAAACAAAAAAACCATGGCAAAAGATATTAAATTCAATATTGACGCTCGCGATGCAATGAAGCAGGGCGTAGACCAGTTGGCCAACGCAGTGAAGGTAACACTTGGCCCTAAGGGTCGTAACGTAGTTATTGAGAAGAAGTTCGGTGCTCCCCAGATTACCAAGGACGGTGTAACCGTTGCCAAGGAAATCGAGTTGGAGGACAAGTTTGAGAACACAGGTGCACAGCTGGTGAAGAGTGTGGCATCGAAGACTGGAGATGACGCTGGTGATGGTACGACAACAGCTACCATCCTGACACAGTCTATCGTGACTGAGGGTCTGAAGAACGTCACCGCTGGTGCCAACCCCATGGACTTGAAGCGTGGTATCGATAAGGCAGTAAAGAGCGTTGTTGACTTCATTCAGAAGAATGCTGAGCGCGTAGACGACAATTACGATAAGATTGAGCAGGTGGCTACCGTTTCTGCCAACAACGACGAGGAGATTGGTAAGCTGTTGGCGGAGGCCTTCCGTAAGGTTTCAAAGGATGGCGTCATCACAATCGAGGAGAGCAAGAGCCGTGACACCCACATCGGTGTTGTCGAGGGTATGCAGTTCGATCGTGGCTACCTTAGTGGCTACTTTGTAACTGATTCTGAGAAGATGGAGTGCGTGATGGAGAATCCGTACATCCTCATCTACGATAAAAAGATTTCTAACATTAAGGATTTCCTGCCCATCCTGCAGCCTGCTGCTGAGAGCGGTCGTCCTCTGCTGGTTATCGCTGAGGATGTAGACTCTGAGGCTCTGACAACTCTCGTTGTAAACCGTCTTCGTGGTGGTCTGAAGATCTGCGCTGTGAAGGCTCCTGGCTTCGGCGATCGTCGTAAGGCTATGCTGGAGGATATTGCTACACTGACAGGTGGCGTTGTCATCAGCGAGGAAAAGGGTCTGAAACTGGAGCAGGCTACGCTGGAGATGTTGGGTACTTGCGACAAGGTGACTGTTTCGAAGGACAACACCACCATCGTGAATGGTGCTGGCGACAAGCAGGCTATTCAGGATCGTATTGCTCAGATCAAGAAGGAAATCGAGCTCACCACCTCTTCTTACGACAAGGAGAAGCTGCAGGAGCGTCTTGCCAAATTGGCAGGTGGCGTAGCAGTGCTCTACGTTGGTGCTAACAGCGAGGTTGAGATGAAGGAAAAGAAGGATCGCGTTGACGATGCTCTCTGCGCTACACGTGCAGCTATTGAGGAAGGTGTTGTTGCCGGTGGTGGTACGACCTATATCCGTGCTCAGGAGGCTTTGGCTAATCTGAAGGGTGACAATGCCGACGAGCAGACAGGTATCAACATCATCTGTCGTGCCATCGAAGAGCCTCTGCGACAGATTGTCAGCAACGCTGGTGAAGAGGGTGCTGTGGTTGTTCAGAAGGTTCGCGAGGGTAAGGGTGACTTCGGTTACAATGCCCGTCTCGACAAGTACGAGGACCTGCGTGAAGCTGGCGTTATCGATCCTGCCAAGGTGGCTCGTGTAGCTCTGGAGAATGCTGCCAGTATCGCTGGTATGTTCCTGACCACTGAGTGCCTCATCTGCGATAAACCCGAGAAGGAACCCGCAATGCCAATGGGCGGTGCACCAGGTATGGGCGGTATGATGTAAACCTCTGATTTTGTAAACTATAGATAACAAAAATGCGGGTGTTGGTGTGAAAAACTGACCCCCGCATTGATATAAATCAAAATCGGTATCAGTTTCTTGAAAAATTGCTTGCACAGTGCAGAAAAAGTTCATACCTTTGCACCGTCGAAAGTTTATAACTATTCGAGTGTGTTGTAGTTTATTAACAAGAGATATTTTTTTGATTTGTTTTAGTAGATTAGTTTTTAAGTAGTTTGTTTAAAAATCGGCTGTCGTGATGACAATCGATTTTTTTTTGTTATTATTTGGTTTTTCTCTCACTTATTCGTATCTTTGCAAGCGCAAAAGAAGCGTAATAATGAAGTGCAATATAATTATAAATAAGGTGAAGCGTTGGACAAAGGGAGTGATGCCACTCTGTTTACTGACTTTTCTCCCCATTCATATTGTGTCACAGAACTATCGTCCTTCGGGGCAGGCTTTTGTCTGTTCCAACGGACAGAATCGCTATACGCGTGCCTTGTATGGCAGTCATACGGAATGGCGCGTAGAGACCAGCGACCGTCCTGTGTTTGCACTTTATAAGAAGAACAACAACCGTAATATCCGTCTGCGCGTCAATAACGTTGCCCTCGACTCTACCTCACAGTGTGATGCCAGTTATGAGGCAGGCATGCGTAGTTATATTGTTCGCGACAAACGCTGGGGCAATGGCGCTATTGTCCGCATAAAAGTAGTGGCTTCGCAGACCACAGAGCGTGCCTTGTGGCGTATTCAGAGTGCGGGTTTTAAAAGCAATCCGCAGTTGCAGGTTGTTGTAAGTAACATCAAGAAACCCAAACTCCATCGTAATGGCGACATCGGTGTGGATGCTGCCGATGCTTTTGAGGCTGACGGTAAGAAACCCGTACAGGTGTTGGGCGAGACGATGACTGACGCCTGTTATATTGCTGCTGAAGGCCAGACGTTGAAACTTTTGGACGATGACGAGGGTGAACAACTCTTTGAGGCTGACGAGAAAGCCATGAAACAGCTGGCTGGTCGCGTCACGTTCCATACCCCCGATCCTTATATCAACACGTTAGGCGGTGCATTGGTAGTGGCTGCCGATGGCGACTGGGACGGCGAGACGTGGCTTCATGGCTGTATCGGTTGGCGTATGCCGTTGGCAGGTTGGCGTGCCGGTTATCTGGGCGATGTGCTGGGTTGGAACGACCGTGCCAAATCCCATTTCGACGCATACGCCAAGAGTCAGGTGAAGAATGTGTCGGCTGACATCCCGCATCCTACGCAGGACCCCAAGCAGCAGATGGCACGTTCGGAGAAGCGCTGGCATACGCAGATGTATTCCGACGGCTATATTTGTCGTAATCCGAACCGCTATGACCAGATGCACCATTACGACATGAATCTCAACTACATCGACGAGTTGTTGTGGCACTTCCAGTATGATGCCGACAAGGTGTATCTCAAGAAGATGTGGCCCGTGTTGAAGAGTCATCTGGCGTGGGAAAAACGTAATTTCGACCCTGATGGCGACCATCTGTACGATGCGTATTGTTGTATTTGGGCCAGCGATGCGTTGTACTATAGCGGTGGCGCTGTGACCCATTCGTCGGCTTACAACTACCGTGGCAACCGTTTGGCAGCCCGTATAGCCCAAATACTTGGCGAAGACCCGCAGCCGTATCGGACGGAGGCAGACGCCATTTTGAAGGCCATGAACGACCGCTTGTGGCTGAAAGACAAGGGCCATTGGGCAGAATATCAGGACCTGATGGGATTGAAACGTGTCCACGAGAGTGCTGCCGTCTGGAGCATCTACACGCCTATCGATTGTGGCGCATGCAGTGCGCAACAGGCTTATCAGGCTACGAAGTATATCGATCGTGAGATACCGCATATTGCTGTTGCCAATACTGGGCTCCATACCATTGCCACCTCGAACTGGCTGCCATACTCGTGGAGCATCAACAATGTCGCTGCTGCCGAGGTGATGCATACCGCGCTGGCCTATTTCGTGGCAGGGCGTTCGGAAGAGGCCTTCCGACTGATGAAAGCCAATATTCTTGACCAGATGTACTACGGTCGTTCGCCAGGTAACTTCGGACAAATCAGTAAGTACGATGCCGCGCGAGGCGAGTGCTATCGCGATTTTGGCGACTGTATCGGCATCTCCGCACGTACGTTGATTCAGGGCTTGTTTGGTATCCAGCCGCGTGCCCTCTTCGGCGACTGCGTGCTGCAGCCCGGTTTCCCTGAGTCGTGGGATTCTGCCTCTGTCCACACGCCGTATATTGACTATCGTTTCCGTCGCAACGGCGGTGAGCTTGTGTTTGATGTCACCCAGCGCTTTGCCCAGCCTTTGAAGATAGTGCTCCGTCTGAATCTTGGTTTGGGGCAGTTCCTGGATGTTCAGGGAAATGCCGATGCCCATCAGGTCATACGTGTCAAAGCGCCTGTCAAGTTGCCGGAAGTCACCATGACGTGGGTTTACGAGATGCCTTCCGATGAACCTGCCAACGGACTTGAAGAACCGGAGGCTGGTGCTAAATATAATAAGGTAGCCATTGACAAACTGCTCAATGCCAATGTGGCAGACATCTTCAAAAACGAGTATCGCTCGCCGCGTCCGCCTTATACGACGCTGCAGATTCCGTTGCAAGGGGTGGGCGAGTGGTGTCATCCGCAGACGCGTCCTGATATTAACGACTCCGTGTTCCGCTCGCTGATAGTCAAGGACGAGCGTACCATTGTTGGTATTCCTTTCCGTACGCCAGCACAGGGACAGAACATCATCTATACCTCGTTGTGGGACAACTTTCCCGATTCCGTCAGCATCCCCATCAACAGCTCGGCTTCGAAGGCTTGGCTTCTGATGGCTGGCTCTACCAATCACATGCAGTGCCGTATTGCCAACGGTATCGTAGTTGCACAGTATAAGGACGGCACGTCCGACACGCTGCAACTGGTCAATCCCGACAACTGGTGCCCCATCGAACGCGACTACTATGTCGATGGCAAGGCTTTCTGTGCCCTGTCGCCCAGACCATACCGTATTGCGTTGTCTGCTGAGGTCGTCAGTCGTGACCTTTGGACAGCCATGAAACTTCCCAAGGCTACTGCTCAGGGTGGAGAGTTAGGACCTAAGAGTGCCGATGGAGGTGAGATTCCCGGTGGCGCAGCCCAGCTGTTGTGTTTGCCCCTTGACCCGAAGAAGAAGGTCGTCTCGCTCACTTTGCGCACCCTTAGCAACGATGTCGTCATCGGTTTGATGGCTGTTACGCTGCAGCGATAAACGTAAAAGTTAAAAAATCCTATGCGGTAGCAATTTTTTCACTTTTCGCTCATCACTTTTCACTTTCTTTTTGTAACTTTGCATCCGTATCTGACTAAACATTACTTTATATAACATTATTTTATGAACAACGTACCTGTAATTAAGATTGGAATCGTCGCCGTATCTCGCGACTGTTTCCCTGAGTCATTGGCTGTTAACCGTCGTAAGGCTGTTATCGCTGCGTATGAAAAGAAGTTCGGTAAGGACGGTATCTACGAGTGTCCTATCTGCATCGTTGAGAGTGAGATTCACGCTCAGCAGGCTCTTGAGGATATCAAGAAGGCTGGCTGTAACGCTCTGTGTGTTTACCTTGGCAACTTCGGTCCTGAGATTTCTGAGACCATGTTGGCCGACTGGTTCCAGGGCCCCGCTATGTTCTGCGCTGCTGCTGAGGAGACTCAGAATGACCTGATCGATGGTCGTGGCGATGCTTACTGCGGTATGCTGAACGCTAGCCAGGCTCTGAGCCTGCGCAAGACTCGTGCATATATTCCTGAGGAGCCCGTAGGCGATGCAGCTCAGTGCGCTGAGATGATTCACGAGTTCCTGCCTATCGCCCGCGCTATCGTAGGTCTGCAGAACCTGAAGATCATCAGCTTCGGTCCTCGTCCTAACAACTTCCTGGCTTGTAACGCTCCTATCCGTGCCCTGTATGATCTCGACGTTGAGATTGAGGAGAACTCAGAGCTCGACCTGCTCGAAGCTTTCCAGAAGCATCAGGGCGACCCACGCATCGACGACGTCGTGAAGGAAATGGCTGCTGAGCTCGGTCACGGTAACAAAATTCCTCAGGTGCTGCCTAAGCTCGCTCAGTATGAGCTGACGCTGACTGACTGGATTGAGGCTCACAAGGGCTCACGTCAGTTCGTCGCTATGGCCAACAAGTGCTGGCCTGCATTCCAGACCATGTTTGGTTTCGTACCTTGCTACGTTAACAGCCGTCTGACAAGCCGTGGTATCCCCGTAGCTTGTGAGGTTGATATCTATGGCGCTCTGTCTGAGTACATCGGAACATGTATCTCTCAGGATGCTGTTACCCTGCTCGACATCAACAACACCGTACCTACCGATATGTACGAGGAGAGCATCAAGGGCAAGAAGTTTGCTTGCGACACCTATACGGAGAAGGAAATCTTCATGGGCTTCCACTGTGGTAACACCGCTTCAAGCAAGGTTTGCAACTGCCAGATGTGCTTCCAGCGCATTATGGCCCGCGCTCTGCCTGTTGAGGTTACCAACGGTACCCTCGAGGGTGACATCCAGCCAGGTCTGGCTACAGTTTATCGTCTGCAGTCTACTGCTGACACCAAGCTCCGTGCTTACATCGCTCAGGGCGAGGTTATTCCTGTAGCTACACGCTCATTCGGTTCTATCGGTATCTTCGGTATCAAGAACATGAGCCGCTTCTATCGTCACGTCCTCATCGAGAAGCACTACCCACACCACTGCGCCGTTATGTTCGGCCATCAGGGTAAGTATCTCTGGGAAGTTCTCAAGTACATGGGTATCCCCGTTGACGAGATTGACTACAATTTCCCGAAGGGTAACTTCTATCCCACCGAGAATCCTTTCGCATAATAAGCGATTAATAAATCTTAATATTAATGGGGGTGTGCCATTTTTGACACACCCCCATTTTATTAAATAAGGTAAATCTCCATTTACTCAGGATTTACGTTCCCAGTTTCATCTATGCCACCATATACGATGTTATAGTTCGAACTATTTACGCCGCTACCAGCCAATAGTTTCATGTCTTCACACACCACTACAATCATAGTAGGGCTCATATATTCCTTTTTATTCATTTCACTACAATTTTTTTGTTGTTCAAAATATATAATCCTTTATTAGGACTTGCAACTTTACGACCTTGTAGGTCGTAGTAATTACCATCATTCTTCATCCTCTCATTTATTTTCATTTCATTGATACTCGTTGTATTCATGTAAGAAATGAATAACGGAGCGGAAGATGCTACTGAGGCTAGAACATCTTCAAAATCGAAATAGGCGCGGAATGCCTTGATGGTTGTCAAACCTTTTGAATACCACAATTTGTTGTCTGCTAAGAAGATTTGATTATCTGCTAGCGTCAAGCCTGCATGCAGTGTTCCATTAAACGTTCCAAAAATGACTTTCTTTGTTCCCGTCTTTCCGTTGTTATACTCAGTGTAAGCTTCATCCTCATCTGAAGAAATGTCCACTCCGTTAACAGTAAAATTAGTAATGTCTGATGAAACCTTGATTATATACGGATGATTAGCCTCAATAGCCGTTGCACTTGTAAACACAACATTTATGCCTGTGATATTCTCTAGAGCATCTTCCTGTGTATCATATCTCACGAAATCACCCAATAAGACGTCATCACCGAAGGCTGTCTTCACTTGAGCTTCAGACATGCTGAATGGTAGACATATTGTGTTCCAATTGCCAGCGCTAATGGTACGTAACACTCGTACATTTACGTCTGTAGCGTCTGTAGGAACTGTCGTCGAGTTTTCATCTAATACAATAGTGTGTGCACTAACAACATGCACCTGGAAAGTCACGTCTGCTGCATAGTCTTTATCAGATGTCCCGTATTCAAACATAGTCCCCTTCAAAGTGACATCATAATCTCCTAAAGGTTGATCAGCATCAACAGTAAAACTAACAGTAACTAGATTATCGACGGAAGTACCAGGAATTGCATTGCTAGATGCAAAAGGAATGGTTGCGAGTCCCGCACCATCAACTTCGCCAACGACTGCAGAAGCACCTGTCCATGAAGAAGATATGGTATAGGCACCTGTTGTCGTAAATCCCGTAGCAGGAAACTGAGCATAGATAGTCATAGCTGTGTAAGTGTCAGCTTTTCCTTCCGACAAATTCACGCTGAATGAAACCGTTTCACCTGGAACGGCCTCCACGTCTGGAACCGTTACATTTTGAGCTATTACGCTCTCGCCTATGGCAAACAAGGCGAACATTAACAATTTTAGTTTTCTCATTTTTGAATGATTTAAAATTAATAATAGTTATGTTTAAATAATTACCAACTAATCTTTTTTGCTACATATTGTAGGATAAGTGATGCGTCTTGAGCAGTTACCTGTCCGTCACCATTTACATCGGCAGCCTCATAGATAACACCTTCAGTTCCAGAATTGATTTTCTTAGCCACGATTTGCAAAACTAGTGACGCGTCTTGGGCGGTAATTGTGCCATCACTATTCACGTCACCTTTAGTTATGTCATTTATTATTAATTCTGAAACAGCATTTATTGGAGTTCGTGTTTCAAAAGAATCTGTAGCCATATTCACATCTTCTATTGCTGTTTCATATTTGCCAAGATCAATATCGGATGCAACGTTAATTCTAATATTCATGACAGCCCCATTGTTTCCTATTATGGGATTCCCATCTAAAGAAAATAATACAAAAAGATAACAGTTGTCCGTGTCAGGATCTTTATGCCCCATTACTGTAAAACCTTCAGTCCTGTTTGTCAACGAAACAACAGGCTCTCCGTCTTCTTCTACCAAAGAAACACCATTTGGTAACATCAATTTATACTGTATACCAGATATCACCTCTTCGTTATTAAGAATAATCGGCAAATCTACCTGTGATCCATAACTTGTTGTAACATCACCAACAGAGATAGGACTAACTTCTATGATTTGTGCGAACCTCTGCCAAATGCCTATTTCCTCGTAACGACTCTTAGTGCCTGCAGGTACAAACAGTACGGAATTTGAAGTAATATCTTCAAAAGTCTTTGCGTCTGTCTGAATATCAGAAGGGTTCCTCCATAATACATTTATTGATTGCAGATTGCTACAATATTTGAAAGCATTGGCTATATTAGTAATGCTTTTAGGCAATATTACAGTAGTTAGTCCCGTACAGTCAGAAAATGCATCTTTACAAATAGTCGTTATACCTTCAGAAATACGAAGAGAACTTATTGCTTTTCCAGAAAATGCATTTTCACCAATACTCTTTATAAAAAATGATGTACCATCATCACCATTTACTTTTGAAGGGATGGTCAGATTGCCTGTTATAGTTCCTGCTTCATATAGCTGAACTTCTAAAGGCTTAAGATTTGTCACTATGAAGCTACATGTTGTGTTATTTACATTTGCCCTAAAAATGCCTCCAAGTTTAACCTCATTTTCTTTGATGGCCGTAAACGTGTTCCACACATTATTATTCTGATAGACGGACTTACAGCTATATGGGACATATAGAGTTGCATTAGCTACTACATCAGCAAAAACATTTGAATTGATAGATATAGGAGTCGAGTTCTCAGCAGTCACAACAGTTAATTTGGAACAACCTTTAAAAGCGTATTCACCAATGCTTGTGGTTGCATCTGGAATTACAATAGAAGATAGAGCACAATTTTGAAAGGCATACTTGCCTATAGTTTGTAAGTTATCTGGCATTTGAATACTTGTTAAATTGTTACAGCCATAAAAAGCATATTGATCGATTCTTGTAATACTGTTGGGAAGGCTGATTGTTGTCAACGATTTACACCCAGAAAAGGCATATTCAGTTATTTGTTTTACACCTTCAGGTATTGTTATAGATGTCAAGGAAGTGCAATTTGAGAAACAACAAATATACTGTAGCTGTCCTAGAATTGTAACCGTTTTCAATGATGTACACCCTGCAAATCCGTTATGTTTAATCTCTGTTGTGCTTGCTGGAATTACAACTTCTTTTAAGGAACTACACCCAGAGAACGCTTGTATGCTTATCAAATTAATGCCTTCACTAAGAGTTAGTGTCGATATATGTGAACATCCGTAGAAGGCATTCCATCCAACAGAATAAACACTTCCTATTTTAACTGAACGCAAGTTGGAACATTCATAAAATGCATAATCGCCAACACTTCCTGCACTATTAGGGATTTCTATAGATTCCAATGAAGAACATTGGTAAAATGCGTATTGTCCGATTCCTGTTACAGCATTTCCAAGTAGAGCACTCTCCAAACTGGAACATTTGTAAAATGCATATTCGCCTACAGAAACTGGACAGTTATTAAAATCTATCGATTGTAATGAAGTACATTCGTAAAAAGCTTCATTACCAATGCTTGTCAATCCATTACCAAATTCAACGTTTTCCAGATTTGAACATTTATAAAATTCTCCTTCGGCTATGGTGTTTACCGTATTGCCGTATCTAACAGATGTTAGGCTTGTAAGCCCTTTAAAAGGTTTGGGCACTGTACAAATAATATTCCTACCTATATAGACTTCAGATAATTCGGGGGTCGATGACAAATAGAACAATCCCTTATAACTTGAGCCAAAAGTAAGAGAGGCATTATATCCCAACGTAAGATCATCAGTACCATCTTCTAATACTACACTATTTAGGCTACATCCTGTAAAAGCGTCGTCTTCGATACTTAATACTTTCCCTGGTATGGAAATACTTGTGATACCACTACAACCGAAAAAAGCGCAATTTTTTATATATTGTAGATTTGATGGGAGTGTAATGGATGTAATACTGGAACAGCCCTCGAAAGCACTTTTCCCTATATATGTCACAGTTTCAGGAAGAGTAATATTATTAAGTTTTGAGCAATTCTTAAAGGCATTATTTCCAATATTAGTCAAATTACAATCCATTGTTACAGATTCCAAATTCGTACAATCTGAAAACGAATCACTTCCTATAGTTTGCAAACTGTTCGGCAATTCAATAGATGTTAATGCAATACAACCGGCGAATGATCCACTAATTGATGTTAGATCTTTTCCGAATTCAATAGACTTTAAACTTGTACAATTTTCAAAAGCCGAACCTAAATATTGTACTCCATTTGGTATTTTGACTGATTCTATGGATGTACAATTAGAAAATGCATGGCTATTAATCATCGTGACAGTTTCGGGGATATTTATAGTTGTTATTAATGAACAATCTTTAAATGCATTTTGTCCTATCTGAATAACACTATATGTATTGCCATTATAGCTAACCTCGGCAGGAATGGTAACTTCACCTTGGGTAGATGTGGAAATACAGTTGAGTGTAGGTGATGTATTAGTCCCGCTCCGTCCTCCTACAATGACTTTCTTGTTATTTTCGTTCATAATAAAGAAAGTCATAGGAACACCCTCTGTCGTATTAACGACAAAAGTATCATAATTCTTGGATAATAATAAAGCATTGTATAACAAAGCTAATATGAGAAGTCCTGTTTTTTTCATTTTTATAGCGACTTATAATTATTATCTATTACTCTTGGTTTAGCTCTTTGGCTTTTTTTATAATAAGTAGAATATCAGTAATATTAATAACACCATCATCATTCATATCTGCAGCATACCCATAGAATGATCCGTTGGAGTCCTTTAATATATGACTAGCCACGTTTTTAGCG
Organism: uncultured Prevotella sp.; assembly: GCA_946404405.1. Lineage (GTDB taxonomy): Bacteria > Bacteroidota > Bacteroidia > Bacteroidales > Bacteroidaceae > Prevotella. Next base: position 20,885 of record CAMJDL010000008.1, read on the forward strand.
TCTTTTCTGTCAATGGCTCTGTCTCCATTTGCATCCCCCATTTCTATATGCTCCTCTGCAAACGTAATATCAAGGGCAATATCTTCGTCTGGGTCTTCAATATAGAGTTGACCATTTTCCAGTTCTGACAATACATTCTCTCCATTTAGTTTTACCTTGAATATCTTATGGTTTTCATTTGGCACCATTTTTATATAAAATTCCTGATAAGGAGTGAACATGATGGTTTCTGTATTATCTGTGACTGAAACATTATAAGCGTCGCAACTGGCTGTACCACCTGTGTTTACATTAAGACTTAATAAGCCAACTGCTTTTATGTTGGGAATTTTTTTCCACTCTAGAGCAGCATACTTTGAGGCAGTTCCTATAGGAACATACAACCAGCAATCATATGGAACATTATAAAAAGTATCAGAAGATATACTTATCGGATTTTTCCAGTGTACTACAACTTTCTGAAGTTTATTATTGTAGAATGCTCCAGAAGAGATACTTCTAACACTTTGTGGAATATCTATGTTGGTTAAAGAACTGCACAGACGAAAAGCATCTGAACCAATGCTCTCCAAATTTTGGGGGAATTGTACATCCTCCATTAACATACAACCATAAAAAGCCTTTGCACCGATATTTTTTAATGTTTCAGGGAATTTTACCGTTTTTAATTTGTCGCACATATAGAAGGAATACTCACCTATGCGTTCAACGCCATCTGGTATTTCAATATCTACCAATTCTTCACCATTACAATAAAGAGTAGGAATCGGGTCTGAAGAATTTGATCTGTAAAACGGATGAGAATTATCTGGAAATATCAACTCACACCATTTCCCGATGTCTGAAATGTGAACCTCTTCTATATAATCATTTCGAAACGCCCATCTACATATTTCTTCCACAGACCCCTCAAAGAATACTTTTGAAACCTTACTAGTGGATAAGGAGGATTCTCCTAAAGATTTCACACCATCTTCAAGAATAACTTCTTCAATGTTGTCACAACCCGGAATCGCAGATTCGCCCAATACAACACCTTTCCCTATACGAATTCTTTTTAATCCACAAAAGCCAAAGCCGTGTCTGTCAACAATGGTTCCCTCCCCTTTAATGTATACATCCTCAAGATTAGAACAATTGCTAAATGCGAACTCTGAAATATGTAAAGGACTTTCAAACAACAATCCTGTTATACCCGTTTCTCTAAATGCTTGCTTACCTATCTCGGTACAAGACGCAGGAATCTCTATTGTTCCAGTGAGACTTCTACATTGATAAAATGCATTGTTACGAATAGCCTTTATATTTTGGGGCAATTTTATATAAATAAGGGAACTTTGTGTAAACTGACCTTCTGATATCTCTTCAATATTGAGTTCTGAAATGTCTAAATCATATAATACTGACATACTTTGGATCAGTGCCCAGTCGGTATCATTTAAAGTTCCTTTTAATTTTAATCGTGTAATTGTTCCTAATTGATACCCTTGCGCATTTAATCTATCAAAAAGAGTTCCTGCGGTCTTAACATTAATCGTTACAACCTCATCTGATGTTTCAACTATTTTTAACTTATCCCAGTTTTCTGAAGTTAAATATGTCATTCTTGTACCCATTGGAACTATGAACAAAGGATTGCAATTCCAAAAAACATACTTATCTTGTAGAGTGGGAGGAACCGTCCCTTCACAAACAATAGTACCAAGACTGGTGCAATTGTTAAATGCACTCTTTCCAATGGATTCCAACGTAGCAGGAAAATTTAATTGCGACTGATGAAGGGTACCACCTGTACCGCTTCTGTTTGAGAAAGCGTCATCACCAATTGAAATTAAGTGAGAAGGAAATGTAATCGCATTGGGAATTGAGGCATATTGAAACATTGATTCAGGAATAATCGTTACATTGTCTCCAATAGTTACTTCGTTATATATATTACCATTTTCAATCCATACATCTTTGTTATTAGTACCTTTACCTTTGTAATCATATTTCATGAATGGCGGATACCATCCATTGACAAATTCAGAAAAGAACTCAATGTCTCTTCCTAAATGCAGACGTTTCAAAGGACAGTCCGAAAACATTCCACGATAACGTTTAGGCATAGCCCCTTCATAATTAAGCCCGACTCCATAACAACATGCTAATTTTAAGGGAGTTGTTCCATCCTCAATAATGAGTGTTGATAAACTCGTACACCATTTAAAAGCTTCGTCACCCACAGAATTACATTTTCTGGGAATGTTAATCCTTTTTAAACCGATACAATCGCTGAAAGCGGAATTGCCTATGTAGCCAATGTTAGCTGGCAACTCAATGGATTCCAATTTGTTGCACCAGACGAAAGTTCCTTCTTGAATCGAGGTTACTAAATCCGGAATGTTAATAGACCTCAGATTAACACACCAATAAAATGCAAATGATCCAATAGTCCTAACTGTTTCAGGCAGTTTGATGGTTTGAACATAAGATGACTTAAAGAAAGCAAAGGGCGCGACTTCTCTAACAGTATAAGTAACATTATTATACGTAATTGTACTAGGAATATCGAGGTCTTTCCATAGATTTTCATGTGTATCCCACCATGGATCGCCAAGAGGGGGCATGTAAATAGCATTTGCACGCTCTGTATCCAGTCCTGTTCCAATTGCAGCTTCTTTAGTATCCGTGTCAAGCTTAAAGTGAAGATGCAATTCTGGATCAGAATAGTATTCAATAGCAGCTTTTACAGAACCACAATAATATCCTGCCAATAAAAATGTTAATAAAAAAAGTTTTCGTCTCATTTTCTTTGCCGTTTTAGTTCCTATTTATTGACTTACATTTATATCCATGCAGAAGCGCGGGACTGCTTTTGCCAGTTCCGAGACGAGGGTCCTGAGAAAACCCGAATAAAGAAAATGGAGACACAGCCCCACGCATTAATACGTGGAAACCGTTCTGCCCTCCTGCTTTATTCAGCCTTGCATTGAAAATTTCTCAGGTTTTCGTCTCGCAAGTTTGGAGCATAACGCTTCTTCTGCCGGAGCGGATTTCTCCCCACTCCGGCTGCAAAGATATGAAATAAAAATTAATAAAGCAAGAATTTTCCCAAATATTTTTCAATTCGTCGATAACATGAGGTCATTTAGTCTCGTTTACTGTACGAAATGCCTGACAACATTATTTATTTTGGTTCTGCGTCAATTTGGGTGAGAAAAAAACATCACAAAGTTTAACTATCTATTTGATAATCAACACATTAGTTAACATAAAAAAGTTGCAGATGTGCGTATTTTTTCGTATCTTTGTATGTGAACCCAAAAAAGGAAAAGCGCCCATCTGCATGGCGCAAAGGTACGAAGAATTCTGGAATTACGCAAGTAATAGGCCAGATAAAATCACATGTAAATGAGAAATGTCATGCCTGGCACATCTCTCTTGATGGTATGACGAGTAATGAATCCCTTGTTACACTGACAGCCCATACTACAGGCAGGAGTGCCGTATGCCCATGTTGCGGAAGGCGTTCTACGACAGTCCATAGTCATCGGCTACGCAAGATACAATGTACGGAGCTGTTTGGCATCCGCACGCTGCTGATACTGGATGTGCGTCACTTCGTCTGCAACAACAGTAAGTGCGGTCACACCATCTTCTCGGAGCCTCTTGCTATGACCCGTCCATACGGGCGACATACTTATGAAGTAGAGAAGCGTATCCGTCATGAGGCCTTGGGACAGACGGCACGCAAGGCCCGTGAGACGCTTGCCATGCAGCACATCCAAATCAGCCAGTCGTCCCTCATACGCACGCTCCGTCTGATGGGCAGCGTCAATCCGGAAGTGCGCACCAGCGGATATGTGGGTATGGACGACTTCGCCAAGTGGAAGGGCCACAAGTATATGTGTGTCATTGTTGACCATTACACACGTATGCCGCTGGCTGTTTTCGACTCCCGTTACGGACAGGAGATCATCAACTGGCTAAAGGCACATCCTGAGATCAAGGTGGTCACCCGCGACGGTAGCCTGTCGTACGCCTCCATCATCAGTTCAGCGTCCGAGTTTATCAGTCAGGTATCCGACCGGTTCCACCTGATGCAGGCCCTGAAAAGAGATGCCGTGGAGCCCATCCGCCAGATGCTTGGGCAGAAGAAGCAGAAAATGCAGTATCCCTATCCTACAGAAGACGAAGCATACAGGATGATAGTCGATGACATCTGCCAAATGGGTAATGCAAAGCATCGTGACAAAGTTATGCTCTATTACGAGTGCCGCCATCTAAAGGACGAGGGGAAAAGTATTGCAGAAACAGCCAGGATACTGCAAGTCAAGGCGAAGAAAGTGTACTGGGCACTGAATGCGGATCTAAGGAAACTGTTGACTCGTGACCAGAAGCAGGCTATGGAATCAGCAAGAGGTATGGCCAAGATTGTCGGTTCTGGATGTATCACGCCGACAACCATACATAGCAGGATGGATGGTAGAATATCCTCACGGCTTGTCTCAAGGTGCATGCACAGTATCCTTGCCAAATACAGACCGCTGCGCGAGGAAGTCCGTCTGCACAACAAGGCATTGGGGGAACAGAAAAAGTCAGTAAAGGTAAAGGGCAGTACCATCTGGAGCTATATTGTCACAGGAGAGACCGAGTCGAAGAAACTGCTAAAGTTAAAGAACACACATCCCGAGGTGGAGCAGATCATACAGGTCTGCATACGTTTCCGCAAAATGATACATGACGAGGACGATGCTCCAAACATGGACGAATGGCTTGAAGAGGCTGGGAGATGCCAGGCCAGGGAGATAAGAAACTTTGCCGAATACATCAGAAATGACAGAAAGGCTGTAGAGCTGGCGTGTACAACAACGGACTGCTGGAGGGAATGGTCAACAAAACCAAAGCCATCAAGAGGAGTATGTTCAACAGAGCGAAAGCTGATGTGCTTAGAGCAAAAGTGCTCTATAGTGGCCTGAAATGGGACTGGAATTATCACCCAAATTGACGCAGAACCATTTTGAAATTAATTTTTTGAAGTTAATGTCACTTTTGCTTCTAACGCATTTAAAGTCAGCTTATTAGTTAAGGTGTTATTGATAATTTCAATGACACTATATATCACCACAGTAAAACAAGTTGTTTTGGTGGTGAAGGAATGGTACTTTACGGTGATAGAAGGGCCTTCTACGCTACCAAAACAACTTGTTTTACTGTACTAGGAGCTGTCTCAGATACTAATACTTGGTACTGCAACTATTAATAGTTGCAGTACCAAGTATTAAGACTTGAGATCGCTACTGTTAATAGCAAAAGCCCCTCTTGCTACTTACTAAAAGGTTGCAAAGCGGCACTTATAGTTCGTTCACCGTCGAGGAACGTTAATTCACCGTCGAGGAACGTTAATTCACCGTCGATGAACATTGATCCCACGTCGATGAACGAGAATTCATCGTCGAGGATTTAAGTTTTCACGGCTTGGTATGATGATTGTGGCTTTTTCTTTTAGAGAAACATTGATTTGTTTGCTGCCACACTTTTCGCTGCTGCCACCGCCCGAAGGAATCGGACAATAATTCAAGCTACAAGTCACATTTCTTAAAATTGTAGCATAGTTATAGCATAGTTGTAGCAGGGTTTTTGAAAACTATGCTACAGGATAACATATTGTAAATAAGCGAATTAAACACAGCTGTAGCACTCATAGCATAGTTTGAACGATTCTCACTTTATGTAGCGACATTTTTCCAACCTGATTTATTGTATTATTCATTTTTGTTCCCTATCTTTTTCGTTTAGCGAGAAGATAGGATTGTACTTGAAAACGAAAATAAATCGAAATTTATTTTGCACTTTACTCGATTTTTACTAACTTTGCAATCAAGTGCTGGCCGATGGTCGTAAACGACCCAAGTACAACTTGGTCCCTGAGTGTAGGGTGGCGGTATAATTAAATAGCGTAGGGTCTATAAAAAACACGAACCCCGAGGTATGCGTAAGCAGGGACGACGGGGTATTACACTGCAAAGATAGAGATTTGAATAAGAGGAACAATCTGTTGAGGAATAATATGTGTAGTAAGAATAAAGAACATCTTATTTATCTTATGTGCGGCATTATAGTTGTGATGTCTGCCTTATTTGTAAGTTGCAATACTGATGACTATTCCGAACCTGAAAAACCTGAAACAGAGGATGTTAATGACGACTCTGAACTAAGTGACGATGAAGATGAGGAAGACAATCCCAGTGTTAGTTACCATGAAGGAGATAATCTTTTAGAAAATGGTGGAATGGAAAAGTGGTGTTCCTTTACGCTCTATGATTCGCCTGAAGGCTGGTCCTTTAATAATAACAATAATTTTGAGAAGAATTGGAAGGTAGTATTTGAGGGTAAGTATTCGGGAAAAATGCAGTCAAAAGAAAAGGGTTCTACTACAACTATTAAACAAAGTGTACCCGTAGAACCTGGCAGCAAAATTAGAATCCGATTCCATTACTATGTTGAACAATGGAAGGATAAGGGGGCTAGGACATATTGCTATTTCAGAACACGATCTGCGGAGGTCTCTACTATTTCTATAGAAGAACTAAGATCTTTCTATGACAAGAATACCTATTATATTATTCGAGGTGGAGGCTATGGATTGATGTATTTGCCTCACGACCTTAATGTGTGGCAAGTGTTTGACGAAACAATAGAGGTACCTCCAACTGCTACCTATTTCGTCTTTGGCGTCAATAGCTATTATGGGACTACCATTTATGTTGATGACTGTTCCGTTGCCAAAATAGAATACTGGTAATATGGAGCCAAAGGAAAGGCGGGTCGGTTCCGAGTTTTCGCATTCAAATAAAAGCGTCCTGGATTTTGGACGCTTTATTCTGTTGTTATTTATGTACAGAATCTGCTTGCTATACTCGAATGCCAAATATCTGTTTGAGGAAATAGAAGAATCCCTTGCTTTCCTCCTGCTGCTGTTGCTGCTGCTCTTGGACAATACACTTAGGCTGTGGAGACTTTACTCTTACCTTTACCCTAACGGCGTCTGCATTGGTGGTGACTACGAATGATAAAGCGACTGCTGCAATCGTGCTCATGAGCACCTTCTTTGCATTGAAATTCTTGTTTGCCATAATTATAATTTTTAAGTTGTTGATAAATTGTTTTGTTTCTTTTTGTTGCTGCAAAGTTATGGTGCTTTTTCAGAAGAAACAAGTTTTTTACTGATTTTCCTCTGAAGATGTTCGGACAACAACGGAATTTTCAGACAAATAAGCGTTATGGCGAAAAAAGTTGTCGCAAATCAGTGTGTTTTTAATTAATTCTTTTTCTCAAAATTATCTATCTTCTTCAGATAGTGCCGACGGAAGTCGCGCCAGTGGTAGTATGGGGCACAATCGGTGGCGATGGGCAGACGGGCTTCTTGTTCGTTCAGCAATACCTTGAAGAGGATGTCGTTATCCTTCGGGTTGCTGCGATAGAAGACGAACTGCAGGTTCGAGGCCATGGGGAAGATGTCGGAACACCACCAGCCCTTATCTTCAATCTCGTCGAGATTGCTGGAACGAAGGTCGTAGCCGTTAATACCCAACAGGCAGACTAATGGCAACAATACCGTTTCGTGGCCAAAGCGCAGTTGGGCACCATGACGCTCCATGTGGAGACAACTGTCGGCCTCGTTGATGATTTTGCGCAACAGGTGGCGTTGTGAAAAAGGATATTTGCCTCCATTATTTGGCGTGAAATTGGCATATTGTGCATACCACAGGGCATTGTCTATCTGCCACATGCGGTAGAGCTCTTCGGGCTGGAAGATGTCGATGAGGAAAGTGTTCTTGTACAGATGCGTATTTTTCTGAAAGAGTCCCATCTTCATCAGATAGTAGTTGAAATCGGTCTCGTCGACTATGTCCTTGACGATGTCCGGGTTCTTGAATATCATCTCCATCAGACGGCTGTTACCTGTGCGTGTGGACATGTATTGGTCGAAGGCCTTTTGGGCTTCTCGTGACAGTTTGGCACGTTTCATGGTCGGGTCTTGGTGGTTCATGTACCACATGTCGCGTTTCGAGGCCTCCTGGCTGATTTCCAGATTGGGGTAGCGTTGTGCAAACTCGTTCAGTTCGGTACCCATTGAAACAATACAGCGTGGAATGATGGTACTCTTGGCTTGTATCCATGCGTTACCCTCGAAGACTTCAGGGAATTGCTTCATCATGTGCTGTGCTATCCACTTGTGTTGCAGTCGGCCGTATTCCGCCAGTTCGCCCCATCGTTGCTCTGAATTTTGAAGAATGAGCTTCATCTCGGCCAGCACTTTCTTGCCAGTGGGTGTCAACTCGTCAACGCTCTCTGCTTGCAGCATCATGGCGTAGGGAATGTTGTAGCCGGTGGGGTTGTTGATATATCGCGAGCCGTGACGTCCGTAGTGCGAAATGTAGAAGGGGTGCTTTCCCTTGGGTGCCGGCGTCAGCTTATAGAGACTATCGGGATAAGTGTCGTAGTTGCAGGCAGCATAGGCTGGCCGTTTCTTGATAATCTCAAGGACTGGCTGAGCTTGCGCTTCGCTAAATGATAAATGACAAATGAAAAATGATAAATTTATCAGCCACCGTCTTTTGTTTATCTTGGTAATCATAAATTTCAAACTTCAAATTTCAATTTTCAATTAGTCGTCCTTATTCTTCGTATGGTCGTATCTGGTTGTCTCATGGGCATAGAGCTTACGCAGGTAGTAGCGTTTGACGTCCTCCCAGTGATAGTAGGGAGCACAGTCTGTCTCAATGGGCAGACGGGCTTCTTCTCCGTTCAGCAATACCTTGATGAGGATATTGTCGTCAGTCTTGTCCTTACGATAGTAAACCACCTGTACGCTTGATCCGAAGGGTGCTATCCGGTAGTTGGCCCATCCCAGCTTTTCCAACTGGTTGAGGTCGGAAGTCTTAAGTCCGTAGCCGTTGAGTTCCATGAGGCAGATGAGTTCCATGACCATGCCTCGACTGCTGTAGCGCAGGTGTACTACGGGATGGTCCAGTTTCTTAATGCTGTCACCCTGATGCAGTAGGTTCCATAAAGGGGCACGTTGAGCGAAAGGCTGATTGCCGCCGTTCAGTTCGAAACTGCCATAGCTGATATAGTTCTTGGCATTGTGTAAACGCCAGTGCTGCAACATTTCTTCAGGCGTATAGATGTCGTATAGTGTTATGACGCCATCCAAGGGGGTGTTCTGAATACCGCCAGCTAACGTGAATAGCTGGTCGTTGAGCTTGGTGGTGTCGATATGCTCTTTGACGTAGTCCATACTGCCGAATAACGATTCCCACAGCCGCTTATTGTTGCTGTTGGCCTTGATGTATGCCTGATAACAGGTTTGGGTCTCTGCGTTGAAGCGGTCGGCTTCCAGTTCCTTGTCTTCCACATACATCCATGGATCGTTGCTATGCGATGATTTCATGCGGAGTTCCATTTTAGCATTGTGCCTTGCTATCTGGGTCATGAACTCTTGCATGGACATGATGGAGTGGTTTCGCACGATGCTGCGAGCGTCGATATAGCTGCCGTCCACAAAGATATCAGGGAAGCGGTCCACCATGTCCTGAGCCAGCTGTCGCATTTGCCGGGCACCATTAACAGTTATTTCGCCTGTTCTGTGTACGGCATCCTGTTCTATCAGCCTGAGTCTGCGCAAAACGTCTTTGCCCAAAGGAGTCAGCATGTTCACGCTGTCGGCCTTGGCCAGAGTAACTAAGGACGTCTGATATTCTTTATAGCTTTCCAGATAATAGGCCGCCGAACTTCCAAAGTGCGAGATGTAGAACGGTTTCTTGCCATCAGGGGCTGGCGTGTCAACTTGTTGCTTGCCAGTGGGCAAGGAGTAGTTGATACCTGCAGAACATTGCGGTTTGGCCTTGATCTCTTCAACGACTGTCTGGGCGGTTAGATGTGTGCAAATCATCAGCAACAAGGGGGTTACCCATTGTCGTATATTTATTATATGTAGCATAATATTGTAATTTCGCTGGCAAAGTTACGAATTTGTATTGACAAAACCAAATATATTTATCGTTAAAAGAAAAAAACGTCTTTTTTCTTTGTATTTCATTTGATTTACACTACCTTTGCAGCAAATAATTCAGACACGTGTATGCAGAAGCTAATCGAACTATATAAGCAGTGGAGTGGGGAAGAACCCCAGAATGTGCAGCAATTAACGGCAGGTGGCAGTAACCGCGAATACTACCGTATGACCTCTTCAGAAGGTAAGAATGTGGTGGGTTGTGTAGGTACCAGTCGCGACGAAAACCATGCCTTCATCTATCTGGCCAAGCACTTTACGGATTGTAAGTTGCCTGTTCCGGAGATTCTTGCTGTCAGCAACGACGAGTTGCGCTACATTCAGACCGATTTGGGTTCTATGTCGCTGTTCGATGCCATTCGTGGCGGTCGTGAGGCTGGTGGCCGTTATACGTTGAAGGAGCAGGAACTGCTGCGTCGTACCATCCGCGAGTTGCCTAAGATTCAGATTGCTGGAGCTGACGGGCTCGATTTTACCAATTGCTATCCTCAGCCAGCTTTCGATAGCGACTCTGTGCTCTTCGACCTCAACTACTTTAAATACTGCTTCCTGAAGGCTACCGAGGTTGACTTCCACGAGTTAAAGCTTGAGGCTGATTTCCGTCTGTTGGCCAAGGACTTGACGAATGCTGATGACCCTCAGGGTTTCCTCTATCGCGACTTCCAGGCACGCAACGTGATGCTGAATAGCGAGGGGCGCCCGTTCTTCATCGACTTCCAAGGTGGACGTAAGGGACCGTACTACTACGACCTGGCTTCATTCCTATGGCAGGCTTCTGCCAAGTATCCTTATAAGGTCCGTCGCGAACTGGTCTATGAGTACTACAACGCCATGAAGCAGTTTGCCGAGGTGCCTTCGCCCCATCATTTCGTTGACCGCTTGTCGCTCTTCGTGCTGTTCCGTCAGTTGCAGGTACTGGGTGCCTACGGATTCCGAGGCTATTTCGAGCGTAAGCTCCATTTCATAGAGAGTATTCCGCCCGCTATGCAGAATATCCGTGAACTGTTGGATGAGCGCAACTTCCCCTATCCATATATGACCGATATCCTGCGCCAGTTGACGGAAATGCCTCGTTTCCAGCAGGTTCAGACCACCGTTAGTCGAGCTGATGGCTATAAGACGACAGATAAGAACCCCTATAAGCAGCATCCGCAGGATGGTCCGGCTACGTTCTCAAAGTACGACGCTCAGGGCCCATTGGTGGTACGCGTATTCAGTTTCTCTTATACGAAAGGCATTCCAGAGGACGAGTCGGGTAATGGTGGTGGCTATGTGTTCGACTGCCGATCAACCCACAACCCAGGCCGTTACGAGCCGTATAAACAACTCACGGGTCTCGACGAGCCCGTCATCCGATTCCTGGAGGACGATGGTGAGATTCTGACGTTCCTCGACAGCGTCTATAAGTTGGCCGACGCCCATGTACGCCGTTACATCCAGCGTGGTTTCACGTCATTGATGTTCTGCTTTGGCTGTACGGGTGGTCAGCATCGTTCTGTGTATAGTGCCCAGCACTTGGCCGAGCATATTCACGAGAAGTTCGGTATCGAGGTACGCATCTGTCATCGTGAACAAAAAATTACCCAGACGCTGAGCGCTGGGTAATCTTCCAATCGTTTATATGACTGACGCTTAGCGCCAGATGATCTTCTTTCCGTTCTGGATATATATTCTGCCAGCCTGAGGATTCGTCACCTTGTTGCCCATCAGGTCGTAGATGTCTTTGGTAGCAAGGATATTGTTTTCGATGTTCTTGATACCAGTAGACATACCGATGATTGGTTCGATGTTCAGCGCTTTTGCAGTCATATTGATGGCCAGCTCGCTGCCGCTCACCTCTTCGGTCTTAGCGCCACTTAGTTTCCAACCCTTAATCTCCTGACCCTCAGGAACTGTGCCGGTAATCGTCAACTGACGGTTGGCATAGTACTTGCCGTCGAATGTCTTGTTCGATACCTTAATACCGTTAATGGTAAGGGCAACGTCCTGTGCATTCTTATTGACGGTTAGTGCCACGGGTGAACCAAGTCCCCATTGGCTGCCAATGAACTTATAAAAGTTGTTAGGACGGCCTTCAACCCAATTCTTGGCATTGTTGAACTTGTTGGTGATGTCCTTGCGGTTGTCAGTTTGACCCCAACCGCCGCCCCAAGGCCAGCCACCGCCACCGCCGCCATTGTACTTGTCGCGGTGGGCTACGAATTCCTCCATAGCTTCTTCCATGATGAGGTCAATGGTTTCGCCAGTACCCTTACCATTCATGAAGTCGCCCATAAAGACACTACACTTGTCAATGAACAGGTTCAGAATGTCCTTGTCTTCCAACATGTTCTTGAGGAGACGTGTTGCCGGCTCTGTAAAGGCCCATGCGTTACTGCTGTCATAGCTTTGATTGTACAGCAACTTGATGGTGTTGTAGTCGTTCTGCCTGCCGTAGAGTCCAAGTCCGAAGTCGGTATCCTTGACAATTACACGCCAAATCTTTGGCAGACCAGATTTCTTGTCATCATCGTTGGGACGCCAGAATACGAGGTTATTGCCTGGGAAGTCAATATTGCCGTAGAAGAAGTTCAAGGCGATGACGTTCAGGTATTCGTTGACGTCCATCCATTGCTCATATTCTGCCAAAGTGTGGCCCTTCTCACTATAGAAAGTTTTGAATGCTTCATAGAAATCGGCGGTACCTTCCTTCAATTCCTCGATGAACATATCCTTGTTATTGACTTGCTCATGCGAGATCTCAACCATGTCGAGATCCTCAAGACCGTCGTAATTACTGTAGATGTTGTCCTCATTTGAACGCTCGCGAATGTTGAGCATACCCATATACTCACCATTGATGTATAGAACTGCCGTATGGCCTGCCTGCCAGTCAAGGTCTACGTGGCTTGCCATTGTGCGTTGGATAATGAGGTCGCGGAAATACAGGTCAGAGAAGTCATTGCCACCGTCGCGCAGAGAGAATGACTTGAATTCCGTAACGCCAGGCTTCTGGTCAGGGAAGAACTCGTAAGAAAAACGCTTCTTGTCGGGGTCAAAGCGCTTGTTGGCATAAAATACCATCGACTTCAACGCATTCGTACGTGACTGTCCACCCTGAATTCGAGTCTCGCTAAGCTGGTTGAAGACACTTGCCTCACCCTCAACAGGGAAGAACTCAATATTGACAGGACGACGCCAGTCGTGTGTCTTTTTGTCTTCCTTGCTATTGTTGTTGGCAAAAAGACCAATCTTTGAATCGTTCAGATACTTGTCGTCAGTTTGGACAGAGAAGATGGGAACCGTCATCGTTCTGGGATGGAAGATGTACGACTGTGCGGTGCTGACGGGTGACAGCCAGCCGTCGCAGAACACCTTGGCACGAATAACCTTTGTATTGTTGATGCTAATGGCCTTCGAATATTTCGTTCCGTTAGCCTTTGGCTCACTACCGTCGGTGGTATAGACGATGTAGGCACCGTCGGGAGCTCCCTCGGGAAGACTCAGCGTGAGGTTCAGGGCTGTATTGCTCACACGACCATTCTCGCTGAATACCGGTGCACCCAAGATGTTTTTGGTGGTCTTGCCGCAGTTGGTTTTTCCTGGGGTAGGAGTAAGTTGGTAACCCCACTTGTCGGCACCATCAGTTTCACGACCGAAGGCAATATCGGGAGCTGGCATCTTCTTCAAGTCAGCAGGCAAACTGTCAACAACCTCCTTGTTCTTGAAAAGGTAAACCGTACAGCCCTTGCCTGACTCCAGACGGAAATCGGCATGCAGTCGATTGTCCTCTTTGCCTTCCTTGTCGCAATAGACGATAGCGTAACCTTTAGGAGCTATTGTCTTATCGGGTAACTGCCAGGCTTTCTTTTCTTTGTTTTTATTGCAAATCTTGTAGTCTTTAAGGTTGATGGTTGCATCGCTGGGGTTGTATAATTCAACCCAAGAGTCAGGAAATTCCTTGATGTCGTCCATAAGGGTCTCGACATTCGACTGCATGATTTCGTTAATTTGCAGCGTTTGAGCCGTTGCACTGCCACATAAAAGTGTGGCTACAATTAGAGTAAAAAATTTCATGTTGGTTATGATTTTCTGAAAACTATCTGCAAAGTTATAAAATTATTCTAATTCTTAATTCATAATTCTTATTTTTTTTGTAACTTTGCAACCCAAAGCAAAGAATATGAAACAAACGATGATATTGGCAGCGGGTCTTGGTACCCGTTTGAAACCCCTGACTGACACTATGCCGAAGGCGTTGGTGCCTGTTGGAGGCACGCCTTTGCTTGACATCAACATCCGTAAACTGCAATCGTATGGTTACGACCGTTTCATAGTCAATATCCATCATTTTGCCCAGCAGATTGTCGACTATGTGGCCCAACAGGACTATGCACCGCTAGTTCATTTCAGCGACGAGACCGACGCCTTGCTTGAGACGGGCGGGGGACTGAAGAAGGCGCAGGACCTGTTCCGTTCCGACGAACCAATCCTTATTCATAATGTCGATATCTTGGATAATGTCGACTATGATTGGTTTGCCCGTCAGCATCAGACCGACGAGGATGCCGTCTTGTTGGTCAGCCGTCGTCAGACCAAGCGCTATCTGCTCTTCGACAATGCGATGCACCTCATGGGCTGGAAGAACATTGAGACGGGTGAAATCAAGAGTCCTTATGAGTATGTACGACGTACGGGTCTCTCGCAGCATGGCGAGGCACTGAACATGTTTGCTTTCTCAGGCATCCATTCGTTTTCGCCCCGTTTGTTCCCCCTTATGGATCGTTTCCCAGACCGTTTCAGTATTATCGACTTTTATCTCTCCGTGTGTCATCGTTCACGCATCGTCGGACTTGTTAAGGACGACCTGCGACTGATGGACGTGGGCAAGCTCGACACATTGGATCAAGCAGAAAATTTCATTAAATCATTATAATTACAATGCAAAAGATTATTATTCTCGATTTCGGTTCGCAAACCACACAGCTCATTGGCCGTCGTGTGCGCGAGCTCGACACCTTTTGCGAGATTATGCCTTACAACAAGTTCCCCAAGGACGACCCTGAGGTCATTGGTGTCATCCTGAGTGGTTCGCCCTACTCAGTACACGACCCTGAGGCCTTCAAGGTAGACCTGAGCCAGTTTGTTGGTCGTTTGCCAGTCTTGGGTATCTGCTATGGCGCTCAGTTCATCTCGCACACCCTGGGTGGTAAGGTGGAAAAGGCTGACTCTCGCGAGTATGGACGTGCCAACCTTCAGACGGTGGACACCACGAATCCTCTTTTCAAGGGCTTCGAGCAGAACTCGCAGGTGTGGATGTCGCATGGTGACACCATCACCGCTATCCCTGGCGATTTCAAGGTTATTGGCTCTACAGCTGATGTCACCAATGCTGCTTTCGCCAGCACCACGCAACCTGTTTGGGCTGTTCAGTTCCATCCTGAGGTGTATCACACTTTGCAGGGTAAGACCTTGCTAAAGAACTTTGTCGTTGACATCTGCGGAAGCCGTCAGGAGTGGAGTGCTGCTTCGTTTGTCGATAGTACCGTTGCCGAGCTGAAAGCTCAACTGGGACAGGATCGTGTCATCTTAGGTCTCTCTGGTGGTGTCGACAGTTCTGTTGCTGCCGTACTTTTGAATCGCGCCATTGGTCAGAACCTCACGTGTATATTCGTTGATCACGGTATGCTGCGTAAAAATGAGTTCACACAGGTGATGGACGACTATCGTTGCCTGGGCCTGAATGTCATTGGTGTTGATGCCAGCGAGAAGTTCTTCTCTGACCTTGCCGGCGTTACCGATCCTGAGCAGAAACGTAAGATTATAGGTCGCGACTTTGTTGAGGTGTTTAATGCTGAGGCTAAGAAGATTACGGATGCCAAATGGTTGGCACAGGGCACTATCTATCCTGATCGTATCGAATCGCTGAATATTACGGGTAAAGTCATTAAGAGTCACCATAACGTTGGTGGTCTGCCCAAGGAGATGCACCTCCAGTTGTGCGAGCCCCTGAAGTGGCTGTTCAAGGACGAGGTTCGTCGTGTCGGTCGTCAGTTGGGTATGCCCGAGCACTTGATTACCCGTCACCCCTTCCCTGGTCCTGGCTTGGCTGTGCGTATCTTAGGCGACATCACGCCTGAAAAGGTACGTATTCTTCAGGATGCCGACGATATCTATGTTCGTGGCCTCCGTGAATATGTCGATACTGATGGTGATACATTATATAATAAGGTATGGCAGGCAGGTGCCATCTTGCTTTCTACCGTCCGCTCTGTGGGCGTGATGGGCGACGAGCGCACCTATGAGCACCCCGTAGCATTACGTGCCGTCACTTCGACAGATGCCATGACGGCTGACTGGGCTCATCTGCCTTACGACTTCATGGCCAAGGTGTCTAACGAGATAATCAATAAGGTACGTGGCGTCAACCGCGTCTGCTACGATATCTCGTCAAAGCCACCCGCAACTATAGAATGGGAATGATATTAGTTTCCCAGTAGTTCGTCGAGATAATCGTAGAACTCTGGGGCTTCTCCGACAATCGTCTTCAGCACCTTTCCGTCAGGTGCGAGGACGATTTTTGTTGGGAAACCTTTAATCTTATAATTCTCAAGCACATTTGACTCCTTAGGCACGTAGACGTGCTTCCAAGGCAGTTCGTATTTCATGACGGCAGCCTTCCATTTCTCTTCGGTGTCGCGACAGTCCATACCGATAATTTCCATTTTATCCTTGTACTTCTCGTAGTATTTCTTCATGTCGGGGATTCCCCTGATGCACCAAATGCACCACGATCCCCAGAAGTCGAGAACTAAGTACTTGCCACGTTGTTTCGATAGCGTAAAGGGCTTGCCGTTGATGTCGTTCAGTGTGAAGTCAGGGGCCTGAACATTGTTCTTCGTCAAGTTACGCTGGCTCTGTTGGTTGCGCTGTAGCTCTTGAGCAGAGGCGTTTGTTGTGCCGCAAATAATGAGGATGGCGACAAGCATCCGGATGATCATCTGATTCATATACATTAAATTTTCTTGCAAAAATAGTCATTATCCTGAAAATATCCAAATATATTTGGTATTTTATTCGGTTTGCATTATCTTTGTCGCCATTATGAATCGTATGAAAAATTATATTGGGATATTTGCCTTGGCGATAGCGGTACTGTCGTGTAAGGGTAGGGCAAGTGATGCGAAACCGGAGCAAGTGGATACTGTGGTGACCATTCAGGATAAGGCACCTGCGGTAGAAGCAAAAGTTGCTAAGGCAGAGAAAAAGGCTGACGCTGACGATGGCTTTCCTTCGACCTACGAGCAGCCAAAGGGTAGGGTACTGGATGTACTGAAAGACTACAATGCCCACATGTCCGACTATAATGCTACGGGTGTGGAAGCATTGGGTATGGGCTCCCAAGGAAACCGTGTGTTGCTGAACTTCAGCGTATCGGATATCGGATTCAACTTGTCCGACAAAGCAAAGGTGAAAAAGCTGGCTCGTGATCTTATCAAGGCTATGCCGATAGACCGACAAACAGCATGGCGTTGCATACCTGACGAGGGTTACGAATTGATGGTAACCTTCGTAGGTAGGCAGTCAAGCAAGATCGTCTCGGTGGTGTTTACCAAAGAAGAATTGAAGGAAATGTTATAAATGGCGTGCGCAACGCTTCATTCAATTCCTAACCACAACCTTACGTGAGATGACGGCACCGTCTTCTGCACGACTGACAGCAATGCAGGGGCCTTGGGCTTGTTGTGATGTCAGACGCATGCCGCTGATAGAGTAGAGGTCGGTAGAGACGGCATGTGTAGCAGCGTGCAGCGTTTTGATGGCTGTTGCGTTACCACCCATGCCCGATGGAGCCTCGGGATTGACGGTGATGCAAAGTTTGTCTATGCAGGCACCATCTTCACGTCCGCCAATGACCAGTTTGTGCTGGCCAGCCTGCAGGGCTTTGCTGCCAATGAGTTTCCAGTCCCATCCGCTAGTCACGATGCCGTTGGCAAAGCGGTTGTTGTCGAGTGCTTCGTCGATGCCCCAATAGTAGCTGTCGTCATCGTATGACGGACAATTCACGCGCGCATATATATAATAGGTAGCGGCCTTCTCTGCCTTGAAGGAGGTGGCCAACATGTAGATGCTGTCAGTCGGTGCGGGGACGGTCTGTGTCACCGTCTTCAGATACTTGCCGCCAGAGGCTGTGGCGTCGGAGACCAGTTGGAAGGCTTTGCCAACGGTATTGGTACGCAGGCTTTCGGCCTCAATCCATACGGCAGCGTCATCGTAGGGCTCTTCAGGGTCTTCTGCATTTGACACGGGGTCGGTCTTGGTAAAGAGGCTCAGGTCTATGCAGCCACCCATTGTCTCGTAACCCTTGGCATTGAGGTGCAGCCAGTCGTTCTCGAATAGGAACTGCGACTGCATGGCGATGGTATCCTCAGGATTGCGTACAGCCTTGTCAAAGTCGATAACGCCATCGAGCATCTTCGTGGTACGAACCCACTGGTTGATAGCGCTACGCCCTTTCTCATGGTCAACTGAATAGTAGTTGTTTCCCTTAAACGGGGTAATAGTGGCTCCAAAGACGTAGATACCCTTTTGGTGAGCCTCACGGATAATCTGCTTATAGACGTCGATGATGCGCTTGGCCGTCTGCACACCGTTCTGTGCACCACCCAAGTCGTTGACAGCCTCGAAGAGGATAATCCACTTCACACCCTCCTGTCCTAACAAGTCGCGCTGATAACGGCTTGAGCCCGTAGGACCTAAGCCGCCAGCCAGTACGCAGTTACCACCAATACCCATATTAAGCACACCTACCTGACTGGTTGGGGTGTTGGCCAGCAGACGACGTGACAAGACATCGGCCCAACGGTTCTGTTCGTTGGTTGTTGAACCACGTCCGTCAGTAATCGAGTTGCCTAAGATGGCTACAGCACCAGCTGTCTCAGGTGCTTCCACCTCCAAGGCCAGGATATTGTACCAGTGGTCAGTCTTTGTGGCACCGCTGAAGTCGGTAGTGTTGCCTGCCTTCAGATATGATGTCGTACGCGAGCCAGGATGTCCGCTGACACTCGTCGACGATGCAGAGCCATAGTGAATGGTGATGGCCACGTTCTGGCGACCGTCCAGTTTGAAGTTAACAGCATCTGATACGGCCTTGCCCTTTGCTGGCATCGTAACACCAGCCTTGCCGTTAAAGGTCAGGCTGACAGTTGATGACTCGTCAATCTCGCTGCTGCTGCCTGATGTCTTGGCATAGGCCAGTTCTACAGCCTTGATTTCCGTACTGCCCGTGCTAAACTCATTGGTCAGCTTCAGGCGTACCTTCTCGCCACCTATCGATACCTGCACAATCTGGCGCAGCGAGTTGTTGCCCAGTCCGGGCGACGGGGGATTATTGTTGTTCTCAACCAATTGTGGGGCTGTTCCCCATGTGCCTACCCAGTGGTTGTCGGCAAACGCGATAGTTGCCGTCATCAGGCAGACCATCATCAATACTGTTTTCTTCATTGTTTTATGTCTTTAAGTTCTATTATAGTCTTCAATATCTTTATGCTACGATTTCGCGTGCACGAGCCAGTGCAAGGTCGATATGGTTGCAGATGTTCTCCTCGCCCAGCAACTCCTGGAAGTTGTTGCGCTTCAGTACGCTTTCTACCTTCGGATTAACGCCTGAGAGGACAACGGTGATGCCTTCCTTTTGACTCATGCGGCACATGTTTTCAAGGTTGTGAAGTCCTGTTGAGTCAATGAACGGTACCTTACGCATGCGGATGACGCGCACCTTCGGGCGTTTGCCGTAACGTGCCATGATGTCCTCGAAACGGGTACCGGCACCAAAGAAGAACGGGCCGTTGATTTCGTACACCTCTACCTCCTTAGGGATGGTCAGGTGCTCCAAGTTACCACGCTCCATATCGGCATCTTCGTTCAGGTCTATCTCGTTGAGTACGGCATGTACCTCTGTAGTCTCAGCCATGCGACGCATAAAGAGCAGACAGGCGCAGATAAGTCCGAACTCGATGGCAACGGTCAGGTCGAAGATGATGGTCAGGAAGAACGTCAGCAACAGCACGGTGACATCGCTCTTCGGATTACGACGCGCCATAGCCAGGAACGAACGCCAACCACTCATGCCGTAAGCCACCACCACCAGCACACCAGCCAGACAAGCCATCGGAATGTACTGTGCCAGAGGCATCAGGAACAGGAATATCAACAGCAGAACGATGGCATGGATGATGCCTGCGATGGGCGTGCGACCGCCATTGTTGATGTTGGTCATGGTGCGGGCAATGGCACCAGTGGCAGGAATACCGCCAAAGATGGGCGATACGATATTGGCAATACCCTGTCCGATAAGCTCTGTGTTCGAATTGTGGTGGTCGCCGATAACACCGTCAGCCACCGTTGCTGACAGCAGCGACTCGATAGCACCCAGCACGGCAATGGTTACGGCAGGACCAACCAGTCCCTTAATGGTCTCCCACGTCAGGTCGGGTACGACTGCACCAGGCAATGTGGAGTTGATGCTGAAACGGTCGCCAATGGTCTCAATACTGGTCACACCGGCATACTGCTTCAATAGCAGAGCTGCAACGGTCATGACGATGATAGCTACCAGAGAGCCCGGCAGAGCCTTGAGCGGTGACAGGTGGAATAGGCGTGCCAGCATAGGCCATGAGGCGATGATAGCAACGCTGCCAATACCCACAATGGTGCTCCACATGTCTATATTACCTATATTATATATATAGGCGCCCCATTTCTCGATGAAGTCGGCAGGCACGCTGCTCATCTCCATACCCAGCAAGTCCTTGACCTGCGTGGTGAAGATGGTAACCGCAATACCGCTAGTGAATCCTACCACAATAGGGTAGGGAATGTACTTGATAATAGTACCCAGACGCAGCACGCCCAACAGGATGAGGAACACACCTGCCATCAGCGTGGCTATGGTCAGTCCCGTAATGCCATACTGGCTGATGATGCCTGCAACGATGACGATGAAGGCACCTGTTGGTCCGCCAATCTGTACTTTTGAACCACCGAACAGTGAAATCATGAGTCCGGCAACAATAGCGGTGATGATACCCTTCTCGGGCGACACACCACTTGCTATACCAAAGGCAATAGCCAATGGCAATGCTACGATACCTACAATGACGCCAGCCATCAGGTCGGCAGTGAACGTCTTGCGGTCGTAATGTTTGATAGCCGATAAGAATTTCGGCTTGAAATCTAATGTCTTTTCCATCTATATTATCCTAAAAAAACGATTTTCGACTGCAAAGGTACGAATAAGTGCAGAAAGTACAAAATTTTAAGCGATTTTTCCGAAATTTCTTGGTATTTATCAAGGAAGTTAATATCTTTGCAAATTGAAGAGTATTAAAGTTGTAACCTATGAGAAAAGTTTTAATGACACTGTCACTGTTGTTAGTGACTGCAGCCGTGATGGCTGTGCCTGCAAAGAAAGGCCTATGGAAAACTATCGTCCTTGAGGATGGAACAGAAGTGCGCGCTCTGCTGAAGGGTGACGAGTTCGGACACTATTGGCGTACGGCTGATGGTAAGCAATATGTGGCTGTTGACGGCCAATATCGCGAGACGACGCCTACCATGCTTCAGAAGTCTGCCCAGCGACGAGCTTTGGCTCAGAGTCTTCGTGCAGCCCGTCTGCCACACAAGACGGCCAATGGCATACGTCGTGCTCCTGATCCTGCCCATTTAGGTAAGAAGAAGGGACTGATTCTGCTTGTGAATTTCAAAGATACGAAGTTCCAGAAGGGACACGATCAGACTCTTTACAATAACGTGGTCAATACTCCTGGCTATACAGATGCCAACGGTTTCAAAGGCTCCGTAGCTGACTATTTCAAGGATCAGTCGCGTGGTCAGTTCGAGCTGACTTTCGATGTCGTTGGTCCTGTCACAGTCAGCAAGGAAGCCAAGTATTATGGCGAGAACGATGAGAACGGCGATGATAAACATGCTGAGGAGATGGTTGTCGAGGCTATTAAGTTGGCTAAAGACTTGGTTCCGGACTGGAAACAATACGACTGGAACGACGATAATGAGGTGGATCAGGTGATGATTGTCTATGCCGGCGAGGGTGAGGCTGACAGTGGTTCTGAGGATACTATCTGGCCTCATGAGTGGGAGCTGAAGTATATAAATATGGATATAGAAGTCGCTGACGGCATCAAAGTCAATACCTATGCAGTAGCCAACGAGGGAATTTTCTACGATAATAAATTTTATCTTAACGGTATCGGTACCATCTGTCACGAGTTCTCTCACTGTCTGGGCTTGCCGGATATGTACGATACCAGCTATAGCGGCTACTATGGTATGGGCGAATGGTCGCTGATGGATCAGGGCAGCTATAATGGCGACGGCTTTGTACCTTCTGGCTATACCAGTTATGATAAATATTGTATTGGATGGATTGAACCCGTCGAACTTACTTCCACTCAGGAGGTTAAGAACATGCAGGCATTGACCGATGCCGACGACGTGTATATCATCAAGAATCCTGCTCACCCTGACGAGTACTATCTATTGGAGAATCGCCAGCAGAGGGGGTGGGATGCCAATACGCCCACCAAGGGTATGCTAATACTCCATGTGGACTATGATTCTGATATTTGGTTCTTCAATCTGGTCAACAGTAATAGTGACGGCTCAGACGGCTTTCCCGTGAACGACCATCAGCGCTGTACCATTTTCCATGCTGACGGTATGGATAAAACAGGTGAAACGTATGAGAAAATAGTTGATATCGTTAATCAGATGGATTATGCCAGTGGCAGCGCCTACGATAGATTGGTAGACCAATATTATGATCTTTGGGACCAGTACGGTGCCGATGTCATAGGCGACGTCTATCCGCAGAAAGATAACAACCAGCTGACCAATACGTCTGTTCCGCGTTCGTTCCTTTATAATGCGAACGAAGATGGTCGCAAGCTGATGAACATCAGCATCACCGATATCACACAGAACGCCGACGGTACCATTGCCTTTAAGTTCGCACCGGATAATAGCGGCAGCGGCGAGGAAGGCGACAATACCGTCTATGGTAGTATAAATCCCGGGAAGCCTGATGTTGAGGGTGCCCTGTTCTACGAATCGTTTGACCAGTGCGACGGTACTGGCGGTAATGATGGTGGATGGAGCGGTTCTATCGCCACCGGACAGTTCATTACTGACAACGAAGGTTGGGAGTCTCAGAAGGCTTACGGTGCCTATCAGTGTGCTAAGTTTGGCACCAGTTCAGTCAACGGATCTGTAACCACACCGGCATTTGCTATGAACGGAACTGGTGTGCTGACCTTCAAGGCCGGTGCCTGGAATGCAAAGAACGATGGTACTACGCTGACGCTCTCCGTTTCTGAAGGTACCATCAGTCCGTCGTCGTTCGAGATAGCTAAGGGTGAGTTTACCGACCTTGAGGCAACCATTACTGCGACGGGCAATGTGAAGGTGACGTTTGCTTCAGAGAAAGGCCGTTTCTTTCTCGACGAAGTACTGGTGAAGGATCCGAATGCCACAGCCATCCATACGGTGAAGATTGCAGATAACAAGACTACGCGTATCTATACGCTTGACGGACGTTATGTTGGTAGCGACTTCAAGCAGTTGCAACGCGGTCTATACATCGTCAATGGCCGTAAGGTCGTGAAGTAACATCATCCATCTTACATCTTACATCATACATCAAAAAACCTCCCGAATCTGGGAGGCTTTTTTGTCAGCTTACTTATTCTTCAGCAGGTCGCGAATCTCAGCGAGCAGCTCTTCCTGCGTGGGACCCTTCGGTGCCTCAGGAGCGGGCTCTTCCTTCTTCTTCAGTTTGTTCATAGCCTTGATCATCATGAAGATACAGAAGGCGATGATGATGAAGTCGAAGATGTTCTGAATGAACTGTCCGTACGCAAACACCGATGCGCCGGCCTCCTGAGCCTCGGCCAGTGTCTTGTACTTCACGTCGTCCGACAGGTTGATAAACAGGTCGGTAAAGCTGATACCGCCCGTTGCTACGCTGATAAGTGGCATCAGCACGTCGTTTACCAGACTCGTCACAATCTTACCGAAAGCACCGCCGATGATGACACCGACTGCCATGTCCATCACGTTGCCCTTCATGGCAAACTCCTTGAACTCTTTAATAAATCCCATAACGTTTAAAATTTAATGTTAATGTATAATGTTTAATGTAAAAATTGCTATCTGCGTTTTACAATCTCAGCCTCCGATTCTTGATATATCTCATTTTTCACTTTTTAGTGTTCGCTTTTCACTTAAATTAAGACTGATTTCGGATGCAAATATAGAAATAATTTCGTAACTTTGTGCCCGAAAACGAGAAAAAGTAGTTCAAAAACATCATTTTTTGATATTTCAATAGGAATTTTACAAACCCTTTAAATAAAAATTAGGTAAAATGACAAAAGTTGCAATTAACGGTTTTGGCCGTATCGGTCGCCTCGCTTTCCGTCAGATGTTCGAGGCTGAAGGTTATGAAGTAGTAGCAATCAACGACTTGACAAGCCCCAAGATGCTTGCTCACCTGTTGAAGTACGACACCGCTCAGGGTGGTTTCTGTGGCAAGTTCGGTGAGAACAAGCACACTGTTGAGGCTGGTGAGGACTTCATCGTTGTTGATGGCAAGAAGATCACCATCTACGCTATTCCTAACGCTGCTGAGCTGCCTTGGGGCAAGCTGGACGTAGACGTTGTTCTGGAGTGCACAGGTTTCTATACTTCTAAGGAGAAGGCTTCTGCTCACCTGACCGCTGGTGCCAAGAAGGTTGTTATCTCTGCTCCTGCTGGTAACGATCTGCCCACTATCGTTTACAATGTAAACCACAAGACTCTGACTCCTGCTGACACTGTTATCTCGGCTGCTTCTTGCACCACTAACTGTCTGGCTCCTATGACCAAGGCTCTGAACGATTTCGCTCCTATCCAGAGCGGTATCATGACAACTGTTCACGCTTACACTGGCGACCAGATGATTCTGGACGGTCCTCAGCGCAAGGGTGATGTTCAGCGCGCTCGTGCTGGTGCTCAGAACATCGTTCCTAACTCAACTGGTGCTGCTAAGGCTATCGGTCTCGTTATCCCCGAGCTGAACGGTAAGCTGATCGGTGCTGCCCAGCGCGTTCCAACTCCTACAGGTTCTACCACTATCCTGCACGCTGTTGTTAAGGGTGAGGTAACTGTTGAGGGTATCAACGCTGCCATGAAGGCTGCTACCAACGAGAGCTTCGGTTACACTGAGGAGAAGCTGGTTTCTAGCGACATCATCGGTATGAAGTTCGGTTCACTGTTCGACGCTAACCAGACTATGGTTTCTAAGATTGGTGACGGCAACTCTCTCGTTCAGGTTGTTGCTTGGTACGACAATGAGAACTCTTACACTTCTCAGATGGTTCGCACCATCAAGTACCTCGCTGAGCTGAAATAAGCAGCGAGAGCAAACGGAAATAATATTTCCAAGCAATTTAATGTTTTAAGTTTATAATAAAGGTGGGGGTGTGCAATTGCACATCCTCATTTTTTTTATATCCTTGCAATGTTTTGAGATTTCTCGTCGTATATATCAATAGAACGTACAAACAAAACGTATGACTGAGACAGACATAGACCTGATTAGGGGACTTGCAGAACAAAGTCCCAAAGCCCAGAAGCTGACGCTCCAGCGTTACGGCAACGAGGTCTTCGCACAAGTGGCGAGACTGCTGCCTTCGACGGAGGATGCTGAGGAGGTTTATCAGGATGTGTTTGTGAAGGTGTTCAGAAACATCGCGATGTACGACGCTGAGAAGTCATCGTTCCGCACCTGGATATCGCGCATCGCCTACAACGAGTCGGTTACATGGCTCAGACACAAGCGCCAGGCAGTCATCTACTTCGAAGACCGCGAGGGTGGGGCCGAGAAGCTGACTGATGCGGAAGTCGAAGAGACGCTGGGTCATCCCAACAGCGATACGGTGCAGCTGATACGTGCAGCGCTGAAGCACCTGCCGCCCGACGAGCGCGCTATCGTGACGATGTTCTACTACGAAGAGATGAGTTTAAAGGAGATAGCCTACGTTACGGAGTCGATACCAACGACGGTGGCATCCAAGCTCAGCCGAACGAGAAAGAAAATATGTAAAATCATCAAAATGTTGCAATCATGACAGAGGAAAAATTAAATGCACTACGGCAAACAGATGCCAATCTGCGCGACGCCCTGAAGATGGACGAGGCAGAACGTGCGCCAATGCCTGCCGACCTGAACGAACGACTGATGCAGCGCATGGCTACTCAGGAGAAGAAGCCGCGTCGCATCGCCATCTGGCCTTGGATTGCTGCTGCTTGTGTCGCTGGCGTCATGATCATCTGGCTGACACCACCAAAAGACACTACCACGGATGTCGTCGTAGCGGAGAATAAGCCTAAGGTAGAGACGCCTGTTGCAAAAGAGGCAGAGACGAAAAAAGCCGAAATTGCTCCAATCGAGGTACAGAACGTCAAAGCTGTAAAGGCTGTGAAAAGACCGGTTGTAAGAAACGAGCAGAAGCTCATAGCACAGGAATCGCCGGTTGTGGAGCCTAAACCGACAGCAACGTCAGCGGTCAGCGAACCACATGCAGACATCGCAATGGCCGAGAAACCGCAGAAGGAGGCTAAGCCCGTCACACTGACCGAACGCGACATCCCCATCACACGTCCCGAGAACTACCAGTACACTCCCGAAGAGATTGCGCTCATGAAGAAACAAGCCAACGAGGCGTATCTGAAATGGGCAGAACTGGAACTCGAAATAGCCAAACATAATTTGGGACAAACCGCACAACAATAACGTTGAACATTAAACATTGAACATTAAACAATATATAATAACTATGAAACGTATATTCATCATGCTGCTTATTGCTTGCAGCGCCATAACAACCGTTAGTGCCGACCCCACGTCATCAGCACCCCAGAAGAAGCCTGAGCAAGTCATCGCCGTACTTAACTCTGTAGCCAATACTCACGGAGAGAGACAGGGACAGGTTTATTCTGTCGAAAAGAATCCTAATACCGGCATCATTGAGTCGAGCATGCGTATCGTGCCCATTACTGCTACGATGGCAGGCAAGGGTCCGTACTTTAGTAATGTTGCGCGGGCCTTCATGCACGACGAATCCCTTTCCTATCAGTTCCTGCACATCCAGCCAGGCAGCAATGAGAACTTCGAGCTAAAGGTTATCACCAACAATGGTCAGACTCAAGGCCACCAGCGTATTCGCACCAATAAAGATCAGGAAATGTGGCTGATGTGTTGCAAGAACCCTGATAATCCCCAGTTGCGCGATGCATACGCCATCGTATGGGAAGTAGATTATAATGGTCGTAAGCCAACGGATACAGGTTCCTACCCCATGAAGGGTACCATCTATATCATTACCTCGCTGCGCCCCGATATGTATGAGAAGAATATGTCGAGCGCAGGTCTCTTGAGTGACAACAAGAACACGTTTACCATCGACGGACGTGTGGGCTATGATCTGAACGACTCTCTCTATGTGGTCTATATGGCCGATACCGCCGAGGAGTTGAATAACGTTGCCGACAATGCCTACGTGGCTGAGATGCCTGTGGTGAACAAACGTTTCTCGTTCAGCGTCCAGCTTGACAAGCGCAAGGTAGGCCGCATCCGTACCGTCATGCCCGACGGCTCGCTCTGCAAGCTATGGACGAACCTCGACTTCGTGCCTGGCGAGACCTACCGTATCACCACACATAACGGTTACTACGACGAGGACCGCGACTACGAGCAGCGCGTAGGCCGCTATTCAGGCAAGAGTCTGCTGAACGACCTGCAACGACGGGGCGTTGACGACCAGACGGTAGAGGTCGCAGATTCGATTCCCGAAGAATTTCGTGTAGTGCCCGAAGGCGATATGTCAGTCAACGGTGTGCCTGTCATAGAACGCGAGCCCGACAATTTTAGTGATTGGACAAAGACCGTTTCGCCAGAAAAGCAGGCAATGCTGATACTCAAGGCACAAGAAATTGAGGCTAACATCGAAAGAATTAAGGTTGCATATAAACCTCTAGGAACAATCGTCAATAGCGGCGTACCTTTTAATATCAAAATCTCTGACTCGTTGTTTAAGAACATCTACAATCAAAACAAGAACTTGGACAAGAGTATCCAGGAGTTCCAGAAGGTTTTCTTTGCACTGAACCCACCCGCCAAAATGCGACAGAGTTTTTATAGCCAAGCCTATAAGGAGATATTGGATACCTTCACCAAGCAGAATCAGGGTTTTTCGGAAATCTACATGAAGACTGGCAAACTCTCGAAGGACGCCGAGAAAACCCAGAAGTACATCAACAAGCTCATAGATAAATATGTGAAAGAAATGAAGAAATCTCTTTATTTACAATAAGTCTTGATACCCCTAAAAAAGAAAAAGATGCAGGCGTAACGTCCTGCATCTTTTTTTTTAATAAATGGTTTTATTCTGATTATTTGAACATCAGCTGAGCGAACTCGTAGAGGCTGCGACGCCAGGTGTGCCACTCGTGGGCAGTACCCGGAGAGTCGTAACCTACGGCATTCATGCCCAGCTGTTCCTTGATGTTCTTGGCAGCCTCGACAACGCCCATGTTCTCCTTGCCGCCACCGCTCATGAAGAGCAGCTTGACGTTCTTGGTAAAGCCTTTCGACTCCTTCACCTGATCAACGCTCCATGCGCCGCTGCTGAACGTGCCGACGTATGCGAACTTGTCGGAATTGGCCAGCGTAATCTCACGGGCCTGCATGCCACCCATCGACAGGCCGGCGTATGCACGGTGCTTAGCATCGGCAATCACGCGGTAGTTCTTCTCGACCATGGGGATGATATCGTTGAACAGCACATTCTTGAAACCCTCGGAGAAACCACCGAAACCACCGAAACCGCCACGACGCTGACCACCAGCGGGACGCGGACCACCGAAGTTGCCGGGGCCTGCAGCACCCTGCGGACGCTGACCCTGTGGACGACCGAAGCCACCGAAGCCGCCCTGCTCGCCAGGACGCTGGGTGTTCAATCCGTTATCCATCACGATGATGCACGGCACAGCCTTACCTTCGGCTATCAGGTTGTCCATAATCTGAGCGGTATGACCCTGCTCGGCCCATCCGTACTCGTTCTCACCCATACCGTGTTGCAGATACAGAACAGGGAACTTCTTGGTAGGATTCGTAAAGTACTCGGCGGGCAGATAGACATGGCAGCGACGCATCTTCTCTGTGTATGTTGACCAGTAGAACACCTCGCTCATAGAACCCTGCGGCACGTTCTTCACCTGCCAGAAGTCCTGGTCGGCAGAGGGAATCTCGATACCGCTGCCCCAACGGCTGGCACCGTAGTAGTAGAGACTGTTTGGATCGGGCACCGAAGCGCCGTCAATGTTCAGCTGATAGTAGTGGAAGCCCTCGTCCTGAGGCTCGGAAGTACCGGTCCACACGCCATTCTCGTCCTTGGTCATCGAATAAATCTTACCGGCAATGTCCAGACCTACGGCCGTAGCGTTAGGGGCTGAAATCTGGGCACGTACCATGCGCTGCGAGTTGACCATCGGGTACTGCTTGTTGTCCTGATTCGAGGAGGCAGGCTTGAAGTCTTCTACCACGTTTTCAGTAACTGAGGGAACTGTCGGGTTCTGTCTGGGAGCACCGAACTGAGCTGACGCTGTCAGGCAAGAGAGCGCCATCAATGAAAGAATAATTTTTTTCATAAGATAGTTAAAATAAATCATTTGTTGGTTAAATGTTCCGTAGCCTTTGACGCTTCGCGCGCGCAAAAGTAAAAACGGAAAGCCCCGTTGTTATGGAACATTAACATTTCCTACCTTATGCCGCCCCCTGAGCCGCCTCCGCGATGACCGCCGCCACCGCCGCGCGACGCACGACCGCCACTGCCTGATGAACGGCGACTGCCGCCGCTGCTTGACGAATCGTCACTTATTGATCGGTAGTAAGCGCTGTTGGTAGCTTTCGTGAACGCCTTCGTCACCTCTGGCTGCGCTACGGTGTAGGCCAACTGGCTTGCTATGTCGTCCATCTTGAAGTATTCAGGATTTATTTTCTTCATCTGCCCGACCACCGTCGATGCAATGCCGAACAGCGTGGCATACACCATATAGTCCTTCCACAGCGTCACCTCCTGCACTTCGCGCTCGTTCAGTAGCGTAAAGTCCTTCAGGTATTTCTTCAGTCCCAGCAGCTGGCTCACCTCCGTCTTATAGTCCGAGAGGCTTTCGATGTGGACCTCATGCAGAGCACGGACGAAACTGTACACCTCGCTCTCGTGCTTCTCGCTTTCCATGTAGTTGGTCAGCTCGTGAGGGTCCAGCACCTGATTGTTGCCTGCCGCGTGCTTGAATAGGGTATAGATGCACTCCAACAGTTTCCTGTTTGCCAGTTGTGCGTCGGCCTCCCACTTGTTAATCACAAAGGCGGCTTTCGGGCGCTGCCGGTCAATGCCCAGAGCACCCAGTTGCACCAGTTTCAGCACCGATGCCGACAGCAGTTTGTCGTAATCGCGCTGTTGGTTTACCTCGTTCATCAGGTGGTTGGCTAACGAAAGGTTGCCGCCCAGTGGAATATCGCGATACCATTCTACGTTGCGGAACTTGTGCTTATAGAACAGTCTGGCCACAGGCTCCCATAACAGACCGCACAGCGCAAGGAAAGCCAGGCCAATACCACAAATCCACTCCAATGGTGTCATCCACCACGGGTCTTTATCCTCCTTCTTTTCCTCTTCCAGATAGTCGCTATTTTCGAAGGCGTATTTCTTCACGGACTCAAACTTCATTTTGTAGTTGAGGTTCCACGGGTTGAACACCCCCTTGTTGAATTCGCACATCACAATCATGCCGTCGTGTTCCTTGAACGGCTCCGTCGTCTCGGCCACGATTGCGCTGTCTGCAAAGTTGATGTTGCCGCCATATCCGAATGCCCAGATGTTGGCTATTGAGTCGGTCAGCAGCGTGCCGAAGTCAGTCGTGATGGCCAGCTTCACATGCTCAGGCAGGGGCTTGACATCGCGCGCCACAAACATCCAGTTGAAGCCGTCGCTTTCCTCGTAACTTTCTACCACACCCGTCAAAGTATAGCTGGTCGTGTAGGTGCGCTCACCCGGGGCGCCCAATCCCCAGCACAACTCGTAGCCGCCGTCTTTATCCACAATGCCACACTTGCCCGTCTTCTTCTCACGGCTCCAGTTCACGTCCCACGCATCACATGGCGTGTACGCTTTGCCCTGTTCGTCGCTCACCGTCAGATTCGAGACGATGCTTCTTCCCGTGTTTCCTATCGGGATATAGCACTCCGTGCCGTCGCTGTCAATGGTCATCCGTCGTATCTCCGTGATGCGTGCGTCGCCGTTCTTGCTCAGTACGACGCTAATGTCAAGGTCGTGCAGATGTCCGTCGGCCAGCACCGTTGTTGCCAGCGCCATCAACAGCAGCATGTTGAATAATCTCTTTACTTCCATATTGTACTTTATTTATCTGATTCTTTCAGTCCGCAAAATTACAACAAAAAGTCGAGCTGACCAAACATCAGCCCGATTCTTTTCACTTTTCGGATATTAATTTCTCTGACCAAGGACATAGAAGTGTGGCGTTCTCTAACCTAAGGGTATAGAGTGTGGCTTCGCAATGCAATCTGGTAATTCTATAAGAAAATGATCGGAAATACAAAAGAAAACCTAAAATTTTTCATTTTTCATTTTTCGTTATTCATTAAATTTTGTATCTTTGTGGCGATATAAAAATAATAACTTTAAAACATACTATTATGAATATTAAAACCTCGTTACTTTTCTTTACGCTACTTCTGCCAAATGTAGCAAGTGCTCAAGACTATGCTAAGGTGGATGGTGTTGCTTACGAGTTAACAACAACACGTGGAACTGATCCTCAGCCCATTGCCCGGGTTGCAAGTAAGGATTATCGCTTCAATGAACCCTACACAGGAAAGGTTGTGATACCGGCATCTATCGTTTACCAAGGCAAGACATATCCTGTCGTAGGCATGAGAAGCGACGCTTTTGCAGGTTCTGAAAAATTGACTTCTGTCGTTTTACCCAAGAACATCAAGTTCATTTCAAGTGGTGCGTTTCGTCAATGTAATCTGTCTTCGTATGATTTCCTGGATGGAATAACTACGATAGGTTCTTCGGCATTCTCGGAATGTGGTTTTAAATCATTAACCATTCCAAAAAGTGTCATGACAATTGAAGAAGCTGCGTTTGAGGATTGTGACAAATTGGAGTCTATCACTCTCTCGCCGAATATCATCTATTTGGAAGCTTCTGTCTTTGCAGGGTGCAAAAAACTACAGTCTGTTGTTCTTCCAGAAGGAATACAAGAGATTCCCAGCAAATTCTTTTCCGGATGCACAGCTTTAAAAGAAGTTGTTATTCCTGAATTCGTCAAAACTATAGGAAATAAGGCCTTTTCAGGTTGTGAAAGCCTTACCTCCATTGTTGTTCCTGATAATGTAACGAAAATTTATAATGACGCTTTTAGAAGATGCATCAGCTTGCAGTCACTTACCTTTGGAAGTAGAGTTAAAGAAATATCAGTAGGTGTGTTTGGGGAATGTCGTAATTTGAAAGATATCTATTTCAACGCGCTTAAAAGCCCTAGCATCCCAGAGTTTGCATTTAATGGTTTGCCTTGCGACAAGATTACACTTCATGTGCCAGTTGCCGCAGTAGAAACCTTTAAAAGTAGGGAACCATGGAACAAACTCAACATCGTTGGTGATCCGAACCTGACGGGCATGCCTAAAGATGATGGCAGTAAATGGGAATTTCGTACAACATCCGCCAATAATGATTGTACCATCAAAAAAGTTGTGACCACCAGTTCAGAGACCAAAGTCTATATGGAGCTTCGAATTAATAAACGAACGAGATGTAATATCTCTCCCGAAGCCTATATAGAAGCAAACGGGATCAAATACAAGATTAAGGACGCTATTGGAATTACATTTGCACCAACTTTTGCGTCTTACAATGCGGGTTCATCTATATTCTCATTCATCTTCCCCCCATTACCTTCAAATGTTACGAAATTTAATATGATAGAGGAAGATAGTTCATGGAAGTTCTATGATGTAAAGGCTAAATAGGAACTGTGATTCAATAGACGAAAAGTCGAGCTGACCAAACATCAGCCCGACTTTTTTCAGGGGGTAAGACAAGGAGTCATGTGGTGAAACGCAGCGTGGGTCCTTTTTTATAAATAATTCGCGTTTTATTTTGTTTTATAGAAAATTATTCTTAACTTTGCTGCCGAATAATAATTGTTTTATAAATGGGAATAACTGAGATAGATCGTTTCTTCGGAGGCTGGAATGAAGACCCTCGTTCTACAGAGGAAATCATGCAGCAGATTCGTGACGGCAGAACTGCTAATACCTATCCCCAATTTTAACAATGTTACTTTAGAGCGCCAGCCATAAAAAAGATAAGGCGTCGTCCCGCCTTACCAAAACATAGAAAAAGTCGTGGCAGCTGCGACTTTTTCTTTTAGCCCTTGCCAGTGATTGGCGAGGGTTGGGGAGTGGTCGAAGCCCCTCATTACGGTAAGGAGGGGTTGGGGTGGTTGAGAAATGGCAGGGGCACCCTGCATTATAGCCGCCCCTCTTTAGGGGCTCTAAATCTCTGCGCCAGAGAAAAGGAGAGGTTGGGGTGTGGGGGTATCCCCCACGAAAGAGTTGGGTGAGTTGTCGAAAAAAATGACTATACTTGCCAAAATTGCATTTATCTACCATCTACCACAAATCTACCACCACCCTACAAACGCCCTGTACAAAGGCTTTTCGAGCGATAGGTGGCAATTTGTCAGTAAATTCACGAAAAATTTTTTGAGCGATAAGCAAGCAGGTCGTGCGAAGTAAGCAGACGGCCCACGAGCGATAAGCTCGAAGGCCATGAGCGATAAGCAAACGGCCTTTAAGCGATAAGCACGTGAGGCGTGAGCGATAAGCGGCTCTTCTCGCACAATAAGTACGCTTTATTTTCCAATACTCCCGTCTTATTTTCCATTACTCCGGCATTATTTCTCGAACTACTGCGCTAGTAGTTATCATAACTACGCTACTAATTGCAATAACTAGCGTAGTTCTATGAATTACTCATAGCGTTTCTTTGTTTCTCTTGCAGAGATACATTGTTTTGCCGTTTAGGAAAATTTAACTCGCGTATTTTTTGGCAAATCCAAAAATAATCTCTGTATTCCCTCTATAAACTGATAAAAATTGCCCCGCCAAAGTTAGGTAACTAGTTCGATTTCTTCGAGTAAATCGAAAAGATATGTATTGATGGGCCACTGCTTCGTGATGGAGCAGTGGCTTATTTTATAAGCATTTTATTTGGCGTTTGCAAACAATTTATTAACTTTGCACCACAATACAACTGTTATGACGAAAGGGATTATGCAGTAGACAGCACGGAGCAGATAACCATGAATGGTGATTCCATAGAGAGCAGCAGCGGCAAGACTCAGGCGGCTGAACAGATGCAGGGCTGTCTGAAAGTGAGCAAATACGATAGCGACGAGGTGGTGCCATATACAGCCGTTCGTGATTACAGAATAATAAGGCAGGAGGAGAAGGTGAAACGGGGAGGCTATACTATTATATATAATAAGGAGAAGGTCATAGAGTCGATTTTATAGACCAATTAGCGATTTTTTTGCCTTTAATGTGTGATGATTACAATTTTTTTTGTACTTTTGCAGCGTAAATTGATATTATTAACCAAAAAAATGACAAAGCGTATGAAAAAAATGAGATTTGCATTCGCGCTGGTTGCTGTGATGGTGGCTGGAACGATGTGCGCTCAAGACAAAGCATGGCCTTGGGATTTTCCTCAGGGCGTGAAGATTGAGGCAGAGCCCGGACAGAAGGTTCTGAGCTGTGAAAGTTTCTATTTCGATGACTTGAAAAAGGGTGACGACCTGACGAAGTCGGTGCTCATCTGGTACACCCGTGAAATGGAGCAGGTGGGTGCTGAGAAGTCGGACATTGGCCGTCGGGACAAGCAGCTGGTGCCCAACGCCATGATTGTGCCCCTGAAGAAGGGACAGAAGGCCAAGAAGGGCGACATCCTGCTGACATGGTGGCAGAGTGGTAGCGGCATGCAGCGTGCTATCGTGATAGATGCCTCCGACCCCAAAGAGCCTGTAGCCGTCTATCTGGACCGCTACTGGAAGGACGATCCTGACCATAAGGATAATCAGGAGCTGGCTAAGGGCGAGAAGCTGAAGCCCAACAGTTTTAACGTGCTGAAGGATGGCGAATGGCAGGCTGGTGCTGCTGTAGCCTATCGTGATGGTGGCGAGTGGAAGAAAGGCACGCTGATGCATGTCGATGGTGACAAGGTGCTGCTGTCGGTATTCTCAAGCCACCTGTTGGCTACCACCAAGGACCGTTGCAAGCTGATTCCCTTCAAGGAGAAGATTAAGAAGGGCGATAAGGTGTGGGCCACATTCGTCGATGGTTTCAGAGATGGTTACACCGTGAAGGAAATCAACGAGAAGGTTGGTCGCGTATGGGTTCAGCGTAACGGTAGCTCAAGTATGGACTGCAAGAACGTTACGGAAGTGACGAAAATTTTTAATTAAACATTAAACATTAAATATAAGATTATGGCTTATCAAGAAGTAACAACGACGGGTTATGGTACCCGTGTAGGTAATTCGTTTAAGGCGATTGGTTCAGGTATTCTGCTGTTCTTGGCAGGTACAGCCCTGTTGTGGTGGAACGAAGGTCGCGCAGTAAAAACAGAAAAGATGCTGGACGAGGCAGGTAGTGCCTACGTCGAGATGGAGAATCCTGAGAAGAAGGATGCTTCGCTGGAGGGCGAGCTGATTTGCGGTACGGCATTGGCCACCACAGAGGACTCGCTGAGCGACGCTCAGTTTGGCATTGGTGCCAAGGCTATCTCGCTGACCCGTAAGGTAGAGTACTATCAGTGGGTTGAGCACTCTCAGGAGAAGAAGGAAGACAAGTTGGGCGGTAAGGAAGTGACCACCACAACCTATACTTACTCGAAGGAGTGGGTGAGCCGTCCCGTAGAGTCGGCTCAGTTCAAGGATCCTGCCTATCAGAACAAGAACATGGTGCTGACCACCGTCGAGGATGCTGAGCAGTATGCCGAGAACGTATCGTGGGGTGCCTATAAGCTGAACGAGAGCCTTATTCACAGCATCTCGTCGCGCGAGGGTGTGGACCTGGCTATTTCTGAGGATTTGCTGAAGCAGTTTGACCAGAGCACCAAGACGGCTTACGAGCGTTTCTATGGTGTGCAGAAGACTCAGCAGCCCGCTGAGCAGCCTGCCGAGACCGCTGCCGTTTCTGATTCTGCCAAGGCTGTCAACGATTCTATCAACAACGCTATTGCCAACGCACAGAACAAGAAGGACTTCG
The DNA here is from genome assembly GCA_946404405.1 of uncultured Prevotella sp. Lineage (GTDB taxonomy): Bacteria > Bacteroidota > Bacteroidia > Bacteroidales > Bacteroidaceae > Prevotella. The sequence goes on from CAMJDL010000008.1 coordinate 57,403, forward strand.
AGTATATCCACCAGGCCAGCAACGTGCTGTACTATGGTAAGGTTCCCGGTTCACCTGAGGTTGGTGACGTTCGCGTAACCTTCGAGAAGGTGGTTCCTGCCAAGGTGACTGTGATGGCTGTTGTTGATGGTGACACCTTCAAGCCTTTCAAGGCCAAGAACGGCAAGCGCTTCCAGACCCTCGTGATGGGTAAGAAGAGCGGCGACGAGATTATCGAGGCTGAAAAAGAGGCTAACAACATGTGGACATGGGCTCTGCGCATTATCGGTATCCTGATGGTAATCGGTGGTCTGAAGGGTATCTTCGGTTTCATCGAGACAATCCTCAAGGTGGTGCCCTTCATTGCCGGCATCTTCGGATGGGGTATCGGACTGGTCTGCACAGTGGTTGGCGTGGCATGGTCGCTGATTGTCATCGCTATTGCATGGCTGTTCTATCGTCCGTTGCTGGGCATCTCGCTGCTCGTACTGGCAGGCTTCCTGGTTTGGGTATTTGCCTTCAAGGGCAAGGACAAGCTGAAGGAGTTGGCTGCCAAGGCTAAGGAGAAGGCTGCAAAGCCCGCCGCTGCTCCTGCTGCTGCTGCTCCCGCAGAGACACCTGCTGAGTAGTTTGTGATGAAGCTTAAAGTCAATCGCAAGACTATCGAAATATTTGAGGGTGCGCTGGTTCGCCATGCGCTCCTCAGATATTTTGCTGTTAAAGGGCTGGATGTCAGGCTGGTGGAAACGTTGAAGGTAACCGACCGTTGGGGTCACGAAATAGACCTGGATGCACCTGCCAGTCAGCACAGCGCCATCACTTTTAGAAGTGAAAAGATAAAAGTGAAAAGTGAAATTTGATAATTGATAATTTTGATTGTCTATGAGAAAACTGATGTTTGCCCTGTTGATGGTGCCTTTCGCGCTCATGTCATGGGCTCAGAACAAGAAAGAAGTACATATCCTTTCGGCCAATGACATGCATGCGGCCATCGAGTGTTTCCCACGTCTTTGCTTCGTGGCCGACTCGCTACGAGCACTTTACCCTGACCTGCTAATACTCTCGGCAGGCGACAACCGTTCGGGTGACCCCATCAACGACATGTATGAGATACCAGCTTATCCGATGGTGTCGCTAATGAATATCGTTGGTTTCCAGGCATCAACGTTGGGCAACCATGAGTTTGACTCAGGACAGGAGGGACTGGCCAAACTGATCGGTATGTCGAACTTCCCCTATCTCTGCGCAAATATCCAGCCTGCTGCAAAGACGGGTATCCATGTGCGCCCCTGGCAGATGTTCGACGTGGGTGGCGTGCGTTTGGCCATCATCGGAGTGACAGCCCTCGGACCCATGGGTAAGCCGGAAAGTCATCCGGACAACATGACCGACCTCGAATTCACCGACCCGCTGCAGACGGTACAGCAATACAAGTATCTGCGCAATCAGAGTGACGTCGTGCTGCTGCTCTCGCACATGGGCTATGAAGACGACGTGAAGTTGTCGGCAGAGCTGCCTTGGGTGGACCTCATCGTAGGCGGACACTCGCATACCCAGTTGAAGGGCGGTGAGATACACAATGGTCTGCTGATTACGCAGAACGTGAACCGACTGGCTCGCGTCACCCATATCACGCTGACGGTGGAGAATGGCAAGGTAACAGGCAAACGTGCCGAGAATATTGCCATCAAGGGTGTGAAGCGCGAAAACAAGGTCGTGGCCAAGTTGGCTGACTATTTCACCAATAACCCTGCGTTCGACGAGATCTTAGCTGTCAACGACAAGCCCCTGTCGACATACGAGGAGTTAGGATGCCTGATGACGGATGCCTATCTGAAGGCTGCCAATGCCGACATCAGTTTGCAGAACTATGGCGGAGTGCGTTACGATACCCTCAGCGTACGCGGCATCAGCGTGAAGGACGTGCTGCAGCTGGATCCCTTCCAGAACAGCCTTGTCGAGATGACCGTTACGGGCAATGAATTCATTGACATTCTGAAGATGTGTTTCGTCAACGACCAGGCACGCTTCCCGCTGATTAGCGGTGCTACAGCCGAATACGTGCTGGATGCCGACAAGAAGCATGTGAAGAAGGTGGTACTGTATGGTCCTGACGGCAAGAAACTGAACCTGAAGAAGACCTATCGTGTGGTGACCAACAACTATGTGCAGGCCATTACGCCCACCAACCGCAAGGATGAGGGACACAGCCTGGGCATCGGTACGGCTCAGGCCATCATGGACTTACTGAAAGCCCAGGGACATATTGACTACCAAGGTAAGACGTGCGTAAAAGAAATCAAGAAATAATGAAAAAGTTATTGTTAGTGGCTGTCTGCGCGATGGCCGTCATGATGAGTTGTAAGAATAAGGGTCAGAATGCAGCAGCTGAAGGTGCCGATTCAGACTCAGTAGTCATTGACAGCGTGCTGGCCGAGATGCCCGATACGGCACCGCCCCCTATGTTCTTGTTCGATAACGGCAAGAAGTACATGCAGTTGCTTTACTGGTTTGACATCGAGGAGCCGAAGAAGACGGATGATATGGAGAAGTCAGAGTATGAAATCTATCATAACAGTTGGGCTTTACAGGACCGTTTCCGTCGTAATGCCGCCAAATTTACCAATATAGTGACGGATGGTAAAACATTCAAGGTCAAGTTTGTGGACGAGGTGCTGAAAGACCCGGACGGCAACCGTCCCAGTATTGGACAACTGCATGGCCGTGACGAGATTCCGTCGCTCTCAGCACGTTTTGAGATGGCTAACGCCAAGGAGAAAGTCAAAAACGGACGTGGCTGTGTGGCCGTTGTGACAGACGAATATCTGGCTTCGCGCAAGATACTGGAAATCAAGGAGGGCAGACCCTCATACAACAATCCGGAAAAGCTGCCCAAGGACATTGTCAAGAAGCTGGAGCAACAGTATAACATGAAGGCTGAGCGTTCGTGTAAGGTGGCTACCATCGGCGGCAAATATATCTGGGGCTCACTCCAGTTCAAGGGTGCATACGAAAAGGCTCCCAAGGACAAGTACGATCCTGACCGCAAGTTCTCGCTGGCCCTCGACGTGCTGATTGACGGCGACAAGGTTTACACCCACGAGTCGCTGGGCTACTGTGGCGAAGGTAATGACGTGTCGTGGAATGCCGACGACGACGGTATGTATATCCCTAACGATATCATTGCTGCCTTCGAAGGTCCTAAAGGCTTGGAACTGTGTTATATCCACGGTGCCCCCGAGAGCTTTGAAATCGGTATGATATACCTGTTAGACGGTAAACTCGTAGAGTGCATGTATGAGATGTTCCAAACAATGATAGATGAGGATATCCCCGTATGGAAGAAGGATATTGCCGAGATGAACAAGTTGTTCCAACAGAAAAACAAGATTGCAGGCGTCAAGCTGACCAAATGGGCGCACGTGTGGATGGGCGACGATGAGGAGTGGATTCACATGGCTGATAAGGACGAAGAGTATGGCGGTATTTTTGTCCGTAAGAACGGCAAGATACAACTGATGCAGGTTGAGGATCCCAAGAGAAAGGCATTGAAGATGGAGGTGAATGGTATTGCCTACTTGAAGTTTGCCGGCTCCGCTGGTGGCCCTTCATGGTACACGGAAATCATCGGCTACAAGGGTGGTAAGCAAGTGGAGAAATTCAATATGCTGGAAGTGGAAGGCGAGATTGACGAATGCCAACTGAACGGTAAGACGATGTCGGAGGAAGATGCTCGTGCCTATGTCGAAAAGTTTGCCGATGCCAAACCGCTGAACGAATACTGGAATAATCCTCAAGAGTAATCAAAAATATGGAGACGAAGGAATATTTTGACAAAATTTTCAAAGGATGCGGATGCCTGACGATAGGCGGTATAGCCATGATGATTCTGATGGGCATTATCGGCACCTGCGTTGAAGACAAAGCTGGTGAGACAGAAGAAAAGGTCAAGGCAGCGTTGGCAGAGGCTGAAAAGAAAGACTCGGTCGTTGTGAACGAGCCATTGGAGGGTGACCCCTACCAAGAACTTGACGACTTGATTGGCTTAGGCAGCGTGAAGACCGAGGTACGTTCGTTGGCCAACTTCGTGAAACTGCAGAAGGAGCGCGAGGCCAAGGGACTGAAGACGGCCAAGGTGTCGTATCACCTCGTGTTCTACGGATCGCCAGGTACTGGTAAGACCACCGTGGCCCGTATCGTAGGTCGTATCTATAAAGACCTGGGTGTGTTGAAGAGAGGTCATACCGTTGAGACCGACCGTGCAGGACTGTGCGGACAATATGTCGGACAGACGGGTCCCAAGACTGATAGCGTCATAGCCAAAGCATTGGATGGTGTGCTGTTCATTGATGAGGCCTATTCGCTGGTACCCGAGGGCGGAGCTGGTAATGACTATGGTCAGGAGGCTATCTCAACCATCCTGAAGCGTATGGAGGACTATCGCGACCGTCTGGTGGTGATTGTAGCTGGATATAAGGACGAGATGCAGCGTTTCATCGACTCGAACCCGGGTTTGCAGTCACGCTTCAACCGCTATATCGACTTCCCCGACTATACAGGTGGTGAGCTTACCGACATCTTCAAGATGTATATGAAGAAAAATCAGTACACGATGTCGAAGGAAACTGAAGCCTATCTGAAGGAACGCTTCAACTATGCCGTAGCGCATAAGGACCGCAACTTCGGTAATGCCCGTTATGCGCGTAATGTGTTTGAGAAGAGTATTCAGGCTCAGGCCAACCGATTGGCTGGTGAGAATAATCTGGATAAGGATAAGTTGACTGAACTGACTATCGAAGACCTGAAGGGCGGTTTCGCCTCAAGGGCCAATATCAGGCAGTAATTATTACATCACGGAAGTTATCAGAGTTGCAGATGCAGAACATGATTACCATACTCGGACCGACAGCCAGTGGCAAGACACCATTGGCTGCCGCTCTGGCGCAACAGATTGGTGGAGAGATTATCTCTGCCGACTCACGTCAGGTGTACCGCCGTATGGACATTGGAACAGGTAAGGACCTGGCGGACTATCGTCCTGTGGTAGATGGTTTAGCCGTCGACATCCCTTACCACCTCATCGACATCTGCGAACCTGGTACTAAATACAATCTGTTTCAGTATCAGCAGGACTTCTACGATGCTTATCAAGATATCAGGAGTAGGGGAGTGATACCCATTCTCTGTGGCGGTACAGGACTCTATATCGAAGCCGTGCTGAAGGGCTACAAACTATCGCCGGTGCCTCAGAATCCTGAATTGAGGGCACGACTGGAAGGCAAGTCGCTCGACGAGCTCACCCAGATGCTGGTAGAACTGAAGGCAAAAAACAGTTCTACGATGCACAACAAGACGGATGTGGACTCCTGTCAAAGAGCCATTCGTGCTATTGAGATTGAGACCTATAATCTTGAGCATCCTGTGCCCCGTCGTGAGTTGCCGCCTGTAGAGTCGTTGATTATCGGTGTGAACATCGACCGCGAAGCGCGTCGTGAAAAGATTACCCGACGATTGAAGGCGCGTCTGAAGGAGGGTATGATAGATGAGGTCAGAGGACTGTTAGCTGAAGGCATACCGGCTGAAGACCTGATCTATTACGGATTGGAATATAAATTCGTGACGGAATATATCGTGGGCAAGACGACCTACGATGAGATGTTCACACGTTTGGAGATTGCTATCCATCAGTTTGCCAAGCGTCAGATGACGTGGTTCCGAGGTATGGAACGTCGGGGTTTTAAGATTCACTGGATTGATGCCCTTCTTCCGATGGACGTGAAAATAAACGAAATTCTGACAGCATGGCAGAAGTAATCACATCTCTCATTTATCATCTCTAATTTCTCATTTATGAGCGAAGCGAATACAAGGTGGGGCATCCTGTATTGTCCTAAAGGAAAAGGCTCAAAGCAGCGTGAGAAAATCCAACGCGTGCTGGATGAGCGAGGCGTGCTGTACGATTTCGTGCAGAGCGAGTCAAGCGATAGTGTGGAACGACTGGTCACCATGCTCATCCATAATGGCTATAAGACCATCATCATTGTGGGTGGTGACTCGGCGCTGAACGATGCTGTCAACTGCCTGATGAACGAAGAAAAACAGGTGCGCGATTCAATCGCCTTGGGTGTCATTCCCAATGGCGTACTGAACGACTTTGCACGCTATTGGGACTTCAAGGAGGGTAACCTGGAACAGACGGTTGACTGGCTCATGAAGCATCGTGTGCGCACGATAGACCTGGGCTGTATCCGTTATCAGAACAAGCAGGGCGAACAATGCCATCGTTACTTCATGAACTGCATCAATATCGGACTTATTGCCGACGTGATGAATCTGCGCCGACAGGCCCATTCGCTACTGGGGTCACGGACACTCTCGTTCACTGTGTCCATTTTCCTGATGATATTCCATCGGATGGACTATAAGATGCATGTCCGTATCAATAGTGACGAGGTCAACCGTAAGGTGATGACGATGTGCGTAGGTAGTGGTCCAGGCTATGGACAGACACCGAGTGCTGTGCCGTATAATGGTATGCTCGACGTGTCGATGATCTACCATACGGAGATTTTACAGGTTTTTGCAGGCTTGTGGCTGCTCATCACGGGACGTTTCCTTAACCACCGTGCCGTGCATCCCTACCGTACCCGTGAAGTGATGGTTGAAGAGGCCAAACATGCGCTGGTCGGAGTGGACGGTCGACTGCTTGGAACACCAGTGGGTTCTTATCGCATAACAGTAGAGCAAGAAGTCATTAATTTCCTCATTCCAGACTAAAAAATGGTCAAAATAAAGAAAAATCGGGTGTTTTTGAAAAAAAATGCCCGTTTTATTTTGTAGTACCGTGAAAAATGTCTATCTTTGGGGAAAATTAAAATATTCCTAAAACATAATTGATAAAATAGAAATAAGGAACTATGAGTTATTTACGATTTGAAAAAGCGGTAATGACCAACTTGGAGGAGTCGCTCCGTCGTGAATTGCTTCGAACAAACCGTTCTGGCGCCTACAGTGCTTCTACGCTTGTAGACTGTAACACGCGCAAGTATCACGGTCTGCTCGTTGTTCCCGTACCAGAGTTGGACGATGATAACCATGTGTTGCTCTCGTCGCTCGACTGTACGGTGATTCAACACGGTGCTGAGTTCAATCTCGGACTCCACAAGTATCAGGGCAACAACTACAGTCCTAAGGGTCATAAGTACATCCGCGAGTTTAGTTGTGATGTTGTGCCTACCACGCTTTATCGTGTGGGTGGCGTGTTGTTGAAGAAGGAAGTGGTGTTCCATCATTACGAGGACCGCATCCTGATTCGTTACACCTTGGTTGATGCCCATTCGGCCACCACACTTCGTTTCCGTCCGTTCCTGGCCTTCCGCTCCGTTCGTCAGTTCACACACGAGAACTCGACGGCTTCGCGTGAATACCATCCTACGGACAACGGTATCAAGACATGTATGTATGCTGGCTATCCCGACCTGTACATGCAGTTCTCGAAGAAGAACGAATTCGTGTTCCAGCCAGACTGGTATCGTGGCGTAGAGTACCCCAAGGAGCAGGAACGTGGTTATGCTTCGAACGAAGACCTCTACGTGCCCGGCTACTTCGAGATGAGTATCAAGAAGGGCGAAAGCATCGTATTCTCGGGTTCTACATCGGCTATCAAGACATCAACGCTGAAGGCTTTGTTCGACAAAGAGGTGGAACAGCGCGTGCCTCGCGACAATTTCTATCATTGTCTGGTGACGGCTGCCCATCAGTTCCATAACCGCAAAGCTAATGACGACCGTTATCTGTTGGCAGGCTATCCTTGGTTCAAGGCACGTGCCCGTGATACGTTTATCGCTCTGCCAGGATTGACGTTAGCCATAGGCGAGCAGGACTATTTCGAGCTGGTGATGAAGACCGCTGAAAAGGGACTGCGCGAGTTTATGGACGACAAACCTCTGAGCGTGAAGCTATACGAGGTAGAGCATCCCGACGTGCCGTTGTGGGCTATCTGGGCTATCCAGCAGTATGCTAAGGAGGCTGGCAGGGAGCAGGGCTATAAGAAGTATGGCAAACTGGTGAAGGATATCGTGAAGTATATCCTGACCGACGGTCATCCCAATATGCGACTGGACGACAACGGACTGCTGTATGCCAATGGACGTGACAAAGCCATCACATGGATGAACTCTACGGCTAACGGCAAACCCGTTGTGCCCCGTTCCGGATATATTGTTGAGTTCAACGCACTATGGTATAACGCCCTGAAGTTCTGTGCTTCGCTGGAGGCTGAAATGGGTGACAAGAAATTTGCTGAGAAGTTGGAGAAACAGGCAGAACTCTGTAAGACATCATTCGTCGACACCTTCATGAACGAGTATGGCTACCTGCTCGACTATGTGGACGGCACGATGATGGACTGGAGTGTTCGTCCGAACATGATATTCCCTGTGGCCTTCGACTACTCGCCACTCAATCAGGATCAGAAGAAGAGCGTATTGGATATATGTACGCGTGAACTGCTGACACCAAAGGGTCTGCGTTCGCTATCGCCTAAGAGCGGTGGTTACAACCCCATGTATGTTGGTCCGCAGACGCAGCGTGACTATGCCTACCACCAAGGTACGGCATGGCCTTGGCTTGGCGGCTTCTATATTGAGGCCAGCCTGAAACTCTTCAAGCGTACCCGTCTCTCGTTTATTGAGCGCCACATGGTGGGCTATGAGGAAGAGATGGACTACCACGCTTTGGGAACTATTAGTGAACTGTTCGACGGTAATCCGCCCTTCAATGGACGCGGTGCAATGGCTTTCGCCATGAATGTGGCCGAAATCCTGCGTGCGGTGAAGTTGTTGGAGAAGTATTCGTATCAAAAATAAATAAGGAGGAGACGCTATGAAAGTTTTAATGTTTGGATGGGAGTATCCTCCTCACGTATTCGGTGGACTTGCTACTGCTAACTATGGTATCTCGCAGGGCTTGCATGCCCAGGGCGATATGGACATCACTCTATGTCTGCCCAAACCCTTTGGCGATGAAGACCGTTCCGCTTGTCAGATTGTGGCTATGAATGCTGTTCCCATTGCCTATCGCGACGTGTCAGCTGAATATGTTCGCGAGCGTGTGGGCAACATCATGGATCCTGGCCTCTATTTCCGTCTGCGTGACCACCTGTATGCCGACTTCAACTACATGCATATCAATGACCTGGGTGCTATGGAGTTTGCTGGCGGCTATCCTGGCAATCTGCACGAGGAAATCAATAACTATTCGATTATTGCCGGTGTTGTGGCTCGTACGCTCGACTACGACATTATCCACGCTCACGACTGGCTGACCTATCCTGCTGGCATCCATGCTAAGCAGGTGAGTGGCAAGCCGTTATGCATCCACGTTCATGCTACCGATTTCGACCGCTCGCGTGGTAAGGTGAACCCCACCGTCTATTCGATTGAGAAGAACGGTATGGACAATGCCGACTGCATTATGTGTGTGTCGGAGCTGACGCGCCAGACGGTTATCAACCAGTATCATCAAGATCCGCGTAAGTGTTACACCGTTCATAATGCTGTGTATCCATTGCCCGATGAGTATCAGGCCATTCCACGTCCTGACCATACCGGCCGAGACAAGGTGGTGACGTTCCTCGGACGTATCACCATGCAGAAGGGTCCTGAGTACTTCGTCGAGGCTGCTAACATGGTGATCCGTCGTACCCGCAACGTACGCTTCTGTATGGCTGGTTCGGGCGACATGATGGACGCCATGATTCATCTGGCTGCAGAGCGTGGCATCGCCGACCGTTTCCACTTCCCCGGATTCATGCGCGGCAAACAGGTCTATGAGTGTCTGAAGGACTCCGATGTCTATGTGATGCCTTCGGTTTCCGAACCGTTCGGTATCTCGCCACTGGAGGCCATGCAGTGTGGCACGCCCTCTATCATCTCGAAACAGTCGGGATGTGCAGAGATTCTTACCAACTGTATCAAGGTCGACTATTGGGACATCCACGCCCTTGCCGATGCCATCTACTCCATCTGTGCCAACGATTCGCTGTTTACCTACCTCAAGGAGGAAGGCAAGCGCGAGGTCGACCAGATCACGTGGGAGAAGGTCGGTGCCTGGATTGCAACCCTCTATAAGAGAACCCTCGGATGGGAAGTTTAGCATCCCCCTTCGAAATAACGTAATAACGAAATAACGTAATAACGAAAAATAAAAATTATGAAAACGATTTGTTTATATTTCGAGATACATCAGATTATTCATCTGAAGCGTTACCGTTTCTTCGATATCGGTACCGATCATTATTATTATGATGACTACGAAAACGAGCGTAGTATCACCGACATTGCCAACCGCTCGTATATGCCGGCGCTGACAGCCATTGGCGAGATGATTAAGGAGCATGGCGACTATTTCAAGGTAGCCTTCTCGCTTTCCGGTACGGGCATCGAACAGTTGGAGTTCCACGCTCCCCAGGTCATTGCCAAGTTGCAGGAGCTGAACCAGACCGGTTGTGTAGAGTTCCTGGCCGAGCCTTATTCTCACGGTCTGTCATCGCTGGCCAACGAGGAGACCTTCGCCCTCGACGTGAAGAAGCAGATGGCAAAGATTGAGGAACTGTTTGGCAAGAAGCCGACGGTGGCCCGCAACTCGTCGCTTATCTACTCTGACGATATTGGTGGTCAGATTGCCGCCTTGGGCTTCAAAGGCATGTTGACTGAGGGTGCCAAGCACGTGCTGGGCTGGAAGTCGCCGCACTACGTCTATAATTGTAACATCGCTCCGAACCTGAAACTGTTGCTCCGTGACGTTGAACTCTCTGATGACATCTCGTTGCGCTTCAATAATCCTGATTGGGAGGGCTATCCTTTGTTTGCCGATGCATACATTGACCGTATTGCCAAGTTCCCAGAGGAGGAACAGATTATCAACATCTTCATGGAACTCTCTGCTTTGGGTATCGCACAGCCCCTGTCGTCGAATATCCTCGACTTCCTGAAGGCTCTGCCAGCCTGTGCTAAGGAGAAGGGTATTACGTTCTCAACACCTACCGAGATTTGTATGAAGGTGAAGAGCGTAGGTGCTATCGACGTACCCGACACCCTGTCATGGGTCGACGAAGAGCGCGACTGCTCGTGCTGGCTGGGTAACGCCATGCAGCGTGAGGCTTTCAATAAGCTCTATTCGGTTGCTGACCGTTTGCGCATTGCCGATGATCCACGCATCAATCAGGATTGGGATTATCTGCAGGCCTCGAATAACTTCCGCTTCATGACCACGAAGCCCTCGAATGTTGGTCTGGACCGTGGTATCTATAGCGGACCGTTTGATGCTTTCACTAACTACATGAACATCCTTGGCGACTTCATCAACAGAGTCAATGCCCTCTATCCACCTGAGATTGAAAACGATGAGCTCAATGCCCTTCTGACGACCATCCGCAACCAGGGTGACGAGATTGAGATGAAGGATAAGGAGATTACTCGTCTGAAGGCTCGTCTGGAGAAGTTAGAACCTAAGGAGGCCAAGAAGCCTGCGGCTAAGAAACCTGCCGCCAAGAAGGCTGCTGCTCCTAAAAAGCCAGCTGCAAAGCCCGCTGAGGACAAGTAAAAAGAGCCGATAATGATAAAAAGTGAGTCAACTGTTTGGTTGGCTCACTTTTTCTTCGTACCTTTGTCGGCCAAAACGTAGGGGTACTTGTGGGCATGGCCACGAGTACCATGCGTCTCGGCAATTCGAACATTGTTCAATTGCTCTCAACTTTAGGGGTACTTGTGTAGGCCGGGCGATGGCCGAACCCCCTTTAACAAAACAAGAACAAAATGGAACAAGAAAAGAAACGCGTCAGCGTGCTGTTTATGCTTTTCGGCACACTGTTTTGCGTCTGCCTGATTACGGCAAACGTATTGGAGACAAAGCAATTATCGTTCGGACCTATCAACCTGACGGCGGGTATCATTGTGTTCCCCGTGTCGTACATCATCAACGACGTGGTGTGCGAGGTGTGGGGCTATGGTCGTACGCGTATGCTCATCTGGATGGGGTTCGCCATGAACTTCTTCTTCGTCATCATGGGAGCCATTGCCGACTGGATTCCTGGTGCTCCATATTGGCATGGTGACGAAGGATTCCATACCATCTTCGGTTTGGCGCCGAGAATTGCCGCAGCATCGTTCATCGCATTCATTGCCGGTTCGTTTATCAATGCTTACGTCATGTCGAAGATGAAACTGTCATCGCGACAGAATCGCGAAGCACAAACGGACGCGGGACAATCGGGCATAGCATTTGCGCGGTCGTTTTCAGCGCGTGCGGTACTGAGCACGGTATTTGGTGAACTGACCGACTCCATCATTTTCTTCCCTTTGGCCTTGGGAGGCGTCATCCCCTGGGAAGAGATGCCGTCGCTGATGATTAGTCAGGTGACGCTGAAGACACTATACGAAATCGTGGTGTTGCCCATCACCATCCGTGTCGTCGAGTTTACGAAGAAACACGACCACGAGGATGTGTTCGACCATGATATTAACTACAACATTTTTAATATTCTGAAAATCTAATCTGACATATCGAAATAACGAAATGTCGAAAAAATAAATAGAGAACTATGGCAAGAGAAAATGAGGGCCTACAGCAGTTAGGCCGCAAGACGGAATACAAGATGACGTACGCGCCAGAGGTGTTAGAGACGTTTGAAAACAAGCATAAGGACAACGACTATTGGGTGCAGTTCAACTGTCCTGAGTTTACCAGTCTGTGTCCCATTACTGGTCAGCCAGACTTTGCGGAAATCAAAATCGCGTATATTCCTGCCGACAGGATGGTGGAGTCGAAGAGTTTGAAGCTCTACCTTTTCTCGTTCCGCAATCACGGCGATTTTCATGAGGATTGTGTGAACATTATTATGAAGGATCTGGTGCGGCTGATGCAACCTAAGTATATTGAGGTTATCGGGTTGTTCACCCCACGTGGTGGTATCTCAATCTATCCGTATGCCAACTACGGACAGCCGGGAACAAAATACGCTGCCCTTGCAGAGCAGCGTATGATGAATCGTCAGATGTTCTGATTATGCCTTTAGTTCCAGTACGAAGCGGGTGCCGCGGATGTAATCGGCATCGATGGTCAGGTCACCGCCCATCTTCAATGCCATCTGTTTGCATGTGGGCAGTCCCAGTCCGTCGCCCTTAGTCAGGTCGTGGATTTCAAGGAACGGCTTGAACACGTCTTCGCGTTTCTCTTCTGGAATGCCGCTGCCCGTGTCCGACACGTGGAACTCTATCTTGTGCTGGCCGCGCTTCTTGAACTCGATGGTAATCTTGCCCTCAGCAGGTGTATATTCGGCAGCGTTTTTCAGCAGGTGTGTCAGGATGTGGCTGACGTATGGACGGTAGATTAGTGCGCTCATCTTCGGTGCATTGATTACGAGTTGTACCTCCTCTTTCTCCGTGCCGCGAATCTGGTTCATCAGCTCCTCGCAGTACTGCTGCACCTGGACTTCTTCCATCTCCAGTTCATCATTGGTATTCTCCAACTCACTCAGTGTCTGAACGTGTTTCGAGAAGTCAAGCAGAGCCTGTACCTCAGGTTGACTGCTATCCAGTTTCTTTAGCGTGGGCTCCAGTTGGGCTGACATGTTGCTGATGAACTTAGCCTTCAGCGCATTGCTGTCGTTAGCCAGTTCAATCACCTTCTTCTGTTTCTTCGTCTGCAGGATGTAACGCATCAGTACCACAGCACCCAGAACAAGTGCGGCAGCCAGTGCACCGGCCAGAACAAGCAGACCAACAATGAACACCCAGCGGGCGGTCAGCGAGCTGTCCTTGTCGGCAATCTCAGCTTCGTTGGCAGCAATCTGATCCTTCAGCGCCTTTATTTCGTCGGCATGCTTCATGGCGTTGGTCGAGTCCTTCCACGCCAGATAGTTGCTGTACGACTGTGCCACCAGGCTGGCATTGTTGCTCTTACGACCATTGGCGATAAGCGTCTGGTACACCTCGTCCACCTTGTCATATTCCTTACTGGCAGTCAGTTTACCCACCATCTCCTTGAATACTGCATTGCCTTGAGAGGTCTGGCCAAAGGTGTAGTGATAGATGGTCTTTGAGTACAGAAGGTCGTTCTTCAGCGCTTCGTCGCCCGATAGGTTGGCCTGATTGTCCATAGCATTCAGATGCTCCTTGGCCGATTCGGCGCGGTGCATCTTCATGTACATCTGGAAACGTTCTTTGGTTACCCAGTAGTGGTTACCAGCGCGCTCAGGTGTCGACAGACTTGAACTGCTGATGACCTGGTCAGCACGACGCAACAGGTCAAAAGCCTCTTGCCAGAAGTTCTCACGATAGTAGAGTGCCGTAGCCTTTGTGGCACACTCTGTGGCCAACTTGATTTCGCCGCGGTTGGCGTAGTCGTTGAAGGCATGGATGTACGTCGAACGCGCTTTGGCAATATTCTCCTTGACATCGATACTTTCGGCTTGTTTGTGCAATTCGCTCTTCTTGACATCCTCGGCCAAAACCGTGGCAGAGCAGAAGAGCAGGCTCACGAATAAGAGTGAAATAAACTTGTGCATATCTTTTATATTTTTTGATTTTCGTAAATTGTTCTGCAAAGGTATGACAAATTTTTGTTTTCTCCAAAATTATTGAGAACGTTTACGTGGATTTTTCAGTAAAAAAGGAGAAAAAAACCGAATATCTCGAATCTTTTAGCTATCTTTGCACAAAATTCAAACAAATTATCTAAAACAAACACGTGTAATGAAAGCATTCAACGACAAGAATTTCGTGTTAGAGACTGAGGTCGCTCAGGATCTCTTCCACAACCATGCGGCTAAGATGCCGATTATCGACTATCACTGTCACCTGATTCCTGAAATGGTGGCTAATGACCACAAGTTTAAGAGCATCACTGAGCTTTGGCTGGGTGGTGACCACTATAAATGGCGCGCCATGCGTACCAACGGCGTAGACGAGAAGTACTGCACTGGTAAGGACACTTCTGACTGGGAAAAGTTTGAGAAGTGGGCTGAGACCGTGCCCTACACTTTGCGCAATCCTCTGTATCACTGGACGCATCTGGAGCTGAAGACCGCTTTCGGTATTGAGAAGCTGTTGAGCCCCAAGACCGCTCGCGAAATCTTTGACGAGTGTAACGAGAAGCTGAAGCAGCCCGAGTTCTCAGCCCGTGGCTTGATGAAGCACTATAACGTTGAGTGCGTATGTACTACCGATGATCCTGTTGATGATCTGCACAACCATATCGAGTATGCCAAGCATAAGGCCGATGATGATCCTATCATGATTCCCGCATGGCGCCCCGACAAGGCTATGAACATCGAGAAGCCTGAATTTAGTGCTTATGTCAATCAGTTGGAGAATGTCAGTGGCGTCAGCATCACCAAGTTTACTGATATGGTTGACGCTCTGAAGAAGCGCCACGAGTTCTTCGAGGCTCAGGGTTCGAAGCTCTCTGACCATGGTATCGAGGAGTTCTACGACGAGGAGTACACTGACTCGCAGATTGAGACCATTTTCGAGAAGGCTATGCGCGGACAGCAGCTGTCTCAGTATGAGGTCCGTCAGTATAAGAACTGTTTCCTGACCGTGATGGCTGAGATGGATGCTGATGCCGGTTGGACTCAGCAGTTCCACTACGGTGCTATCCGCGACAACAATACCGCTATGTATAACCAGCTTGGTCCTGACACAGGCTTTGATAGTATCGGTGAGTTCAATACCGCCAAGGCTATGTCGAAGTTCCTGAACAGACTGAATATGGAAGGCAAGCTCACGCGTACTATATTATATACGCTGAATCCATGCGCCAACGAGGTCATCGCTACCATGCTCGGTAACTTCCAGGGAGGTGAACCTGGCAAGATTCAGTTTGGTTCAGGTTGGTGGTTCAATGACCAGATGGATGGCATGATTAAACAGATGAACGCCCTCTCAGTGCTCGGCTTGCTGAGTCGCTTCGTTGGTATGCTTACCGACAGCCGCTCGTTCCTGAGCTATCCGCGTCACGAATACTTCCGTCGCATCCTTTGCAACCTGCTGGGTAACGACGTGGAAAAGGGTCTGCTGCCCGACGATCGTGAATTGCTGGGTAAGATGGTTGAGGACATCTCATATAATAACGCCAAAAACTACTTTAAGTTCTATTAATAAGACAAGTCAAGAGGAAAGGCGACCGCTCGTGATGAGTGGTCGCCTTTATTAGCTATTGACTATTAGCAATTGCTATTGTCCTATTGTATTTTCTGTTTCTATCTTCCGATAGTACGATTGCTCTTTGTCGCCTATACGCAGAATCAGCGTGTCGCGTCTCAGCAGTACAATCTCTGCAGTATCTGTTATGGGCTTGTCACCTTCCTGCGTGAATCCTGCAATTGTATCGGCATGCAAAATGAGTCGACCGTTGAAGGGATACCAATCCGTATAGCGATGAATCTCGGGATAGACGGCCAACGACTGTGCGTTTCTGTTCTTGCCCATATTGTTTCTATTGCCCCTCATCGTTGCTGTATAGTCCGCCTTTAGTTTCAGACTATATTCCACGGGAATCATAATCTTCTTGAGGATACTGTCGGGCACTGGTGGTGTCCTGCCGTCGATAGTGCGCAACGTAGGTTCGGCCATGTAACACCATTGTCCTACCAGCGTACCGATGTTGATGACGCAGCTTGCCTCCTTGTGGTTCTCGGGATTGAGCATCACAGCCAGTGCGTCACCGATGTGCGGACGTCCATACAGACGATGTTGTTGACGGCAGTTGATGATGTCGAATGTGTCAGGATCACCGCCAGAGTAGGGGAGGAACACGAGGATGGAGTCCGTGCAACCGTCGCAGGCCAGTCCGTAGAGAGCCGAATCGCCAGGCATGCTCTTATACATGCTGATGGCATCTTTGGGCACTATGTCCTTTTTCGGTTGCTTGCTGCCACAGGCCGCTATGAGTACGGCAATGATGGCAAATAAGAGCATTTTCTTCATCATATTGATTGATTTTGCCTGCAAAGATACAAATAATAAGCGAAAAATAACAATGCGGTAGCAAATTTTTCACTTTTCGTTTTTCACTTTTCACTTTATTTTGTACCTTTGCAAAAACAAATGCAATAAAGTCTTATTATTATGAAGAAGAAAATCAAGTTTAGTCTCGTCTACCGCGATATGTGGCAGTCGTCAGGTAAGTTTCAGCCTCGTAAGGACCAGTTGGAGCGTATAGCCCCCGCTATTATCGATATGGGTTGCTTTGCCCGTGTGGAGACCAACGGTGGTGCCTTCGAGCAGGTGAACCTCATGGCTGGCGAGAACCCCAATCTGGCCGTGCGTGCTTTCTGTAAGCCTTTCAACGAGGTGGGCATCCAGACCCACATGTTGGATCGTGGTCTGAATGCGCTGCGCATGTATCCCGTGCCCGACGACGTGCGCGAGTTGATGTATAAGGTGAAGAAGGCGCAGGGTGTGGATATTCCCCGTATCTTCTGTGGTTTAAACGACACGCGTAACATCATCCCCTCTATCAAGTGGGCCAAGGCCGCTGGTATGATTCCGCAGGCTACGCTGTGTATTACCACCAGTCCTGTGCATACCGTTGAATACTATAGCGCTATTGCCGACGAGGTAATTGCTGCTGGTGCCGAGGAAATCTGTCTGAAAGATATGGCTGGTATCGGACAGCCCGCTTTGCTCGGTGCGCTGACGAAGTCGATTAAAACTAAGCATCCAGACATCATCATCCAGTATCACGGCCATTCTGGTCCCGGTCTGTCTATGGCTTCTATCCTGGAGGTTTGTAACAATGGTGCCGACATTATTGATACTGCTATCGAACCATTGTCTTGGGGTAAGGTACATCCTGATATTATCTCCGTACAGTCCATGTTGAAGAATGAAGGCTTCGAGGTAGCTGATATTAATATGAACGCGTATATGCAGGCACGTAGTCTGACTCAGGAGTTCATTGACGATTGGTTGGGTTACTTTATCAATCCCGCCAACAAGCACATGTCGAGCCTGTTGCTCGGCAGTGGTCTGCCCGGTGGTATGATGGGTTCAATGATGGCTGACCTTGGTCCTATCCAGACCATGATAAATAAGTTGCGTGAGAAGAAGGGCGAGGCTACACTTTCGATGGACGACATGCTGGTGAAGCTGTTCAACGAGGTTGAGTATGTATGGCCACGCGTTGGTTATCCCCCATTGGTAACGCCGTTCTCGCAGTACACGAAGAATATCGCTCTCATGAACCTGCTCACCATGGAACAGGGCAAGGGCCGTTACGTCATGATGGACGATGCCATCTGGGGCATGATTCTGGGTAAGAGCGGTAAGGTACCTGGCACCATCGATCCCGAGTTCATTGAATTGGCTAAGAAGCAGAACCGCGAGTTTACCGATGCCGATCCTCATACCCTCATTCCTAATGCCCTCGACGGCTTCAAGAAGGAGATGGACGAGAATGGCTGGGACTATGGACAGGACAACGAAGAGCTGTTCGAACTGGCTATGCACCCCGAGCAGTACCGTCCGTTCAAGAGTGGTCAGGCCAAGAAGCAGTTGTTGGCCGACATCCAGAAGGCTAAGGATGCTAAGATTGGTGGCTCGAAGATGAAGCCCGAGGAACTGGCAGCCTTCAAGCATGCTAAGGCCGATGCCTTGACGGCTCCTATTGCAGGACAGGTGTACTACGAGTTCTCAGGCGAAGGTGCTTGCGAACCTTGTCTTGAGCCTTTCGTTGGCCAGCAGTACAAGGAAGGCGACACGTTCTGCTACATCCAGGCTCCTTGGGGCGAAATCGTTCCTATTCCTGCCGCATTGGGTGGTAAACTTGTTGAAGTAGCTGCCAAGCAGGGTGCCAAGGTGCGTCGTGGTGACAACCTCGGTTGGATCGAAAGAAGTGAAAAGTAATAAGTGACTAATACTTATTAATCCTTACGAAGGCGTGCATATTCTTTGCGCGCCTTTTCTAATTGTTCAAGGAAGGCCGCATTCGATAGCAGACGACTCATCATGGCTGTGGCCTCTACCAGTGAGGCATCTATGTCGCTCTTCCAGTGACGTCCGCAGATGACACGATTGATGGCATACTCCTTGGCCTTCCTGTTCGTGGTGCGGGCATCCCTACGGGCTCCTTCTACCAACCTGAATATTTCAGGCGTCTGTTCATAACTGATGTTTTTGCTGGGCTAAAACGTGTAGAGATAGCAGGCATAGTAGGAGGGGGAACAGACTTCTTTTCATATAATCTTTGTTTTTATTGTGCAAAAGTATAAAAAATCTCTTAACTTTCAGTCTAAAACTCTAAACTTTTTCTTAACTTTGCAAGCAAATATAACACATTTGAGTGAAAATGGACTATTTATCTATTATAAATAAGTACTACCCTGAGAACGATGCTTTGCGTCAGCTGTTGCTGAAGCATAGTCGTCAGGTGGCTGACCGTTGTCTTCAGATAGCCAAGAAACACAAGGAACTACCCGTCGACGTCCAGTTTTTGGAGGAGGCTGCCATGTTGCACGACATCGGTATCTGCCGTTGTGATGCCCCCAGTATTCATTGTCATGGTACGGAACCCTATATCCGTCATGGTGTGATTGGTGGTGAGATGTTGCGCCAAGAGGGTTTTGAACGTCATGCACGCGTCTGCGAACGACACACGGGTACTGGTCTGCCTGGCTATGAACCCGAGACTTTGGAGGAACAGATAGTCTGTTATGCCGACAAATTCTATTCAAAATCAGCCCCAGACCACGTCCGCAGCGTATTGGAAACAGCCCAGTCACTTGAGAAATTCGGCCATGAAGGTGTCAAGAAATTCCTTTCCTGGTCAGAACGTTTCGATTGATATTTCGTAATAATTTACGTTAAATGCACGAAAGGCTGGCGTTATTCGGCAAATTATTTGTAATTTTGCAGCCGTGAGAAGAAAAACGCTCATATTTCTGCTGCTTTTTGTCATGATTTTCATTATGGCAGAGGTGCCTCATTTGCGCTTTTTAGGCACGAGTGGGGCTGCAGATAGTGTTGCCGTAGACTCCGTTCCACAGGATACATTACCCCGAAATTTAGTATCCTTGGATTCATTACCCATAGATTCAGCACTCAGAGATTCGTTGCCTGTCGATTCAGTCGTTCTGAAGGATTCCGTGCTTGCCGATACGGTGGGTATGGACTCGTTGCATTTGGCCATTTGGAAACGTAACAAGGCTATTGACGACTCCTTGTATGCCGATTCGCTTAATCGTCAGCGCAAGAACGGTATCGATGCCCCTGTGGAGTATTCGGCTGAAGACTCGATGACATACGAGGCTTCTACAGGTTTGGCCCGTCTCTATGGTAATTCGCATGTGAAATACGAGAATATGGACTTGCAGAGCGACCAGGTCTTCATGTCGATGGACTCCAGTCTGGTGCATGCAACAGGTTCGCGCGATACCACAGGAAAGAAGTATGGCACGCCTATCTTTAAGATGGGTAACGATACTTACGAGACTGATACGATGGCCTTTAACTTCAAGACGAAGAAAGGTCTGATTAATAATGCCTATACCCAGCAGGACGACGGTTTCATGACTTCTGAGATTTCGAAGCGCGGTGCCAATGGCGATATGTTCCTCTATCATGGACGCTATACCACTTGTGATTTGGCACATCCCGATTTCTATTTTGCTATGTCGCGTGCCAAGGTGCGTCCTGGCAAGGATGTCGTGTTCGGTCCTACCTATCTGGTGGTGTGCGACGTGCCGTTGCCTCTTGCCGTTCCCTATGGTTTCTTCCCGTTCACTAAGAGCTACTCCAGTGGTTTTATCATGCCAACATATGGTGACGAAACCTCGCGAGGCTTCTATCTGCGCGATGGCGGTTATTATTTTGCCATCAACGACAAAATGGACCTGAAGCTGTTGGGTGAGATTTATACCAAGGGTTCGTGGGGTATCAAGGCCGCTTCGAACTACAGAAAGCGCTATAAGTTTAGCGGTTCGTTCCTGTTCGACTATCAGACTACGATAGAAGGCGAAAAGAATATGCCGGACTATACAAAGACCACGAGTTTTAAATTGCAATGGACTCATTCGCAGGATGCTAAGGCAATTCCATACCGTACGTTACGAGCCAGCGTGAACTATGCAACTTCAAGTTTCGAACAGAACAACCTGACGTCGATGTATAATCCTCAGGCCCGTACCCAGACCACCCGTACCTCTTCAGTTTCTATGGGCTTTACGTTCAGCAATATCGGACTGAGTGTGTCGACGGATGTCAATGCCACGCAGAATATGCGTGACTCCATTGTGACGCTTACTCTGCCTAACGTAACCATCTCGATGTCGAAACGTTATCCCTTCAAACGCAAGAAAAAGGTTGGTGAGGATCGTTGGTACGAGAAAATCTCGTTCACCTATACCGGACATTTGGAGAACCGTATCTCGACGAAGGAAGACAAGCTGATGAAGTCGAGTCTGACGAAGGACTGGAAGAATGGTTTCAGTCATGTCATCAAGACAGACTTTAGTTTCAGCGTCCTGAAATATCTGAATTTGACGGCAGCCTTCAATTTCAACGACAAGATGTTGACGCAGAAGTATAAGCGTTCGTGGGATATCGACAAACAGAAGGAAGTCGTTGATACCGTACAGGGTTTCTTCAATATGTACGACTGGAATACCAGCCTGAGTGCTACCACGAAACTCTACGGTTTCTTCATTCCTAACCGTAAGATTTTCGGTAGCAGGATTGACCGTATCCGTCACGTCTTCACGCCTACCGTATCCTTCAGCTATACGCCAAGTTTCGGTGCTTCGCGCTATGGCTACTATGACACCTATCTGAAGACCGATGCCGATGGTAATGTGTCGCTGGTAGAGTATTCGCCTTATACGGGCTCTATGTATAGTCCGCCCAGCAAGAATATGAGCGGTAGCATCAATATGTCTATCTCGAACAATGTCGAGATGAAGTGGCGCAACAAGGAGGACTCACTCGTGAAGGTTAGCCTGATCGATGAGTTGAGTGCCAACATGTCGTACGATATTGCTGCCAAGGAACGTCCTTGGAGTGACCTGAATACCAATATCCGTCTGAAGTTAGGCAAGAATACGACATTCAACCTCAATGCACGCTTTGCAACGTATGCTTACGAGGCCGACTCTGTAGGTGCCAAGCCTTATATCGGTACGCGAACAGAGTATAGCAAGGGCCGTTTCGGTCGTTTCCAGGGTATGTCGAAGAACCTGTCGTATAGCCTCGACAACAAGAAGGTAATGAACTTCATCAATTGGATTCTTGGTAAGAAGTCCGATAAGGACAAGGATAAAGATAAGGACGGCAAAGACGGTAAGAAAGACTATGATACAGGTGTCGACACCAATATCGACTCGGAAATGGAGGCTGCCAAGCATGCAGGTGAGAAGAAGGATGCCGGTATGGCCGAGACTGACGAGGATGGCTACATGAAGTTCTCGATACCTTGGACGTTTACCATTGGCTATGGTATCACCATGCGCGAGAATACCAGCGGTTCCTTTAATTACGATACCATGCGCTATCCTTATAAGTTTACGCAGAACATGAACTTTGCTGGTAGCATCCGCCTGTCTGACGGTTGGAACATCTCGTTCTCGTCAGGCTACGACTTCGAGACAAAGAAGATTTCTATGACGACGGCATCACTCAGTCGCGACCTGCACTGTTTCAACATGTCGTGCTCAGTAGTGCTGGCTCCTTATACCAGTTATAACTTCTCGTTCCGTTGTAATGCAGCAACGCTTACCGATGCCCTGAAGTACGATAAGCGTTCCAGCTACTCTAATGCTGTACAATGGTATTAAGCGACGCCTGTTCGCCAACAACCCAGATGATATCCCCTTCTTGGAAATGTCGCTTCGGATTAACGGGCGACAGGTTCTCCTTTCCTTCTTCCAATCCTACTACCATACAACCGTAGATACTGCGAATGCCGCTCTCTTCCAGTGTTTTGCCAACGAAGGGACTCGTAGCGCTGATGATAATCTGGCGTAGCTTCATTTCGCGATTCTCCAATGTAAGGTCATCCTGGATGATATCTGTTTCCAAGGCATGCCCGAACTTGGCCAGCTGTTCGTCGCTACCAATTACTTGCAAGCGGTCGCAGGGGTAGAGCACGTAGTCACCGTCAGGAATGTTCATGCGGAATCCGCCTCTCAGAATACTGCTGATATGCACGCCATATCTCTTGCCTAAATTCAGTTCCTTCAGCGTACTGCCCATCCACAGGGAATTGGTGGGTACTTCGAAGTCGGCAATATGGATATCGCGATCCAGCAGTCGTCCCTCATACAAAGGGCGCTTCTTGCCACGCACCTGCGCCTCAATGTCGCGCGAGCGCAGATTGTTGACAAACAAACGTTCCAATACAATGCTACGACGTTTCACCGTACGTGACACTATCATGAGGATGAGAGCCACAACGCCCAGCGTAATCATCACGGCATTGCTGAAACGGCTTAGGTAGTGACAGATGTAGAAGATAAAACTGACAGCAATGACGCCACGTACCAGAATGGTAAACAGTAGTGGCAGACGGTTGCGGTTACTCTCGGCCCATAGCGCCTTCCACTCCTCGGAATGGTTCTTCTTCATCACCATAGCACGCAGGAAAGGTGATATCAACAGTACCGTCAGTACACCCGTAATGGCGTTGGCATACCAGTGCAACTCCCAGCCAGGCAATAACTTGCGCATAAAGGGCAATACGAAGGTGAACATCAGGGCTACCACAGCAGACGACAGAATGCTATAGACCAGAGTGTTCATAGCCATCTGTGTCAGCAGACGTTTCCACAGGCTCTCTTTCTGCGAGTTCGGATGACTCATCGACAACTGGTTGAGCGTGTTAATCAGTCTCTTAGGCAGCTTGTTTTCGATAACACCATAAGCCGGCGTGGCAAGCCGTATCATGTAAGGTGTGAGGAAAGTGGTTATAACGGATACGGCTACCACTACCGGATATAGGAAGTTACTGATGACGCCTAACGATAGGCCTAACGATGCGATGATAAACGAGAACTCACCGATTTGAGCCATCGAGAAACCGCAACGCATGGCTGACTTCAGACTCTCGCCACCCAGCATGAACGACAACGAGCCGAACAGGGCCTGACCAATCAGGATGGTAAGCACCAGGGTTAGTATGGGCAATGCGTAATCTATCAGAATCTGCGGGTCTACCAGCATACCTACCGATACGAAGAAGATGGCACCGAACAGGTTCTTCACAGGTTCCACCAGCTTTTCTATCTTTTCGGCCTCTACCGTCTCAGCCAGTATGCTACCCATGATGAAAGCACCGAAAGCTGACGAGAACCCAACCTTCGTCGAGAATACCGCCATAGCGCAGCATAGTCCTAACGACACGATGAGCAACACCTCGGCATTGATGAGTTTGCGGACGGAACGTAGGAAGATAGGAATGGCAAAGATGCCCACTACCAGCCACAATACCAAGAAGAAGCCTATCTTCACCACCGAGCCCAGCATTTGTCCGCCGTCAGGGTTATTGCCCGAGGCTATGGCGCTCAGCATCACCATCATCACAATGGCCAGAATGTCTTCAAGGATGAGCACCGACATTACCAGGCTTGCAAATTGCTGTTGGCGCAGTCCTAAGTCGTCGAAGGCTTTGTAGATAATCGTTGTAGAGCTCATGGCCAGCATACCGCCTAAGAAGATGCAGTCCATCTTCGACCAGCCGAAGGCATGACCCATACAGACACCCAGCATCGACATCGAGAAGATGATGGTCATTGTCGATATGATGGGCGAAGCACCCATCTTCAGGATTTTCTTGAATGAGAAGTCCAGTCCCAGCGAGAACAGCAGGAACATCACACCGATGTCAGCCCATAGGTGGATATTCTCCATATCTGCCACACTGGCTGTATATGGCATGTGGGGCGATACCAGGAATCCTGCCACGATATAGCCCAATACCAATGGTTGTTTCAGCCGTTTGAATACCAGCGTCACAACACCTGCCATGATTAGTATCAGGGCCAGGTCTTGTATCATGGTAGGTAGTTCAGCCATTATATTCTCCCACTAATTCGCAGATTTTTACAACGACTTGCATAGCTTTCTCCATCGACTGGATGGGCACGAATTCGTAAGGACCGTGGAAGTTGATGCCACCAGCGAAGATGTTAGGGCAGGGGAGTCCTTTGAACGACAACTGGGCACCGTCCGTACCACCGCGGATGGGGCGCACCTTCGGACCGACGCCCACCTCCTGCATGGCTTTCAGCACCACGTCGATGACGTGCATGGCATCGGGCTCAATCTTTTCCTTCATATTATAGTATTGGTCGCTGACCACGCATTCCACCGTGCCATCGCCGTATTTCTCGTTCATCTGCTCGGCACAACGCTGTATGAAACGCTTGCGGTCTTCAAACTCTTCGCGGTCGTGGTCGCGGATAATGTACGATAGCTTGGCCTGCTCAATGTTCGACGTGATGCCCAGCAGGTGGTAGAAGCCCTGATAGCCCTCAGTGGTCTCAGGCGTCTCGTCCTCTGGCAACATCTTGGCAAACTCGGCAGCCAGTGCGTTGGCGTTAATCATCTTACCCTTGGCATAGCCCGGGTGAACGCTGACACCTTTGATGGTAATCTTGGCTGAAGCGGCGTTGAAGTTCTCGAACTCCAGCTCGCCCACGTCACCACCGTCCATCGTGTAGGCCCATTCGCACCCGAATTTCTCCACGTCGAAGTGGTGGGCACCCATGCCTATCTCCTCGTCGGGATTAAAGGCCACGCGAATCTTACCGTGCTTAATCTCCTTGTGCTCCTGCAGGTACACCATAGCCTGTACGATTTCGGCAATACCCGCCTTGTCGTCGGCACCCAGCAGTGTCGTACCGTCTGTCACGATGAGGTCTTCGCCCACATGTTGCAACAGTTCTGGGAACTTCTTCGGGCTGCTGATGATGCCATCGCTCAGTACGATGTCGCTTCCGTCGTAGTTCTTTACGATTTGTGGCTTGATGTCCGCTCCTGAGCAGTCAGGGCTTGTGTCGTAGTGTGAGATGAAGCCGATGGTAGGCACCTTCTCTTTAGTGTTCGACTTCAGTGTGGCGTAGATGTAGCCCTTGTCGTCCATCTCTACGTCGTCCAGTCCTTCGTGCTCCAGTTCCTTCTTCAGGTACTCGGCAAATATCAGTTGTTTACTTGTACTCGGCACCGTCTGGCTGTCCTCAGCCGACTGTGTATCGAATTTTGTATAGTTCAGAAATCTCTCTGTAATGTCCATTTTATCTTGTCTTTTGCTTATTGCATGCAAAGATAGTCATAATTTGCGAAATATCCAAATCTTTCCTGCGTTTATTTGTTTTTATGGCGTGTTCTTAAGCAACGTCTCCAGTGCCTCTGTCCAGTCCTCATTGTTTTGCGGACAGAGGGTGTGCATGCCCATCGATGCTGCCATCTCAACATTCCTTCGGCCATCGTCCACAAAGAGCGTTTCTTCGGGTACAGATTGCTGTCCTTGCAGCATCATCTCGAATATCTCGCGTCGTGGCTTCATGACCTTGCATTCATAGCTCAGATACAGGGCGTCGAAGAAATAGCTGATGGGGTGCCCCTCTCCGTCGAAGTCGTTGTTGGCCCACTGCATCATGTAAGGGTTCGTGTTCGACAGCAGACACACCCGATAGCCCCTTTTCCTCAGACTGAGTAGCGCCTCCAGGTTGCGTTTGGGCACGTAATCTACGTATCCGTGCCAGGCCTGGAAACACTCGTCCGCGGTCAGTTCCCTGCCCACCATCTTGCTCAGTTCCCTACGGAAGTCCTCAGCAGTAATACGTCCTGACTCCAAGTCGCCGAAGATGCCCCGCTGTTCAAAGGCGTCCAGCTGTTGCCGTGCATCCTTCAGTCCTGCCTCCTCAAACCGCTTCACGGCCTGTTCGTAACTGAGCGCCAGTACCACTCCGCCCAAGTCGAATGCAATATTCTTAATCATAGATATTCAAGTTTCAGTACTGTTGTTGTTCTCCTTATTTGAATATTGTGCCCTAGGCGATAGGCTATTATATGTATCAAGGCCGCCTAAACCAGCCCCGTAGATAATGGTGTCAATGAAGAAATAATGCTCCTCATCATCTACTAACACATTACCATCCACGGCATCAAAGATGTCGTGCTGCCCGTTGGTGTAGTACGCACCGTCATCCTCAGCCCGAAAACCAAGACGCAGAAACTCTTCATGTATTTCCTCCTTTGTTGCAAGACGAGCATTTGCAATAAATGGTTGTACGAGAACCGCACATATTTTGCCATCGCGATTCTCAGCCAAACCAATCATGCGATAGGGGCAAGCATCAAAGTATTTGTTATGTGCCTTTATACGTTCAAAAAAAGAAGTGAGGTTATCATCTGAATAACGGAAATCATTAAGTTTGACGATGTCCATTCCATTAGGAGATAGATACACTTCATTTTCTGACCCACGATCTATGAATTCGCCAAACAGGCTACGATCATCGTACCAGCAGCCTTGTTCCTGTGCCCAATTTTTAAGTTTTACCATTTGGACAGGTTTGCAAGCCGTTGTTCCCGCAAGAGTTTCAATCTCCTTAAGGACTCGCTGCGCGACAGTGGATGCTCTTTCCAATATGCAACCTTCTGTCTCATTTCGGCATTCATCTTCTTGTGATAGTCGTTCAGAATTATCTCCATTCATTGAGTTTTATTGAGTTTAACGATGCAAAGATACGAACTATTTTCCAAACCTCCAAATTTTGGCTTGTTTTCTTTCTATTTCGCATTGGGTTGCCTCGCTTTTCGCAAGCACTTCGCAACCCCTTGTCTAACCTATGCCTACACGATGTGATTTCATCTTCAAAAGGTTACAAAAACAATCTCATTGCACCAAATTTTATCTTCATTGATAAAAAAAAGTAAAATTTGGAAGTATATAATTGGGTATTTCACAAATTCTTTGTATTTTTGCACCCGAAAGCATCAAGAGCAGTCGCTACATGTTAGCGGACTCGCCAACCGAGCTTAACTTTGCCACGGTGGTCAGTACGATGCGGAAGAATTATTCACTTCAAAAACAAAAAGTTATGCAACAACACATTAATTACATCAAGTTTGCCCTGCGTTTCGCAGACATGCAGATTCCCGAGTTAGTAACCGTTTTCAACGCCCAGGTGCAAAGCCAAGGCTGGTCCAGTATGCGAGCCTATCACGATCAGGCTCTCCTTGACGAGTTCCAGCGTCGCGGCATCGATACCTCTGCCGTCTATGATGGTAGGGCCATGTCATTTGTTCACCCCGTCAAGTACGACATTGCTGACAATCGTTTAGTGGCTAACGGCTGAATAGCCCCCTCATACAATACTCCGTCCTTGGCAGTCTGCTCTTTGCCAACGGCTGGGCATTTTATATTCTTGAAAAAACGAATGCAATGCAATATTGGAATATTAACTTTGTGACTACTCGTTGTTTCCGAGGAAAGCAATACGCTTCAAGGGCAACATATTCTTATCCTCGTCCGACATCTTGTCGTAGTACTCTTGCCACATCTCGATGAACTCATCGCCATCTATCAGACGGATGAACTTATCTCCACCCGATGCAGCGTGTTTGGCATCAGCGGAATAAGTTCCTGATGTTACAAAAAGGGCTATGTCACCAGCCTTCAAGATACCAAGCAGAGCTCTTACATCAGCAGCTCCAGTAGCAGTATCAGGCTTGTGCTTTACCTGTACCTTGATTCGTGGAGTTTGAGCTCCCAACGGATCTACATAAGCCACAATGTCTATTCCGCCATCCTTACCGCGAGGAGCAACTGACTGAATATAGTAGCCCATTGCCTTTAACAGCGATGCCACCAAATCTTGGAATTCATAAGGGTTCTTACCCTTCAGATATTCACGAATACCATTAGCAGCCCTTTCCTCCAGCGTCTCAAGTTCTATCATGGTTTCCTTGGCAGGATCGTTTTCTTCTTCCGGCTGAGCCGCAGGTTTCTCATCAGTTGTCTGCTCCTTGCCTCGATACCATGCCTTATAACGCCGCCATGCTTCGTCGCGCAATTTCTCTGCACCAAGCTTTAATGCTTCCTCACCTTCAGGGGTTATTGTCCAGTTACCTTTCTTTTTAATAAGGTATCCTGCACGCACGTAGTCCACCGATGTGAAGTGCATATTGCTCTGCCAGCGAATATTACCTGTATTCTCAAGAGCTTCTTTCTCCCAAGCAGATAGCTCAACTGTTTTTTCTATCTCCTGCATCAGAATGCGTATAGGCATTGTTCCCCCATTCTTCGAGAGAATGTTCATTGCAGCAAACATCGTCTTGGCCGACGTTACATAGGATTTTGATTTAGCTTTCATATCATTAGTATTATATTATTCCATTGGTTTGATCATTGACTCAATAAAGGCGATTTCGTCGTCTGTCAGGTCGTACTTTGCATAGAGTTCGGCATCAGTCCATGGCTTGCCGAAGTCTTGGAGAGGGACAAAAGCAAAAGTCTTAGAGGTTGCATCTTGACTAGACTTGGCTAATTTGTGCATAAACCTTGCGAATTTTGTTTTAAGGTATATGCAAAGATTTACGCATTGTTGCTCATCCAAATGTGCACTACCCCCTATTACTAAATATGATTCTGTACAAATCGTATTAGGTTCCCCAACAAAGGCATTCAAGTTGTCATCGTTTAATTCTGTTCCGATATTATTTGCTCTTGGCATTATGACTTTCCATCCATCAATCCACTCTGTATGAACCTTTATCAGCTCACGTTCAACATAACCCTTTTGACGTCCTTTTCCAATACAGGTAACAGGATGTAGTACAACCTCAGGGGTAGAATGATATGCCTCGTCATTTACAAAGTATCCCCTAAACCCAAAAGGTCGCAAAGACGATATCCATTCCTCCATAAACTGATGGGAGTATTTCCTAACTTTAGCCAAAATAGAAATAGCTTTTCCATCTCGGACAAATGTCTCTATTCCATCAATTTGAAGAGAGCGTATAGTATCACTACTTATCCCATCTCTTTCATGGGTAACCACTCTTACCAAATTATTAGAATTGTCATAATCGGAATCTCTCAAGAAGTAGCAAATACCACCACGAATATTAGTCCCTGGGAATACCAATTCTGGATTTGTAAAGTCATCAAGTCTACGAATATGTTTGTCATTAAGCATAGACAATCTAAACTCATCCAAGCCTCTTCCTCCTGCATACCATCTGGCTGGCATTATCATTGATACGTAATGTGCTTTAAGCTTTATGGATGCATCCACAAAAAGATTATAAACAGGCGAGGCACTTGCTTGCGCTCCTCCATCCATCACCTGATATGGAGGATTACTAACTATTGCGTCTAACTTCATATTTGTATCTTGATTTATCTTCCAGAAACGTTTGCCATCACGGAAGGTGTTGACGACAGCCTCTGGACGTTCTGAAATGTTTTCTATTAATTCGGGATAATACTGGGCATTTACACGTGTGTTGCGGAAACCTGCTAAAGTGCGTTTGGTAATACTCTTTGCCATTGGCGTTTTACAAACCACAAGGATGTTTTCCTCAATGGTGGCATCCCACAGATTCATAGCAAAACCATGAGAGACTTCACCGTATTTTGCCTTTGCTGCTTCCACACGAGAACGATAGATGTTGTATGCCACATACAGCGGATAGAGACCACTCTTGGAGTTGATTTCCAATACGTGACTCTCTGGACGGAAGATGTCTTTGGTAACTTTTCCACGATCCACAAAGCGTGGTACAGACAATGTGTCTTTATCACCAAATGATTCTCCGTAGAAGCACCAGCCTCCAAGACAATCACTCATGTGCATGTTCACAACTCGCCAAGGAGTAAGTACCGTTTCCTTGTCTGGGTTGCGGAAGGTGTTGAAGATGGCCGAGATACGCTCTATTCTTTCTTCAATGGTGAACTTATCGGCAGCGCGGGCCATCTCACGAATACGTTTACCTGCCTCGCGGAAGATGTCTGGATCATAGTATTTCTTAAACTTCTCGAACTTCTCCTTATCAACGCCCTTGGGCATGAATTCTTCCCAAGAAGTGTCATCAATGAGGCTCGCAAAATTGTCAATTGTAATCTCCTCATCCTCATTCTTCAGTTCAGCTCCATAAATCAGCAACGGCATACGAATAGAAATGCCTCGAAGGATGCTAATGGCATTTTTACTCTGATTGCTCATGGCTTTCAGTTCCTCTAATCGGGCTTTCTCTTCAGGTGTCAGTTCCTTCTTGGATTTCTTCTCAAGTCGTTCCTTTTCTTCGTATTGCTCTTTGGTAAATCCTTGGTTGTTAACATCAATGTCGCCCGTCTTTGCCATAGCCTTTGTAGTGCCAATGGTTTTCTTCAGATCGTCAAAGTCTTGCAACTCTACATCCGTCAGCTTTAGCAACTCATCATTATAGAGCGCACCATCCTCGAAGCCACATTGCACCACCTTTTCTATTTGGGCTTTCTTCAGCTGACTCATCATCTTATTCACATCGTAGGGTTTCATCTGCGAACCGTCGATGCTAATGATGGGGCAGAAATTCAAGAAGTCACCCAAGATCCTTCGGTCTTCCTCAGTCTGCTTGCCTGCCTTGGCTGATACCTTGGCTGTCTCTGCCAATACTCTCAGCGTCCTGTCTGGCGCAAAATCAAAGGCATAGCATTGTTCCTTCATACGTCCATGATTAGTAAACGGTGTCTGTACGCGGAAAATGGTTTGCATATACTGGGCCGCAGAGGTACTGAACGAACCTGCCATCATGAAGACTGCCGTCCAAGGCTTGATGCTTACACCAGTTGTCAAGCGTCCGCAACTAAGGGTGATGGTATAGGTCTCGTTAGGGTCTTCGCCTATAGCTTTGTTTACCATCTTTAGGGCTTCAGCATTCTCTTCGTCCTCATCGCCATTGCCTGCAACGTTGACAATCTGGAACAGGCCGAATACAGGATGCGTTTTCAGTTTGGCACTCAATGCCCTTGCAGCCTTTACTCCTGGCACCAGCCACAGCGTATGTCGGAAGATACGACGGAAGGTATCGTTGCTATAGGGATAGAGGCTGTCCTTATCCTCCTTGCAAAGCAGCGTGAGGAAACGATCTACATCTTTATCATGAATAAAAGTGTCATCATCCTTCGTGCGGAAAAACTCGCGGAAGTTGAATGCCTTTTCGTCTTCCACATACTCTGACATCAATGTACCCAAGTCATAAGTGTAGATATTGATGGCTGGCAGCGAGGCGTATGGATTCGGCTCGTATGGATTGTCGGTAGTCCATGCTTGCTTGGCTTTCTGCTCCATCACGTAGTCCCAAGTGAATATCTCTTCCTCAGAGTAGTCGTCGAAGAGGTTGAAAGGTGTGCCTGAGAGTTGCAGTACTTTGGTATCCTGCTTGATCAGTTCCTTCAATACGTTTTGCCCAAGTTCCGTTTTTGTTCCTTCATGCGCTTCGTCAACGATAACGAAGTCCCAAGGTGTC
Source organism: uncultured Prevotella sp. (assembly GCA_946404405.1). Lineage (GTDB taxonomy): Bacteria > Bacteroidota > Bacteroidia > Bacteroidales > Bacteroidaceae > Prevotella. Next base: position 89,892 of record CAMJDL010000008.1, read on the forward strand.
TTGAATATCTCATTGTTCTTGTCGAACTTACCACCCACTTGCTCTGAACCACGAAGGTCTTGCATGGATGCAAAATAGACATACTTGTTTCCCTTACTTACCAACTGTTCGAGTTTTCCGAACAGTTCCCCTTGGTTACGAGAACCATAATGATAGTGTGGACTATCGTAGAATATCTTGCCAAAATCCTCAAACCAGCCTTTATCCACAACGGGACGGTGCGTTAGTATCAGGGTGCGAACGAATTCCTCTTCCTTGACTACCTGTAGGGCCGAAAGTGTCTTACCGAAACGCATCTTGGCATTCCATAGCATTTGATTGCCTTTCTTGAATCGCTTGCGGGTTTTATTAATGGCCTCCTGCTGTTCTGGACGGAAGATGATGGGCGACTGTCCTTGGGTAATGTCAGAAGGATGCAAACTCGTCTCACCGCGTTTCACAGCAGCAATGGCTTTCTTCACCGTTTCCAAGTCGCAGCAGTACCATTCATCTGCACCGCTGACACCCTCAAACTCTTTGCGCTTGATGCCGCTACGTTCCAACACCTTATGCACCTGTTTGTCATTGAAGGTCATAATCATGCCGCTGCGCACAAAGATGCTAATCTCGGTATAGAGCAACTGATAGGCAATGCCTGCCGTTTTGGTGTATTGGCGAATACGCTTGTGAGCAGCTTCCTTCAATGACTCCGCATTGTTGAAGAGATCGCTACCATCGTCTTCGTCAATGGTGGTCTCACCAATCTTCAGACAGTCACGATGCCGTTCATCATTGATGGCAAAGACATAAATCAGTTTGGATTTTAATGAGGATTCGAATGTAGCCATAGGTTTTTATTTCACGAGGTCAATAAACCGGATTTTCTTCTTGTCGTTAGGCCAGTCGCGAATCAAACAGTAGGTGCCATTGTGCCTGCGCATGTCATCTTGCTGACAGCCGGTACAGTTCACTATCTGTTCTTCTTCGCCAAAGAGGGTTTGTTTCTTTTCCGTCACACCATTCCTGCATGAGTCAGGGACTACACCTTTCAGTCCGTCCATCTGCCAGAGGTTCCAGGATATGATGTAAGCTATATAGTTAATGGATTTCAATAGTGGGGCCTTTTCAAATTTGGCCTGATAGTATTCGATGAAAGTCCATAGCAGAGCTTCGCGAGCCAGTAGCAGGTTGTCGCCCTGCCACTCGAAACCATAGGTGTTTTTGTACGCTGTCTGTGCCCATTCGAGCCATTCGCCGCTGACATCCACATTCTCGCTGATAACGCGAAGCTTCCTGTCGAGCAACCCAATACGCTGCTCTAAAGGAATAGGCTCACCAGTAGTGGCATCATATCGGCTTACCAGATAAGGAGCCTCTCCGCAGGCCATCTCCATGCGGGTGGCACGGACGTAGTCCTTCCAAGTCTTCTTTTCAGGGAACTCTATTTTGTTGGGATTGGCTTTCCATGTGTGGTTTGTCGCATCTTCCACATTGAACACATCCTTGCGTCCAAACCATGCTTCGTCCACCAGATTGTTCTGTGCATTGCATACCCAGGATGGCGTAAACACCTCTGCCATGTCCTTGGCTCTGTCCGTCTGCTCCTCCTTCGATTTCAACACACGCGGTCTGATTACCATTCCCCTTTCGCCTGTAATCAGATGGGGCAGAATCTCAGAATGGTAATCATACTCTGAGCCGAGCGCTTCATAGTCATGCGTAGCCCAGAAGATATTCTTGCCTGTGGTATGATCACGCAGAAGTGTGTCAAGCACCTCTGCCGACAATGCCAGCAGGTCGTCCTCTCTGATGTCTATCAGTTGAGAACTCTCGTCTTTGTTTGGCATTCTTTGCGCTTATAGCTAATGGCAAAAGCACTTATCTGAACTCTTTGGGCTTTTCTACAGCAAAGCCTCCATGTACGAAAGAAGCGTGTCCGCTCCTTATCGAACATAGAGGCTCTCGCATTGCCCAATCGAAAGATAAGTGACGTCCACGCTATAAGCGCGAACAATCACAATTATCAGTCTTTCGATTTAGATAAAGAAATTTGCGAGATTTCTATGTTCTTCTAATAACTGCTCATGTCGTTATTTGTTTACCCACGAAAATCATACCGCCACCCTGCATTCAGGGATTCAGACCTTGATGGCCAGCGCCGTTTTAACAACGTATCGGCGATACTTGATTGCAAAGATAACAAGAATATCTGAACTATCCAAGTTTTTGAGGAAGAAAATACAAAAATACGTGTTGTGAATCGTTCTGAAAAGTTAAATCCTCGACGTGGAATTAACGTTCCTCGACGTGGAATTAACGTTCTTCGACGTGGAATCCTCGTTCCTCGACGTGGAATGAACTATAAGTAACGGTTTACGACATTTAAGTAAGTAGCAAAAGGGCCTTTTGCCAAGGGAGAAAGGCACTTTCTCATATAGCAATTGTAACTCTATAAGAGACCATTTTCCATTAATAGTAGCGATGCGCGCGCAAAAATTATGCTTAATACACGCAATCGCTACCACTAATTCTTCTATCAATCGTCAATATCTAGTACTTTAAGGATCAAATTAAGTGGCACTTGCTCGAAAATAAGCAAGGCTTATTATGCAATAAGTGCCTCTTATTGCTCCTGAAAATTTTAAATTTCGAGAAATTGCTGCCATACTGCCACACGTCACTTGGAAAGCCTTTGTATAGGGCATTTGTCGTGTGGTGGCAGCAACGAAAAGTGTGGCAGCAAGAAGGCTTTTAGCCAAAAATACAGCAAAGAAGAGCCTGATTTTGATAAAAAACCGGCGTTTTTGGTAGGTATTATTGGTTTCGGGTCGCTCCAACGTCACTTTGCACCTGTTCAGCAGTCATCTACGAGGTGTTCCGCAGTCACTTTACCCCTGTAAAGTAACATCGGAACAGTTGCAAAGTGACTCATCTTCAGGGCGAAAGTAACGTTGGCACGACCCGAAAGTGACGTTTCTGACGCTTACGCTCATCACGCAGTAATTCGGCATAATACCAAGCTTTGGCCTTTGCTTCGAACTCAACACGGCTAGGAGAGCCAAAAAGCCATACCTTCACGACGGGTTGTGTCTTGAAGTAATCGACGATTTGATTGGTTATTGCTTGATTAGTCATACATCCTATTTGGTCATTATTCGTTTGCAAATTTACGAAAGATTTCGACTTTACAAGAATTCTGCTACTTTTTTTAATAAAAGCTCAAAAATGTATTTGTATTTTTCCTCGAAATATTTGGATTTGCCTTAAAAATGTTGTACCTTTGCATGCTGTATGAAAAGGCTTTTAAATGATATAGTGAAAGGATACAAAAAAGCTATGACAGGTGACGGTATGACAGTAGATTTCTGAAACTCCTCGCGTACCGCGCGCGTATACGCGGTACGCGTATATTTTCATTTTTTTGCTGTCATACTGTCACTACTGTCACTCTGGGAAATTAATGGAAAATAAAGCCAGAGTATTGGAAAATACTACGGGAGTATTCTCACACCTGAAGGTATGAGTGTGGCGTTGCAATGGAAAATAAAGCGTACTTATTGCGCGAGAAGAACTTGTTATTGTTTCTTATGCCGTTTATAGCATTTCTCGAAGTTGCAGAGGCCACAGGTGTAGTCGAGATGGCGGACTTCCTTGCCAAGACCAATGATGCCACTGACGCTCTTGATGGGCAGCATGAGTGACGAGTCGGTGAGACGGACACCACAGGTGTGGCCTTCAAACAGCGGGAAGAGCAGTTGCTGTTGCGAGACGTGCCAACCGCAATAGCCTGGTGAGAAGCGGTTGGTGTGGTGCCACCCCAGTTTGTCGATGCTTTGCTGAACGGCAATCTCCATTTGGTCGGCACACTTCTCGGCAATGACGGAACCTAACGAGTCGGCTATGAAGACGCGCACCATGTCGCCCTCCTGTTTCAACCGTTGCTGGTAGGCCTCGAACTCGACACCGCTGGTACATATAAATAAGGTATAGGCCTCAGAACCTTTGAGTTGGCGCTCGATAATCCGTCCGATGTCGAAGGCTGGCAACTTCTGGCATACGAAGAAACAAAACTGAGGGCGCAGCCAGCGCCGCACATCGTCGATGATGGCTTGCGTCTCCTGCTGCGTCGTCTCGTCAGGCCATGTATCATGATAGCCCATGACTTCATAGACGTCTTTTTCTGAAATGGATAACTGGTTGTAAGCCAGAGTTTTGATAGTCATTGCTTATTCCATTCGTTTAGAGCGTCGAAGAAGGCGTTGATGTTCTCGATAGGCGTGTGTGGAGGCGTGTCGCATCCGCTACTGAGTACAAAGTTAGGATAGGGTCGCATCTTGTCGAGCAGGTCGAAAGCTGCCTCACGCATCTGTTCGGGTGTGCCGTCCTTAAAGAGCGAAACGGGGTCGAGATTACCCATAGCGAGGGCTGTAGGAGGCACGTCGCGGATGACTTCCTCCATCTGGCATTTGTTGCCAAAATGGTAGGCAGCAGCGCCAGTGGTCACCATCGCACGGGTGCAGTGACCCTGGTTGCCGCAGTTGTGTAATATGACAATGAAGTGGTCGTCCTGTACGCGGTCGACGATGCGCTTCACGTATTGTGACGAGAACGTGAGACAGTCGTCGTTAGATAACAAGCCCGCAGCAGGCTCGGCCATCAGTACACCATTGGCACCCGTCAGCTTCAGGGCCTCGCAATATTTCTCGATAAACTGCGTACACTTATCCAGCAAGACATGGGCGGCTTCAGGATGTTCGTAGATGAGTACCATGATATCCGACATGTCGTAGAGGCGGCCTGCCAGCGAGAAGGGACCTATGCAGCCTGCGAATAGTGGGGGAGCCTCCTCCATCCCCCTCCAAAGGGAAGGGGCTTTTAGATCACGGGCTGCCAAGAGGTTGGCCTTTAGGTATTGCGGTATGCGACCTGCAGAGAGCGAAGGCACCTGCAAGTCGTAGATGCTTTGGACATCAGGCAACAAGCGGCTGGCAACAGCAGGTACGGCATCGTCGCTGAAGGCTATCTCGGCACCAAAGGCCTCGGCCTCGGTGGTCAGATCCATGATGGTACACGCTGCTGCACTGGGGAAATGCTTTGCCAGCGTCATCACGGCCTGGTAATGGATATTGCCGTCGCTGACAGCTTGCCGGACGGTATGTCCGTTCTGTTCGATACCCGGATGGGTCATTACAGGAATGGCCGCCACCTCCCGTTGACGGATGATGTCGGCCACCCATTGTCTCATGTTATTTTTCACTTATCGTTTCTCGCTTTTCACTTTTCACTTCACAACCTTCTTGCCATCCTTGATGTAAATGCCCTTGGCAGGTGCACTTACCTGACGGCCATTGAGGTCGTAATAGCCGTTGGCTGTTGCCTGCTTGCTATTAGCCTTTGGCTGGCTGATGGCAGTAATATCGGCTACGCTTGCGTGAACGATTTCCAGATTCTCGGCTGTTGGTGTCTGCTCTTCCCAGCTGAAACCGCAACGGGTGGGCAGGAACGACAGTTCTTCGGTGGTGCGAACCAGCACGCTCTCCAGAATCTCGACCTTCTGCTGGGCGGGAATGCCATAGAGACCATTCTTCTGACGCTTGCTCCAACTGCTGGCAAACGATACCTGATTGCCACGATTGTCAGTCATGCGAACCGTCTTGATTTCAGTGTCGATACCGTTAGCCTCGGTATTCTTGGCTCTCAGATACTGGCGCGTAGGCGAGAAGATGAGGTAGGGCATACCAGCCTCGATACCCTCGTTGGTGCAGTCGACAAAGAGCAACTGCAGGGTAGAACCTTGCTGACGGATAGCAGCCAGCTTTTCAACCTTGATGTCCTTGGCTGTTGCAGCCAACTGTTCGGCACTTAACGACATAGGCAGGCACAACGTGTTGTAACCAGCAAACAGATAGCGGTTTACCTGTATGGGCATATCCGTGTCCTGTACCTGTTCCACCTTCAGCGTCTGCGTCTCAGTGTAGAGGTTCTTCACTCTGTTTTGGGCTGTGGCTGTCTGCGTGCAAATCGTTGCAAGAGCCATCATGGTAAGTACAATCTGTTTCATAAGCATATTAGTTTTAATCTGTTATT
>CAMJDL010000009.1 GCA_946404405.1 uncultured Prevotella sp.
AACGCTTACGGATACGATAGCCACGGCCCTGAGGTGCCGGTCTCATACGTTTCATAGTCACACCCTCGTCGACAAATACACGGCTCACGTAAAGCTCGCCGTCCTCTGCCTTGCGGTCATTCTTGGCCTCCCAGTTGGCGATAGCCGAGCGGAGAAGCTTCTCTACATTCTCTGAGGCAGCCTTCTTCGAGAAGCGCAGCACGCCGAGTGCGCGATTCACCTCCATACCGCGGATCATGTCAACGACATAACGCATCTTGCGAGGTGAAGAGGGACAGCCTTTCAGCTTTGCAAAGTACTGTGTCTTATTGGCTGCTTTTCTTTGTTCAGCCGCTAATCTTTTTCTTGCTCCCATATTTAATTTTTCATTTTTAATCTTTAATCACCCTGGGAATTACTTCTTGTTACCGGCATGGCCACCGAAACGACGTGTGGGAGAGAACTCACCCAGCTTGTGTCCTACCATGTTCTCAGTAATATAAACAGGGATGAACTTGTTACCATTATGAACTGCAACTGTATGTCCCACGAAATCGGGGGAAATCATTGAAGCTCTGGCCCATGTCTTGACGACATTCTTCTTACCGCTCTCATTCATAGCGAGAATCTTCTTCTCGAGCGATACGTTGATGTACGGACCCTTTTTTAATGAACGACTCATAATTTACTCTTTACTTTTCGTGATTACTTCTTGTTAGCTCTTTCGATGATGTACTTGTTCGACTGCTTCTTAGGAGCGCGAGTCTTGAGACCCTTAGCGTACAAGCCCTTGCGTGAACGTGGGTGTCCACCAGACTGACGGCCTTCACCACCACCCATTGGGTGATCGTGCGGGTTCATAACAACACCACGGTTGTGAGGACGACGGCCCAACCAGCGTGAGCGACCAGCCTTACCAGACTGCTCAAGTGCGTGGTCAGAGTTACCTACACTACCAATAGTAGCCTTACAAGCTGAGAGTACCTGACGGGTCTCACCTGAAGGAAGTTTAATCACACAGTAGCTACCCTCACGAGAAGTCAACTGAGCAAAGTTACCAGCCGAACGAACCAGCAGGGCACCCTGTCCGGGACGCAACTCAATGTTGTGAATTACGGTACCCACGGGGATGTTAGCGAGCGGGAGAGCATTACCTACCTCAGGCACTGCCTCTGCACCCGACATCAAGGTTGCACCAACCTCCAGTCCGTTAGGAGCAATGATATAACGTTTTTCACCATCAGCATAGTAGAGCAGAGCAATGCGAGCTGAACGGTTAGGATCATACTCGATTGTCTTAACTACAGCTGGAACACCATCTTTCTCTCGCTTGAAGTCGATCAGACGATACTTCTTCTTGTGGCCGCCGCCCATGTAGCGGACAGTCATCTTACCGGTGTTGTTTCGACCACCGGTAGAACGCTTACCGTAAACGAGAGACTTCTCTGGCACGGATGCAGTAATATCCTCGAACGTGCCAATAACCTTGTGTCTTTGACCCGGTGTAACGGGCTTTAATTTACGTACTGCCATTTCTTATTATTGAATATTGCTATAAAAATCAATGCTGTCGCCCTCCTTAAGAGTAACGATTGCCTTCTTGAACGCATTCTTGTGACCTCTCACGAGACCTGCCTTGGTATAGCGGCTTGAGCGCTTACCGGCATAACGAGCCGTGTTCACATCGATAACTGTCACATTGTACAGAGACTCTACCTCTTTGGCGATCTCAATCTTGTTAGCCTCGGGCTTCACGATGAAACCATACTTGGGCTGAGCCTTCTTGGTCACCTCTTCACCACGATGAGCACCGGTCTTGGCCTTGAAAGTGCGGTCAACCGATGACTTCTCGGTGATGTTTGTCATCTTCTCTGTAATCAGAGGCTTTATAATGAAACTCATAATTCTTTTTCGTTATTACGTTATTACGTTATTCCGTTGTTAAGCTTTATCCAAGCACACCATCGATGGCCTTCAGAGAATTCTCGGTAATCACCATCACGTCAGCGTTCAATACCTTGTAGGTGTTTACGTTAGCTGCGATGATGCACTCAGACTTCTGCAGGTTACGAGACGACAAATATACATTCTTGTTAGACTCGGGCAGAACCACCAACAGCTTCTTGCCGTCAACCTTCAGGTTCTGGGCCATAGCGATGAACTCCTTCGTCTTGGGAGCCTCGAACTCGAAGTCCTCAACAACGATGATAGCGTTCTCCTGAGCCTTGTAAGACAGAGCTGACTTACGAGCCAGTGCCTTCACCTTCTTGTTCAGCTTGAAACCATAGTCGCGTGGTGTAGGACCGAATACGCGGCCACCACCCTTCAACAGAGGTGAGTTGATATCACCATGACGAGCACCGCCGCCGCCCTTCTGGCGACCCAGCTTGCGGGTAGAACCTGCATGCTCTGAACGCTCCTTGGCCTTAGCTGTACCCTGACGCTGGTTAGCGAGATACTGCTTTACATCCAGATAAATCACGTGGTCGTTAGGCTCAATGCCGAAGATAGCATCGTTCAACGTAACCTTACGTCCGGTCTCCTGACCTTTGATATTCAATACGTTCAATTCCATAGCTTACTTCTCAATTAAAACAGTTGAACCATTACAACCAGCGCAGCTACCCTTCACCAACAGAAGGTTGTGCTCTGGAATTACCTTTAACACTTTCAGGTTCTGCGTTGTCACGCGGTCGCCACCCATCTGGCCACCCATGCGCATACCCTTGAACACCTTGGCGGGATAAGAACAAGCACCGATAGAACCGGGCTTACGCAGACGGTCGTCCTGACCGTGAGTGCTCTGACCCACACCACCAAAACCGTGGCGCTTAACAACACCCTGGAAACCCTTACCCTTAGAGGTGCCTACAACGTCAACAAACTCTGTGTCGTTGAACAGCTCTACGGTGATTACGTCTCCGAGGTTGTGTTCCTCGTCAAACTTGAACTCGGCCAAGTGGGCCTTTGGTGTTGTACCTGCCTTCTTGAAGATACCCATCATTGCTTTGGTGGTGTTCTTCTCCTTCTTGTCGCCGTAAGCGAGCTGAAGAGCAGCATAGCCGTCCTTCTCGACGGTCTTCACCTGAGTAACAACACAAGGACCACATTCGATAACAGTGCACGGTACATTCTTACCGTCGGCACTGAAAACGGAAGTCATTCCGATTTTTCTTCCAATTAATCCTGGCATTTCAGTTTAAATTTTAATAATAATGTTATTTAACTAAATATATTTTCTCGTTTCGCATCAGTGTCATTTTACCACTCTAACTTTTAGAGCACACACATAAAGAAACGAACTACATCTTCCTTTTCGAAGACTAAGTCGCTCTTTTTCAGTGCTTTGATAGCTATTCAGCCAGCGCAATGGGCACTTTTGCGGGTGCAAAGGTACATATTTTAAATGGAAAACCCAATAGTAGAAAGCTGTTTTATAACGTTATTTAATGTTTTTTAGCTTTCAACATCGAGTAAAGTAGGTAGACTACCAATACGATAGCCATAGTAAGAAGGTACCACCGCAGGTCGTACCACGCTGCGATAGCACCTTCTTTGATTCCTGCGAACAGGGTTTTAAAAAATAATACCATACTCGTTTATTTTCTGGGGGTATTGCCTGGTCTGGCACCTGGGAAGCCTCCGAAACCGCCGAAGCCTTGCTGTGGGGCTATCTCGGGCTCACCATAGACAGAAGCCTCAGCATCCTTGCTGTTCAGTTTGAACACCATGAACTTAGGATTCTTCTCGGTACAGGGCTTCCATACGCCACCCTTAGGACCGTTGGGATCGCTATACTTGGCGAAGTTGGTCCATGCAGTCAGCATTTTTTCGCTCAGGTCCCAGTCGCCCTTGGTCCAAGGACGCCAGCAGTGCTTCAGGCTCTTGAACACGAACCAGAGGTCGCTGGAGTGGAAAGCACCCTTCAAGCGCTGCGTCACCTCGGGATGACTGCCGTCGTCAGGCAACGGACGGGCAAACTCGTAAGCCCAGGCTTTGCCGCCCTTCTGGTCGCGAACCTTACAGAACTCGGCAATGTTGGGCGACATGTTGCCCATATCGTTCAGGGTGAAGCCAATCATATAAGGCACGTCGGCCAGGGTTCCCTCACGCGTCGCATCGTCGAAGCTCTTCTTGCTGACGTAGCCGTCAATCATCGGCATGAAGCCCATACCCATGCGCATCATACCTCCAAAGCCACCACCCTGTGGGGCGGGGTTGTTCACCTGCTGATAGAGTGTCGGCAGTGCGAAGACGGTCTCGGTAGAGGCCTGACGCATTTTTTGCAGGTCGGTCATGCCGGCCCAGTCAAACATCTTCTTGGCGTTGTTGGCTGCATCCTCGATGGAACCACCACTATAGCGGCCACCCATCATACCACCACCGTTGGGGTTAGGGATGCTCAGTCCCTGGGCACTCATAATGACGGCCTTGTGGAACAGACCGCGAGCCAACGGACTCTCGCAGAGGGTGCGAACGCTACCGCCACCGGCACTCTGTCCGAAGATGGTCACGTTGTTGGGGTCGCCACCAAACTGCTCGATGTTCTTCTTGATCCACTTCAGGGCCTCAATCTGGTCCAGGATACCGTAGTTGCCCGACACATGGTTGGGACTCTCCTCAGCCAGTGCTGGGTGACAGAGGAATCCGAAGATGCCCAGACGGTAGTTGATCGAAACGAGCACCACGTCCTTGGCACCCCACTCCTGTCCGTCGAACTCAGGCTCAGAGCCGAAGCCCTCGCGATAGCCACCACCGTGAATCCACAGTGCTACGGGCAGCTTCTTGCCAACCTTGCCGGGAGCCTTGGTCCACACGTTCAGATACAGGCAGTCCTCACTGAAGGCCGCTTCCTTACCATAGCCCCACTCCGTATAGTAGCCACCAGTGTACTGGATGGCCTGATAGCTCGGGCGACCAAAGGTGTCGCAAATCTTCACACCCTTCCAGGGCACTACGGGCTGCGGCGCCTTCCAACGGTTCTCACGGATGGGAGGTGCAGCATAGGGAATGCCACGATAGACAAACACGTCAGGATGGTCGTCGGCCAAGACGCCCTGAACCTTACCACCTTCGATAGTTAACACGGGATTTTCTGCTGCATGAGCAGACACTGCTACCAAGAGCAGAAGCGGCAAAAATAGTTTTTTCATAAGTTGTTTTAAAACAATTGTACAGTTGTTTAAGTTCTATAGCATTTTCTTAGACTAAAAAAACGTCCGAAGGTTTAATCTATTTATAAAAAAAATAGTACCTTTGCAGCACACAAGAAAAAAGGAAGACAGATATGACAACAGAGAATCCATACGTCAAGCAGTTCCCCGACCTCATGGCCGGCAAGACACTGCTCTACTGCCACGGTTTCGGTTCCAGTGGCCAGTCAGGCACCGTCACACGTCTGCGCACAGTCATGCCGCAGGCCCGTGTCATTGCACCCGACCTGCCCGTCGATCCGCACGAGGCCATCGCCCTACTCCACCGCATCTGCGACGAGGAGCATCCCGACCTCATCATCGGCACGTCCATGGGCGGCATGTATGCCGAGCAGTTGCGTGGCTTCGACCGCATCTGCGTCAATCCAGCCCTGGAGATTGCCGAAACCATGAAGGCCCACGGCATGACGGGCACGCAGCAGTTCCAGAATCCGCGTCTGGACGGTGTTCAGGAGTTCTATGTCGACAAGGCACTGGTGAAGGCCTACCGTGACGTGTCCGAACAGCGCTTCGAGGGACTGACCGACGACGACTGCCAGCACGTATGGGGACTCTTTGGCGACCGCGACGACCTGGTGGACACCTTCGACATGTTCTGCCAGCACTACCCGCAGGCCACCCACTTCCACGGCGAGCACCGTATGGATGACCAGAGCTACATGCACAGCGTGATGCCCGTCATTCGTTGGATTGACGACCAGCAGCGCCATCGTCAGCGTCCTATAATATATATAGGTATAGAGACCATGTTCAATGCGTACCGTCAGCCCGCCTCATCAGTACAGAAGGCCGTACGCCTGTTGATAGAGCACTACGACGTCTATTTCGTGACCGATGCCCCACAGCCAGAGACGGCCTCATGGCTCGAAGAGTATATCAACGTACCTGCGTGGCGCCACACCATCTACACCTACCGTCGCGACCTGCTGTATGGCGACTACCTGATAAGCCAGAGGAAGGAGGGTGACACCATGGCCACGCTCCTTGAGTATGGGTCCGATACGTTTAAGACGTGGGATGACATCATCGACTACTTCTCGCATCTCGGAGGCCAATAGTCCTTTCATGGGGGACACCCCCCATACCCCTATGCAGGGGATCCCTGCAATTTTTTTTTCATAATCCCCCGTCCCCTTTACTAAAAGGGGCTCCACCTCTCCCTGTATCCCCTCTCCTCAGGCGAGGGGAAAAACGAAAAATCGCGAGTCGATTTTCCGCAATGTTTTGGTATCGCGGGACGACGCGATGTTCTTTTTTATCATCGCGTTCCGCGATATATCGGCGCAGAAACAAGCGCATGCAATAATCAGAGCGATAGCCTCAATCAAAGCGCAGCCATAGAAAAAGACAAGGCGTCGTCCCGCCTTACCAAAACATCTGGATAATAGCGGACTCGCTATTATCCGGTAGTCCTTCCATGTAGGGAAGGATTTAGGATAGGTGGATGCTTTCTTTAGTTCTTTCTTTCGCGCCGAAAGAAAGGACAGAATGGGGTGTGGGGGTATCCCCCACAAAAAGGTTGGCTGAGTTGTCGATAAAAATAGGCTGCATTTTGCTGCGTTATGGAAAAAATACCCTTAAATCTACCACCAATCTACCACCACTCAACAAACGCCCTGTACATTAGGGTTTGAGGCCTGCGATGTGAAAAAGTGATGAATGTCATAGAGCAAACCATTGATTTACCAATAGCAAAGCAAAGAGTTGCTGGCAGTAAAGCAAAGAGTTGCTGGCAGTAAATCAATGATTTACTAAATCAACGACCTTTTTGGAGATTTTTGTGAAAAAGATCGTGGGCCTCGGTTATGACGAATTCCAATTTTCTGGGGCCGAAATAGTTCTTCACCCATTGGGCGATGGCCTCCCCAGGCCAGTTCTCAATGCCCACACGACAGGGCATGTGCCTTGTCAGGTGATTGACGAGATAACAGGCCAGCACCTCCTCTGCCCGTATCTCTCCGACATGATACTTACGCTGGTAGTGGTAGAGGAACTCACCAAAGTAGATTTTGCGTAGTTCTGGCGTGCCGAACATCTTATTGAATCCGTTTTTCATGCGGTTAATGGCCTCTTCGTTGGGCATTGTGTGAAACATGGGGACGTTGCCAGCCAACAGCATCTTCATGTTGATACTGTTCTTATGGACATGCAGGTTCTCGGCAATCTTGTCACGGTCATTGCCGTTTGCCAGTGCATTAGCCTTACAGTAAAACACCTCGCTGTCAGTCTTCGGCTCCACAATCTCCTGATTGGCAGTTACCACAAACCTGTCGGGAACCATAGGCGTCATAAAGGCTACCATCTCGTCTGTGTCCTTATTGCGTACAATACGGAATGCGTCTGCCGATTCAACAAGTTCTACGAGTTCGGAGTCCTGCTTGAACCCCAGGGCAGTACGCAACTTGTTAAACTTCTCCTGCGGATAGCAGAGTGTTACCTCGTCCATATACTCGAAGGCACCGTAGAGCAGATACCATAGCTTGCCAATAGCGTTCCACGACAGTTTCTTTGCGCGCCAGCGGCGCTCGTAGCTTCTGGCACCTGTAGCGCCCAGTGCTATATCTTCCTTCTGCATCTTCATTAAAATTCTTTTCACGGTGTGCCCCCTCATTAGGGGCACCACCGCAAGCCATTTTACTAAGCCGTTAGGCTTATACCATACAATTATTTTTATAGCTCCTATTTATAGGATAGGAGCTATGTAATAGCTCTTATATAAAGCAATCATCGGTATTTCCCGAATCCCCGTTTGCAGATACAAAGGTACAAAAAAAAGAGCAAACAACGTTATAATTTCCCTTATTTTTATAAAAAAATACCAATAATATCCGCAACTGCAAGTATTAATAGTAACAATTGCAACTATTAATAGTAGCAATTGTAAGTATTAAGGGTAGCAAAAAAAGATGCACGACCTTGCGGCCATGCACCTCTTTGGATATTGAGGACGTTTCAGCCTGGGCCACGCGCCGCTGGTATCTAACGTTCATGCATATTCTGTTCGTGACAGGCATCCTCTATGATAATTAAGTCTTCGTAGATGCTATATGCATAATACCACTTGCCTGCATGTGCCATATGGTAATCTTTCCATCGTAGGATTGTGGGTTTACGACGACCAAGCGTCTGTTCAATCTGTCCCATATTCCTGATGGCCATTTGAGCATTCTTAACGATATCCTCGACATCAAATGAATGTCCATATCTTCCGCGAAGCAAGCGGTTTTACTTCATACTTATACAGCATCTTTCAGTTCGCATATTTCACGAATATCAGCAACGACCATTTGTTCCAATTCATCCAACGACAGGTTTCTGTCCGATGGTATTGGAAGATCATTCTCCTCGTAGAGCTGAGGATCGGAGTAATCTATATCCAATTCACCGTCAGTACTGATTTGTGTAAACAAGCCTGTACTCAGCAGAAACTGGAGTTGTTGCTGGGCCAACTGATTATTAGCATCGTATGAAAGCGTTACTGTACACATAATCTCTGTTTTTGCTGCAAAGATAGGAACTATTTTTGATACTTCCAAATATTTCGAGAAAAAAAATAAGGCGTCGTCCCGCCTTACCAAAACATAGAAAAAGTCGCGGCTGCAACATAGAACCCGACCTCCATCCGAGGCATAAGCGATAAGCAAGCGACTTGCGAGCGATAAGCAGAAAAGAGATGCACGACCTTGCGGCCATGCATCTCTTAAATGGGACTATTTCACAAGGTGATATTCTCCCATGAGCAATGTGCTAACGGTTAGAATGCGAAGACGGCACGAACGTGCCAAGCACCATCCTTTGCCAGTGATTGGATACTTGAATTCTCTGTACCATCGTAATAAATACCCTTGGCATTGTCCTCATCTATCGATGTGCTTGTCCAGTAATAACCGCCCGTTAAGGCTGACTTGATTGTTCCTACGGGAGCAGCAGCAGGAGTATCAGTATAGTATCCCCACATCATGTACTGCCAATCCTTCTCTGAAGGCAGACGCCAAGAGCCTCCAGTAATTGGATGGTATATTCTCCAGCTGGGAATAATCACATTGCCTGTGGCTTCAGCAAACGTGGCATTATAACCGTAGGCATCCGTCAGCGAGATGGCCAAACCATTGGCACAGATGCCGGGCTGAGCACCCACGTATGCAATCATGGCTAAAGCGGTGGTAGGTGCAGCCTCTGCTGTGGCAACATCATCATAGATATTACCATCAGCTCCGATTACCTTACCGACTGCCGCAGCTGTAAATGGCGACGGTGCTACCGTGTACGTCCAGGTGTAATAGTCAGGTTCGCCATCACTATCTTTATCAGGCCCATCAACTCGGGCGCTGCGGGTAACGGTATAGCCAGGAGCAGCGAGCTGAGAGGTGACATCTACCGCAGTGGTGGTTTCGTGGCCGTTGTTAGTGGAATTATAGTTTTTACCATAGAGGCCGCAATCATCACTGCCACTTGTGGTGATGGTGAGCGTATGGCTGCCGCCGGTGGTCATCAGATAGAGGTTTTTCCAACTACTGATAGCATCATCCGATAAGTTTGAGACGTCGATGGTGTAGTCGCTGGCCAGATTGATGGTAAGGTTTTCAGCGCCTATGAGGAAGGGATAACCGTTTTCGATGGTTGCCGTACCATTTCCGGTGAGGGTAACGGTAGCTTCCTCTTCCGTATAGCAGAAGAAACCATCACTGTTGCCGCTGATGGTGGCACCATTGCCGATAAAAAAACAGTTATCTATATTATCAGGCAGAACGGGCGATGCGTCGCTGGCTGTGACGGTAGGCACAGCACGCTGACTTTGCCACTCCATCTCCAAAGTTCCGTAGTAATACTTACCGTTCTGCAGGCCGGCTGCAGGCATCAACTTCCCGCCAGTATAAACGTTGCCGTTGTAATCTTCGACCATAAAGGTCAGCTTATCACCATTTTGTAGCTCGGTATTGTCGAAGGCCAAGGCGAAATACACATCGCCATTGGCGTCCATCACAGAAGGATGGCCAACGAGAATCATTTCATCGTCGGTCCTAACTTCTCTTCCTCCAGTATATCTATCAAAAAGTCTGTCACGGTCAATAAAAATCTTGTGCTCTGTCGTGAGATACAGATATCGGATGGCTGTGGGGGCAGGAGTCATGGGGCTGCCGGCCTTCGAGAACGAGAGACGCTGACGGAACATAGAGCCGTAGTTGGTGAAACGCACATGGTCGTCCAGTGTCAACGTGTTACCACTCAACGTCATCGTTACGTCGTCGGCCAAGGCAAAGTCGCAATGGGAGACGCTGTAATCGCTATCGTCGTCACCGGCAGGATGATCCTCGTTCTGGGTTCCGTTCTGCCAATCGTAATAGAATGTCAGGCCATTTCCTGTTATCGCTTTATAATATAGTTTGTAGGTGTCGGTGGCGTCAACGGTAACTGGAGTCCATACAGGGGGTACATAAGTTATATCATAAGACGCCGGAGTGTACGAGCAAAATGTCAGGTCGCCAGAGAGCGTACACGACTTACCCCCGTCTGCAAGATTGGTGGGCTGCAGATGGAGGAATTTGGTGCCATTGTGTGCCCAGGCATTCTTCGTCACGTTATAGACGAAAACGGAATCCGTGGTGGCAAACGTGCTGCTGGCCATCGTTTCGTTAAAGGTTACGGCACGCGTCTCTGCACCACCGAAGTTGGCAGGGATGCTAACATGATATACGGAACTCTGAACGGCAGACTGTTCTTCTAGGATATTATCTTCGTTCGTACAAGCTGTGAAGCCTGCGGTGAGTGCTGCTGCTATCGTCAGTGCACCCAGAAAATTGATTGACTTCTTCATACTACTTACCATGGTTCGGGATAATAATCGGGTTTACTTGCCTGCAGCAATTGTGGCTGCACTCTCATTTCTACGATCGTCACCTGCGGACGCTCGTAGGGTCGTTTCTCTCTCACGTTTAGTTTCATTGTCTAAAAAATTATAGGGATAATTACTATTGTTATGACATAGATTAACTATTATTCCATTTTGGCTCACGAGGGGGACAAGCCCCCCGTGATATCAGACTTCATCCATCATTCAGTTTCCAAGTCCCAGCCACCGAATTCGTAGGCTTTGTCAACCCAGTCGAAGCCAGGGGCCTGTGGGTCTGCGTTTCCGCCACCACCGTATCCAGGGTCGCTAAGAGTCAGCAGTTGCTGGTTGATCTTGATTGTTACCACCTCCATCGAGGGTTTGATATATTGCTTTTTCATATTCTTTCTTTTTTATTTCTGTCTAAGGAGTTTGGGAGTTGGGGAGTTTTTTCTTTGCGTTAGCAACTCCTTTACTCCTTAACTCCTTAGAATATATTTGTCCTTAGCGGATTACATGTTTCTTACCTCCATGGATATATACGCCCTTCTGGGTCGGCTTGCTGCTAAGCTTGCGACCATCCAGAGTATACCATGCCTCATTATTCACTATTCTCTCTTCACTATTCACTAGCGAAGCGCTAACTCCTGTTGCTTCGTCTCCGAAGTCCAGTATGAACTCGCGAGCCTGGACCTCGTTATCCAGCACAAAGTATGCACGGCAGGCTCTTACGGTCACGTCAGCCGTTGGATACCATAGCTTGTTGTTAGCCAGGAACAGTTTCGTCTTGTCGTCGGCCGTCAGAACTGTGGGGCTATATGTGCCCTTGAACGTAGCACCAGTCACTGCCACGTCGCGCATAGTCTTGTCGATGACGACGTTGCTGAATACAGGGTTCACAATATTGCTTGCACCCTCTGGCAGTAAGATGATGTAGGGCTTGCCAGCCTCTATCTCGTTGGCACTTGCAAAGGTGATGGTCACCGTCGTGCCGTCGTTTGCGTAGCTACTCAACGTCTTCACCAATGTTCCTGCTCCGAAGAAGCTTTCTATCTGAGCGCTGCTGAGGTTGAACGGCACGCATAGCGTATTCCAATTGTCTGCCGTCAGCGTGCGACCTGTGAGCTGTACATCGGCAAATTCCATGCCGTTGTAGTTGCTAATAACGGTGGTGTTGTCCTTATCGTCAGCGATGGCGATGCAGGGCTGCAGGGTCTTGTCACTGATGTCAGCAAAGTCGCTGACAGTTCCGCTGAGTAATTTGCCAACTCCGTTGTACAGCTTCTTGCCATCTGCGATATTGACGGTACCGTCATAGCTGCTGGCATAGATATAGTCGCCTAAGTTGCTATAGCCGAGTGTGATGTTCCCATTGGTTGCAGACATACCGTATGTTGCACCATTAGCAACAACTTTTCCTCCGTTAATGATAATGTTACAGTCTTCATTCCAGAGACCTATATAATCGCCATTAGCAGTTACTTTTCCGCTGTTGATATTGATATTATTTTCATAAGCATAGATACCAACGCCTTCATTATGACCGTCACTGGTGCTTTCGGCTGATGCTGTAACAGTAGCATCTGTGATGGTGATGCCACCGTAAGCATAGATACCATAATTATAATAATATAGAGATGGAGCTGGAGAAGATGCCGTTGCCTCTACGATGCATTTGTCTCCTGTTATGTTGATATTATATGCGTTGATGGCTGTAGCTTCATAGCCGACAGACGGAGAGGTGGCAGTTGCTTTTACCGTGCTGTTGTTGATGGTCAAATAGCCATAGTTGTAGATGGCTTGTGGGTCATCAGAATTAGCACCATTAGCAACGTTAATTTCGACTGTCGCATTGTCAATATTGATTTCGTTGTTGAAATCAGAAGAATATAGACCAAAGACTCCATTATCAATGGTAACCTTTCCACCACTGATGTTGATGTTGCTATTGGAATTTCCCATGCTGATACCATATTTGGTTTCATCAACAGAAATTGTTCCACCACTGATGTTGATGTTGCTATTGTATCCATCCGTATAGATTCCACAATATTCGTTGTTGTCAACAGAAATTGTTCCATCACTGATGTTGATGTCACAGTTGTCTTCATTAGTATAGATACCACTATAGGAGTAATTAATAGAAATTGTTCCGCCACTGATGTTGATGTCGCCTTGTTCATTATAAAGGCCTTTTTCAGCCTTATTGATGGTGATGTCGCCTCCCTTGATGGTGATGTCATCGTAGTCGGTAGAGAGTCCGTAATTATCAATATCAGTGGTTGTAATCGTTCCGTTGTTGATGGTCAGATAATAATCGGCGTAGAGTCCGTAATCTGCATCATTGACAGTGATGGAGCCATCGTTAATGATCAGAAAATTATCGGCGTAGAGTCCGTAACCTGCATCATTGGCAGTGATGGATCCGCCGTTAATGGTTATTTTAGACCCATTGATGCCATAATAACTTGTTGCTGTTATTGTACCACCATTGATGGTAACGTTATTTTCTGTATAGATACCACAACTATATTCCTTACTATTATTGATGTTGATTTCACCGCCGTTGATGGTGATATCTTTCACTGACACAATGCTCATTACTGCAACATCAGAGTTGATGGCTATTGCACCAACGTTATTGCCAGTCGACTGAGCGTAGATGTTCAGGTTATTTTCAGCATAGATGTTCTTGAGTGTGAGGCTTGCTCCATCACAAAGAATCAAGTTGGTCGAACCTGTGCTGCACTGAAAATCAATATTTCCATTATCAATTACTACATTGCCATCGACATAGTACCATGTATCACCAGCATAGTCGAATACCACATCGCCATTGCTACTAGTGATGGGGAATGCCAATGGACTGGTAGCAGAATGGCCATTCTCGTCGATATAGGTAATTTGTTTGAAGTTGTTGCCGAGAACGTTCATCTTAAAATCGTAAACTTCGTATTCGGAACCATTGGTATGATCCTTCACATCCTTCCACCCATCGACTATCTCATAGTTTGAGTTGGGAACGGTGAATACTGCATCACCAACGATATTTACAAATGCATTGCTACCTAAGGCCGGTGGTGTTGAAGCCATCACAAGGACATTCACGAGACCTGTACAGCCCTCAAAAGCGCTGACACCGATGCTTGTCACGCTGGCAGGGATGGTAATGCTCGTGATGGACGTATAATCCTTGAACGCATTCGCACCGATGCTTGTTATACCCTCTTCAATGATGATGCCGGCATAGTCGGTGCTACAGAAGTCCACATTATCAGCCATGCTGAAGTCAGTGCCCACTGCATCAGGATTCTTGAAGATCGAGAGCGTTTTTACGCCATTACCATCAATAGATATATCCCAACGAAGGTTCTTGCCATCGTTTGAGGCTGTATTTCCGCAATAGCCACCAGCAAAGGTGACACGGACATTAGCCTCAAAGCTACTCCAGGCTGCTGCGTTTTCCACATGGCATACTGTATAGCCGTTATCATTGAAGTCGTCATAATTACCATCATCCCATGTCAGATTAGCGGGGTCAGCATAGCAATAGACATCCATTATGCTTGTGCATTCCTTGAAAGCATCTGCTCCGATGCTTGTCACACCAGCAGGGATGGTGATGCTTTCTAACTTTTGGCATTCGTAGAACGCCTCCTTTCCAAAGCTTGTCACGCCGGCAGGGATTGAGATGCTTTCCAGCTTATCGCAACTATAGAAGGTATTGTCTCTGATGCTTGTCAATTGTGAGCCATCTTCAAAAGTGACATTCGTCAAAACATCGCAGTCGTAAAATGCTCCTTCGCCGATGTTCATCACGCTGGCAGGGATGGTGACAGAGGTCAGGTTGTCGCAGTTATAGAAACAACCATCCGCAATGGTAATCGTTCCAGACTTGATGGTAACAGCGCCACTGACGTCCTTACTGGCGAGTGCCATGTTATTCACATATAACACACCGTCCTCATAGCTCTGCTGGCTTAACCAAGGTGTGTTATAAAATACATTCCTACCGATGCTCGTTACACTGGCAGGGATTGTTACGGATGTCAGATTGCTGCAACCTGCGAAAGCACCATATTCGATAGTCTCCACGCTACTAGGGATGGTGACGGATGTCAGGTTGTCGCAGTCTTCGAAAGCATAGTCACGAATAGTTGTTACCCCGTCAGGGATGGTGTATGCAGTGGCCGCAGGGAGTCTCGGGTATAACACGAGTGTCTTGCCGTCGTAACTGAACAACACATTGTCCACAATCTTGAATGCAGTATTGTTTTCATCCACCTTAATGGTAGACACCTTCTGGCAATCACCGAAGGCATTAGGAGCGATGGATGTCAGTCCGCTACCAATGTTGATTGTTTCTAACTTTATGCAGCTTAAGAAAGCGTTTTCATCGATGGTGGAGACACTATTAGGAATGGTTACTGAAACGAGGTTCCGGCAAAATTTGAATGCCTCCTTTCCGATTATCGTTCCACCGTTGAAGTTGAGTGTTGCCAGATTGTCACAGCTATAGAATGCCTCTTCTCCAATGGTGGTCATCGTGCTGGGTATGTTAACCTCTGTCAGTGCATCGCAGTTGTAAAATGCCTGACGAACGATAGTCGTCACCCCTTCATTTATCACTACTTTCTGAACAGTGGTTCGATAATTTGAACTCCACGGACCACTGCCCATGGCACCCGTACCGCTGATGGTAAGGGTCTTAGAACTTGAGTTGTACGACCACGTCACATCCGATTCATGACCGTTAGTTCCGCAGTTACCACTGTCATCTGCCCACGCACTCTGCCCCACTGCCAGTGCTACTATCGTCAGCACGAGGGTGAGGACTTGGCTTTTGAATTTGGTTAATGTTTTTGTTCTCATATCGTTTATTGCGTTTTAAATTGATTATTTCGTGTTTTATCCCTTAAGTAACATGTTTGAAACGATAGGGGCTATCATTTCCTTGGGGACATCACACTCTTTTGCCATCTGTGGCCAGAGCGATGCCATATCACATATTTCATCGATGATATGCGCTGCATCCTTGATGTTGTTCTGCAGAGCGAACTCCAACAGGTCCTGACGCGTGATGTCGTCAAACTTCCCGTTGACAGACATCTGGTGCGTGGCGGTCCAGCCACCATTGGGATTATAGGCATAACCCATGTCGTAGGCAGGTGACAATCGCCAAACACCATCGTCACCCATCAGGAACGAGATGTTCTTAGTGTGGTCGTCCTGATTGCGCACCACCACGTTGAACACCATGCGTCTGAACATCTCCTGGGCAGCGGAATAAGGCAGACGTAGCGCCCTCATCACGTTGAAAGCCTGCTCATAGGAATAGGCCAGATGGAGGCGGTAGTCGAAATGGGCCATACCGCAAAGCGTCTGCATGTGTATCTTCTTCCCGTCTTTGCGGTCGAAGCGCTTGGTCAGGAAGTGCGCCCGTCCGTTCTCCTCTATCAGTGAACACTCCGACATCTCTATGCCACAAGCCTTGGCCAACTTATAAAAAGAGTACTCCAAACGGCCATAATTCTCTGTTTTCTTGAATCCGGCCTTAGCCGAGACACCGTCTAACTTAATCAGATAATAGTCGAAGCCAGCAGGGGCTTCTACCTGCCCGGAACGTACCTCGCCCGTTGCCTTGTCATAGGCGATGATAGCCTTGGCCCGCTGACCACCGGCTGACGTACCAAGACGCAGGATTTCGGCGATGGCCTGCTTCTTGTCGTCATTCAGATTGGCATCGAACGATGATTTCTCAGACAAGGCTTCTCTTGCCACATTGACCAACGCATCGATTTCAAATCTTGCATGGGCGTCGAATGCCAGATCCATAGCAGGCTCGAACTCCAGTGCCCCCATGCAGCGTTTGCCAAGGAAACAGAGTGTCTCAATGGGATTGCTACTCGTCCGGCCCGTCAATGCCAGCCACTTATCAAACAGGGCACGGCCATACGTATCGGGCAATGAGTCGGCCAACATACCGGGCAAGCCTTTAAAGGTTTCCCTGTCCAGACCGGCAAAGGAATAGATACGTCCCTCACGCACTGGCATCATCAGCGGAGAAGGTTCCAGTCCCCGACCTACAAAGCTGCGGTCGTACTCGAACCTTACCACCTCGTATTGTCCGTCCCACCGGAATGTACCCACGGGAAGGCCAAACATGCGTACCATTGCTACGTCTACCATGCCGACTCCTCCTGTTTTTCAGTTTTAAGCTTACCAACAGCGCGTTTACGCTGCTTGGTCTTCGATGTCTGCACCATGTTGTAGTATTCACTGGGACTGAGCTGTTCCTCTTCCACCAGTTGCTGGAGTACATCCAGTTGACCTAACGTGCGTAGTATCCTAAGAAAGGCATCGAACGAACGAATCTCGCCTTTCTCTATCTTCTTGACGGTAGAAAGAGACACGTTTGCTGCTTCAGCCAGGCTCTGCTGAGTGATGTTCTGCTTCAATCTGACAGTCTTCAGTTTCTCCCCGATTCTTGTGAGAATAGCCATGTCCGTAAGCATGTAGATATCATTCATAATAGCTTTAAATTAAACTTTTACAGTGCAAATATACGAATAATAGTTTTATTTAGAACTGTTTGTTGACGTTATTTAAGAAATATTCCATCCACCCACGCTGTCTGCCCCACCATCAGTGCTACTATCGTCAGCACGAGGGTGAGGACTTGGCTTTTGAATTTGGTTAATGTTTTTGTTTTCATATCGTTTATTGCGTTTTAAATTGATTAGCTTTTATACAATTTGTATAGTACATGCAGGAAAATACCCCAGAGGACTGCATAAGCCAGGGTGAGGATGGTGGCGAGCACGGGGGCCGCACGGAAGAATTCTGTAATAGTCATAATTACATTTTTATTATTTCGGCGGCAAATATACGAATATTAATTAATATAAGGTGTATCTATTCGCACAAAGGTGTATCTATTCGACGAATTAGGTGTATCTAATCGTCGAATAGATACACATTTGTTACAAATAATAAAGAAAAATGTTAGAAACAAAAAAACAGCCCCGTATAACCTCCAAGTACATTCTCGTACTCGTTCAATTTAATTTCGGCTTCTAAATTAACCAAAATATTTACTGTTTTCTTGTTTTATGTTGTTTCATCTTGATATACAGGTCGGTCAGTTCATTACCCTTGGGTTGCACTTCACGACGTATGGTCTTATAGCCTTGTTTCTCTAAACGTACTTCGCAGGCAAGACCGGCAGGCAGATGCTCGGCAATGTATGGGGTCTGACCTACCAGACGATTGTTGATGAATATCTGGGCTCCAACCACATTGCTGTGGATATTGAGCATGGCCTGACTGGTTTGCGGAACGGCAAGCTGTTGCTCCTGTGGCAGCTCGCTGTCAATCCAGAGGTCTGACGATGCGGACTCAACACTGTCCAGACGAGTCGTCAGCAGGTGGTAACCCTGGGTGAGTTGTCCGCTCCACTCTCCCCTACCCACAAGGACACGGTCGATGAGTATCTCAGTGTCGGGAGTAGCGGCCTTGAGGGTGACGGGAGCTGTAGGCTCAAGGGCAGCCTGTTGCGTGGTCTGTAGGGAATCAGCTGTCAATTGGGGTCTGACAACGGTCACCTTGGGCATCCGACGAGGATCGAAATCGTTCTGTGTCAGCGTTATGACGCGCTTCTCGGCACTACCAATCTGGAAAGGCGCATCGTAATAGCTCAGTCCGCCCTTGCGCACAGACAACTGATGGGTGCCTGCCATGAGTCGGCTACTGGTAGACTCTATGGGGTCGAGTTTCTGACCGTCTACGAAGATGTCGGCATCGGTCCAAGGGGTCACCACTTTCAGGTAGGAGTAAGCTGGATGCAACGAAACGTTGAGCACAAACTTGGCGGTATCGCTGAGACAGAACGAGTCGATGACTGCTTCGTAGAACGGCGACTCTACCTGATAGGTATGCATGCCAAGAGGCAGGTTGACGGCCAGACTGCCATCGCGCAACAGGTGGACAATAGAGTCCATGCGAACAATGGCATTGGAGGGACTGACCTGCACGACTACCCACTGGTGGTCGAGCTTATATTCCTTAGTTGGATCGGAGGTGAGCAGGGTGGCACTATAGTGCTTCTTACGCTTCAGATACTTGACGGGTACACGCCATGTCAGTTGTCCGTAGGTAGGGTGAGCGATGGTGAGGAAGCGCGTCTTGTGCGGCACCTTCACGGTGACGAGTCCGTCGGCCTCATTGCCTTCAGCCTCCTGTGTACCGTTGGCCTTGAAGGTAAACCCCTTCTCGGTGGTCTTCAGGTCGATGAGTGCCTCACGCTTCTCGACAGTAACCTTCGAGCGGTTCCATAAGGGACGCTTGAGACGGGTGAAATCTTTCACCTCCATCGTTTGGGCATGAGCAGTGAATAGTGAGAAGTGAAAAGTGAAAAGTACCAGCAGTACCATCACCATACACCTTTCTGCTATGTTCGTATTCCTTCTCACCTTCTCACCTCTTACTTTGCATCCGTTGTCGGCGAAATAGCGCCAGGCATGGTGACGGAAATCTGTCCGCCCCAGTTGCACATACACTTACAGTTGTCCAATAATACGGGGAAGTTGGAAATCTTCACCTGTCCGCCTGGAGCCCAGGGAGCGGCTATCACCGGCATACAGGGCATCGGTGTGAGCACCCCCATAGCTGCCGACGTGGCTGAAGCTACCGTGGGATTGGCCAGCGACTGGCACATGCCGAAAGGAGCTATATTGACCATTGGCTTATTATCCATGATATTACCAATTGCCATGTTCATTAACTTAGGACGAGTGGGGTCGATAATCGACAAGGTCGATGGAGCCAACCCGAATGTGCACTGCAATAGTGCGCCTTGACATACAAATTTACCCATATCCGTAATGTTTTACATCATCTTCTGCCATATTAATATAATAAGGTACGTGCGCGAAAGATATTGTACCAAGTAACCTACCCTACAAGTGGCTGAAAGATACGTTCTAAGTGACAACGGAAAATCAAAAGCCAGCCCATCCTGGCGGAACCAGTCTGAGCCGGCTATTATCATCAAGATATTACTTCCAAGGATTGTCGAATCCTACAGGACCGTTCTCGAGTTTCTGACATACAACTTCGATCTCCTCGAAGTGCTCCTGGCCGTCTTCCCAATTCTCCTTGTACTTTACACAGTAGCAACCTGTGCCCTTCAGTTCCTTCATTGTCGAACCATCGACTGTGTTCTGGAACGTGATGGTGAAGTCGCGTGGGTCGTTGGGAGCGAGCATCCACTGGAGCAGCTGGCTGTTGCCGTCGTTCATGGCCTTGACACGTATGCTGACGCGACCGCCACGGGGGATACCTGAAATCTGTCCTTCACGATCTGTGGCCTGATTGAACTTGTAGTCGACCATCAATACTTCACGATTCTCGAAATCCTTAACCTTCAGGATTACCGGTGTTACATTCTCTGCCATATCTTGTTTCCTTTCTTATTTATTGAATTCTTAATTCTTAACTTTTCACTTATCACTAGCAAAGCGCTTACGCCCACTCGTTCTCGAACTTAACGGAACCGATCTCGATCTGCTTGCAGGTAATCTGGATCTCCTCGAAATGACCCAACTTGTCTTCCCACTTCTCCTCGAAGTCGACGCAATAGCCGTTGGTAAACTTAATGGTCTTCATAGCCTTGCCTGTCTTAGTCTCAAGGAATTCGATGCTTCCGTTCTTCGGCAGGTTGCGCTCTACCATCCAGGCCAACAGATCGGGTGTTCCGTCGTTGAGTGCCTTGACACGTACGCTGAGCTTTCCACCGCGGGGGATACCGGACATCTGTCCCTCTGTATCCGTTTCCTGTTCGAACTCATAGGTTACCTTCAATACTTCACGATCTTTGTAACCATCAATCTTCATTGCTACTGGAGTCTTTGCCATAATTGTAATTTTTTAGTTGTTAATAAAATTGAATAATATAGTGCTTGCTTTTTAGCCGTTAGCCAATGCAGCTTCCTTATCCTTCTTGTCGGCAGCAACCTTGATGATGAAGTTCTTGGCTGCGTAGAATGGCGTCAGCGTAACGTCGCAGGTAATCTGCTTGGTGACAGGATCCTGACGTGGCTCACCAATCTCGTAGTTCTGGAACAGGTTGCCATAACCCTTGTACTGGTTGAGGAACTCCTGGATCTTTGCCTTCAGGTTCTTCGGGCTGTTGTATGGATCCCAGTTCTCGAGAGCTACCTCGTGTACGAAGTTCATCAGCACCTTCTTCACCCAGTCGAATACGCGAACGATAGGATACTCCTTCATGGCATCGAGGTCACCATTGTAGAGAGTAGTGTTGTTGAATGCCATGACGCGGCCCTCGCTGTAAACCATAGGAATCACCTGATTGTCCATCAGTGCGGCAATCTCCGACTTCAGCAGGTCGCTCTTCACGCCCTTCACGCCGTCGAGTGTTCCGTACTTCTTACCACCAGCACCCTGTGCCATGTTAGCGGTCTCGTTATAGAGCTTTCCGCAGAGGGCAGCAGAAGGAGCGATATAGAATGCGGCGCTATCCTCTTCATCAGCAGACATCTTCTCTGCCTCGCGACCAACCAGCCAGTTGGCACACATCACAACGTTCATCAGTTCCTGATCGCTGTCACGATAGCCTTCGGTATTAGCCTGCAGGTCGTCGAACGAGTACTCGTCAGCGTGGTCGGTCAACAGCATTACCTTATACTTGAATGCCATCTTTGCCCACTGCAACAGGTCAACCTTATCGTTGAGGACACCACCAGGAATACATACCAGACTGTAAGCATCCTTCAGGCTCAGACGGTCGTAACCATTGCGGAGAATACTCTCGACCTCCTGTGCAAAGCCAGAGTCAGCATCTGCGATATCTTCTTTCAGCACGTTGATGATACGGAGGTTCTTAACCTTATCTGTACCACAAGTCTTGAAGAATGAGTCGAGCTCACGATAAGAGCGCTCCAGATCCTTTGTAGCATAGAGTGCATCGGTGATACCCTGCTTCAGGACACCAGCCTGCTTCTCTTCCTCCTGCTTACAAGCATCGGCATAGCCTGTAGCACTGTCAATGTCTGCCTGGTCAAGCAACTCCAGCCAACGGCTAATCTCCCTGGCCAGTCCTTCGCGCTTATCCTTGAAACGCTTGTCCTTAAGGAACACATCCTTAGCAGCCTTGCGGGCAGGATTCATATTGTCTGCATCGGGCATGAAACCGCGGATGGCATTAAAACCTCCAAATGATGACAGCAACTTGCTGA
The DNA here is from genome assembly GCA_946404405.1 of uncultured Prevotella sp. Classification (GTDB taxonomy): domain Bacteria; phylum Bacteroidota; class Bacteroidia; order Bacteroidales; family Bacteroidaceae; genus Prevotella. The sequence goes on from CAMJDL010000009.1 coordinate 22,278, forward strand.
CGTCTTTACCTTTTTCCTGAAGCTCGGCACCGGCTTGAGCAGCACCCTGGGCTTGTTTCATTTCTGTATCTGCCATAATCGTTATTCTTTTTTTTCTGATTGCAAAATTAGTTGTTTATTTGATTGTTTCCCAATATTTATGGGTTTTTCTTTTTGAGTTGTAGCGACAGCTCAGGACTTTTGCGACAAATCACATTCATCGCGGTTTTTGCTGTCGCACCTACTTGTTCCTTTCAATCATCATACGGAATTCTACGGGCGACATACCCACAGCATCCTGCATGTGACGTTGGAAAGTTCGGACCGACTTGAAACCTGCATCTTCGCTAACGCCAACGATGCCATACTCCGGATGTTCGCGGAGCAATTGCATGGCACGTACCAGACGTACAAAGTCAAGATAGTCGTCAGCCGACTTGTAGGTGGTATTGCGGAACAACTTAGTCAGGCGGGCTTGCGACACTCCAATCAACTCTGCAAGTTGGGGACCAGAAAATTCACCCTTCAGAAGTGACGTATCCTGCTCCAGGCGTGTCTCGATAACTGCCAGCAGTTCTGCATCGTCCGTAAGGTCGGCCACCATCAGGTTCCTGCGGTCTATCTCCATCTCTTCTTTCAACCAGTTGACATGCTGACGTAACTCATACCACATGCAGAGTTGTTCGCTCAGCTGCATATTGCGGCCGAGCAACTGATCATTTTCAGCCTTCAGCTGTTCAATGGTCTCTTGAAGTTGCCTGATTTGTTCTTCTGCTTTCATACCTTATTTCGCAGTTTCCAACTCATCGAGCATTGACTTCAACATTTCCTTCAGCTCCTCGCGGCTACCTGCTTCTTTCAGGATGTCGCGCAACTTGCGGTTCTGCTCAATGCTCTTACGAATCTTCTGATTAGTCTCAATCTTCATCTTCACACCAGAGAGGAAGGGGCTGTTCTCTACCAGACGGCCCTTGCCACCGTTGGCTTCGAAGTCACGGAGCTCACCAAACTTCAGTGTCTCTTCCACTGCTCCGCCTTCTTCATCGGTAAAGGTAACACCAACTTGGGGCTTGAAGTGCTCAAAGGCATCATTGATGTTCTGGATATCCTCCACGAACTCAGGATTGCCTGCCTCAGCATCACTTGTGTACTGATCAATCATCAGCGTTTTGTTCTGATCGATCAAACTCACTTTCGCACTAGACTCCTCATCTGGAGCCATAGAAATGAAATTCTCTTTCATTGCCATAATTGTAATGTTTTAAAGTTAATAAATTATATTATTTATTCGATATTTCGGGATTCCGTCATGACTTGACGTCGAACAGCACCTTGCCGTCGCCATCGACGTTCACCTCGATATGGTCGCCTGGCTTGATCTTGCCAGCAATCATCATCTTTGAGATGGGGTGACGCAGTTCCTTACGGATAATGCCCAGCACAGGACGTGCACCATACTGCTGATTGTAGCCACGCAGTGCGATGGTCTGTCGTGCCTCGGGTGTTAGTGTCAGCGTGATGTCCTGCTCTGCCAACAACTTCAACAGTCCCTTCATGTGAATGTCGAAGATCTGAGCCACCGTCTTGTCGGTAATTGGCGAGAACGGCACAATCTCAGTCAGACGGGCCAGAAACTCTGGACGGAAGTAACCCTGCATGATATCCATCAACTCGTTGTTCTCGGGGATGACACCACTATTGAAACGTTCGACGATAGTCTGTGCACCAATATTGGAGGTAAACAGGATGAGGGCATTCGAGAAATCACCGACACGACCCAGACGGTCATGCAGCTTACCCTCGTCCAGAATCTGCAGGAACAGGTCGAATACCGACTTATGTGCTTTCTCGATTTCGTCGAAGAGGACTACGCTATATGGGTTCTGGCGAATCTTGTTCACCAGCAAGCCACCCTCCTCATAGCCTACATATCCCGGAGGCGCACCATAGAGCAGAGCTACTGAGTGCTCTTCCTTGAACTCAGACATATCAAAACGCAACAGGGCGCTCTCGTCACCGAACAAGAATTCAGCCAATGCCTTCGAGAGTTCTGTTTTACCAGTACCCGTCGGACCTAAGAAGAAGAACGAGCCCATGGGCTGTCCCTTCTTGCTCAATCCTGAGCGGGCCTCATAGACGGCATCCAGCACTTTCCTGACAGCATGATCCTGTCCGACCACACGCTTCTTCAGCGTCTCTTCACCACCCATCAGTCTGTCACGTTCCTGAGTTTGTACCTTACCGAGTGGAATACCTGTCTGACGAGCTACGGCAGCACTGAGATCCTCACAAGTCAGTATCATCTCAGGCGTTGCCTCCTCTGACGGTGTATTTTCCTTCTCTATCTTGACATGCGACATGGTGCGGTCCAGCAAGTCGATGGCCGATGCCGGCAGACACTTCTCCGTGAGATAACGCTTAGCCAAACGGATGGATTCGTTGAGCACATCCTCGGCAACGGTCAAACGGTGATACTCCTCGTAGGATGGTATCACACCCTTCAGAATCTCCAACGTATGTACAGCATCGGGCTCCTCAACGGAAATCTTCTCGATATTTGAGGTCATCTCCTTATCGGTCTCGATATTCTTGGTAAAACCGTCGATACTTGAAGTACACAGCAACTGAAGGCGTCCCTTGCTCAGCTCGTTCTTCAGCAGTGTAGAACAGCCGAAGAGAGCACCCTGCTTGTCGAAGATCTTGTCTATCTTCTCAATGATAAGCACAGCATTTTGCAGCGCCTCCACCTCGTTGATGATACTCTTAAAGCGGTCTTCGACCTCTCCCTTGTATTGGGCATCACCACCCAAGGCTGCCAGATCAAGCTCGTAGGCTACGGCATCATTCAGAAAACTGGGAGCACGACCATCAACAAGTTCATGGACGAAGCCATTGATGAGCGACGTCTTGCCGACACCAGCCTCACCGGTTATCAACAGGTTGGCCTTGGTCTTTCTGCCTAATATTTCGTAAATAATGGCTATTTCATCTTCAAAACCGATGACATGGTCCAAGTTGCCTGCACGGGCAATGGCAGTCTTATCGATGCAATACTTGGCAATATTACCCTTACCGCCTGCTGTTGGTGTATGCTTGGTCAACTCAGCACCTTCCATATAGGGTGCTTCGACGCAGGCACCACCACCCATCTTGGCACTAATCTCCGACGGGGTGAGAGGCAGGGTCTTCAGCTGGTCGAAACTAAAGCCCACTCCTGGCGTCACCAATGAGGCCAGAATACATACGGGAGTCGTCTCGTCAAGGTCGAACTTAACTTTGTAGTTGTCTGCTTCCTCCAACACGGCGACAGACTCATCAGAATAGTCAAGGTCGCGCATGGGCTTCACGGCACGTGGAGCCATCTGCATCTGTACGTCTGCCCAATCTTGCAAATAGTAGTAGTCTTTGTCCATTTCAGTTTCCAAAAAACGGACAAGACCCATTTCCTTGTGAAGGACAGCTTTGAAAAGATGAGCAGGATAGATAGCATCACTTTGATGCTCTTCAGCGAACGAATTTGCAATTGTTCTTATATCCATATAGCAAAATTTATAGAGTTTTTATTTAGTATATGGATGCAAAGATACGAAAAAACGATGAAAAACCCACTATTTTACTAATAAAATATGAGGCGCAAAATAAAAAAATTAATATTTTTTATGGTTTGTAGAATTATGGTCGACTGTTAGCGGCGTTTGTTGACTTCATTAAATCCTTTTTCATCTCCTGCCAGAAAGGCGTAATGCCCTTTGAACCTTCGTTGGTCTCCAGATCAAGCTCAGGGAGTTCTATCTCTTCATCAGCCAGGAAAGGTACAATGATATCATTATATTTTTGGACAAATACCGTTGCCACACCTTGTGATATAATGCCAAGTTCCTTAGCTGCACGCCACGACAGGTCGATGATACGTCCGCGAACATATGGTCCACGGTCCGTCACCCTTACAACTACGCTACGTCCGTTGGCAGGATTGTAGACCTTCAGCTTAGTACCGAACGGGTAGGTGCGGTGGGCACAAGTCAGACTGTCCAGATGCAACCGTTCGCCACTGGCCGTCTTGCGTCCATGGAACTTTTGGGCATAGAACGAGGCTTTACCCTTCTGCTGGACTTGTGCCTGAAGAAGGGTAAAACCAATTGCCAACAATAGTGTCGCTACAAGCGATATCTTTAGTTTATGAATCATACATGTTGCGACGCCCCTGGAGTCTATACGACACCTTGGGCGAGCATGGCCTTAGCCACCTTCATGAAGCCTGCCACGTTGGCGCCTTTCACGTAGTTGACATAACCATTTGGCTCCTTGCCGTACTTTACACACTGCTCATGAATACCAGACATAATCTGGTGCAGACGCTGGTCGACCTCATCAGCCGTCCATGACATACGCATGGAGTTCTGCGTCATCTCCAGACCTGAGGTAGCCACACCACCAGCATTGACAGCCTTGCCTGGTGCAAAGAGTTGTCCGGCAGCAATGAACTTGTTGACAGCCTCAGCCGTACAGCCCATATTCGACACCTCTGCAACGCACAATGGTTTCTGAGCCAATATCTTATCAGCATCCTCACCATTCAGTTCGTTCTGGGTGGCACAAGGCAGATAGATGTCGGCCTTCTGCTCCCACGGTTTCTTGCCTTCGAAGAACTTTGAGCCTGGGAATTCTTCCTCATAAGGCTGACAGATGTCATTGCCCGAGGCACGCAGTTCCAACAGATAGTCTATCTTTTCAGCATCCAAACCAGCAGGGTCATAAATATAGCCGTCAGGACCACTGATGGTAATAACCTTGGCACCCAGTTCAGTAGCCTTCTTGGCAGCACCCCATGCAACATTGCCGAAGCCTGACAGGGCAATGGTCTTGCCCTTAATATCCAATCCATGCGTATCCATCATGTGATGGACAAAATAGAGGGCACCATAACCTGTGGCCTCAGGACGCAGGATAGAGCCACCCCACTCCATGCCCTTACCCGTCAAGGTAGCGCCATGGAACTGACTGGTAATACGCTTATATTGTCCGAAGAGGTATCCGATTTCACGGGCACCTACACCGATGTCGCCAGCAGGTACGTCCATGTCAGGACCGATAACCTTGTAAAGCTCTGTCATAAACGACTGGCAGAACTTCATCACCTCGTTGTCGCTCTTGCCTCGGATAGAGAAATCGGAACCGCCTTTACCACCACCCATAGGCAGCGTGGTCAGTGCATTCTTGAAGGTCTGCTCGAAACCAAGGAACTTCAAGATACTCAGATTGACGGATGCGTGGAAACGCAGGCCACCCTTATAAGGACCAATGGCACTATTAAATTGGACGCGATAGCCAAGATTTACCTGTACCTCGCCCTTATCGTCAACCCAGGGTACACGGAATGTTGTAATCCGCTCGGGTTCTACGATACGTTCCACAATCTTTGCCTTCTCGAATTCGGGGTGCTGGTTGTACACGTCCTTAATGGATTCCAACACCTCGCGCACTGCTTGTAGGAACTCTACTTCACCTGGATGTTTACGCTCCAGATTTTGCATAATTTTCTCAACTTCCATAGTAAAAGCCTTTAAGTTTTATAAGTTAGTAGGTGCCGTCTATAAACAACGACTCCTTTTCAGTTTGTCAGTTTGACAACGCAAAAATAAGGAATTTCCTTCAAATGGCAATGGAAATTCCCTATTTTTTTTTGTTGAAAAGTTACATTTTGTTAAATCTACCCTGTTTTATATGAGTTTGAGGGTACCCATCAGGTAAACCAAGCCAAATCCGAGCACCATGGAGACGATACCCATAATAATACCAATCTTCGACATTTCGCTCTGCTTGACATAGCCTGTAGCGAAGGCCAGAGCGTTCGGTGGAGTAGAGATGGGCAGAATCATAGCCGACGATGCTGCAATGGCCACACCTATGAGCACAGTGCCTGTACCGCCGATAGGTGCGAGCTTGTCGCCCATGGCACCGCAAACCACAGCGAGGATAGGCATCAGCAGGGCAGCCGTTGCCGAGTTGGATATGAAGTTCGACAGCATATAGCAGATGGCGCCACCAAGTATCAGGATGAGCAACGGCGAGAACTCGCCGAAGGGGATGCTCTCGACGGCATTGGCAGCCAAACCAGAGGCATTCAGTCCGTAACCCAGTGCGAAACCACCGGCAACCATCCAGATGACTGACCAGTTAATCTGCTCGAGGTCGCGCTTATTGATGACACCCGTCAGGGCGAATATGCAGAACGGTACCATAGCCACGGTATTGGCGTTGATGCCGGTAACACGGTCGGAGAGCCAGAGTGCTACGGTGAGGATGAATGTGAAGATGACCACCTTAGAATGGAAGCCTTTCTGCATGCCACCGTCAATCTTCAGTTCAACGGTCTTCTGACTGAACGGGAAGAACTTCAGTAGCAGGCGCCAGCTAATGAACAGCAGGACGACAACCAAGGGGAACATGAACATCATCCACTGTCCGAAACCAAGGCCCATATTCAGTCCCTCAGGATCGTTCAGATACTTCAGGGCGATGTTGTTGGGAGGTGTACCGATAGGTGTACCCATACCACCGAGGTTGGCTGCAACGGGAATTGACATGGCCAGCGCAATGCGGCCCTTACCCTCAGGTGGCAGCTGGCGGAATACTGGTGTCAGGAAGGTTAGCATCATAGCGGCAGTAGCTGTGTTCGACACGAACATCGAGAACAGACCCGTTACAAGCAGGAAACCCAGCAGCACCATCTCACTCCTTGTGCCGAAAGGCTTCAGCAGCACCTTGGCCAACTGGGCGTCGAGACCCGTCTTTGTGGCAGCGATAGCCAGCACGAAACCACCAATAAACAGCATGATGACGGGGTCGGCGAAGCAAGCCATAACGCCCTTGTAAGAGAGCAACTTGCCTACCTCTTCCTCGTTGACCATCGGGGCAATACCACTGTCCGTACAGAACAGCAGCATCATAACCATGATAGCGATTGACGTAGCCCATGAGCTGACAATCTCGAGAATCCACATCAGTGTAGCAAAGGCAAAGATGGCGATGACACGCTGTTGTACCACTGTAAGATTCTGGATGCCGAACCATTCGGTAGGCATATTCCAAAGTAATAATGTAACAAATGCTACCAAGGCAATCTTGATAGCACGTTTGGTACCATCCTCGGGATGATACTTGCGCTGATGGCGTAACTTATGGTACGTCTCAACGAGATGGAATCCTTCGTAAATGTGAAACATATATTAGTTCTAATGATTTTTGGTTTCTTTTCGGAGCGCAAAGGTACAAAAAAGAAGTGAAAAGTGAAAAGTAAAGAGTGAAGAATTTGCTACCGCCTTTGTGTTTTTTCACTATTCAGTTTTTTCTTTTCACTCCATATCCAATGCTTTGCAACGTGGAGTTTACAAAATACATATCAGACAAAGGAGATTATAACGACATGGACAGCACATCGTGCGTACATTATTTTTATATGAAAAAGAAATTTTTCTTCCTTTTTACTTGCAAATATCAAATATTATTCATAACTTTGCGTCCATAAACGTTAATTCTTTTAATCACACTTTAAAACACAAACATTATGAAAAAGTATTTAGCAGAAATGGTGGGCACTATGGTGCTCGTGCTGATGGGCTGCGGTGTTGCCGTGAGCCTGGGTTGTGATCCTGTTAACAACATTCCCGCTGTAGTGGGTACGGCATTGGCTTTCGGATTGGCCGTTGTAGCTATGGCTTACACGATTGGCGGCATCTCAGGTTGCCACATCAACCCCGCTATCACACTGGGTTGTTTTATTGCCGGACGTATGAATGCCAAGGATTGTGGCATGTACATCCTGTTCCAGTGCATCGGTGCCTTCATCGGCTCTATCCTGCTCTACATTCTGACTGCTAACGTACCAGGTCTGGAGGGTACTGGTGCCAACGACCTGCAAGCCAACGTATCAGTATTGGGCGGACTGTTGGCCGAGATCATTTTCACCTGCGTATTCGTACTCGTCGTACTGGGTGCTACCGCTAAGACCAATGGTGCTACCAACAACTTCGCTGGTCTGGCTATCGGTTTGAGCCTCGTACTGGTTCATCTGGTTTGTATCCGCTATACTGGTACTTCTGTGAACCCCGCTCGTTCGCTGGCCCCTGCTTTCTTCCAAGGAGGCACCGCATTGGCTAACCTCTGGATCTTCATCGTAGGTCCGTTTGTTGGCGGTGCTTTGGCTGCATGTATTTGGAAACTGATTGAACCCGCTGAGAAGTAAGTTGATGAGACACATTTTAACGACCGTTGTGCTGATGCTGACCGCTGTGACAGCATCAGCACAATTTGCTATTCCTCGTGATGCGAAGTTGGAGGCAAAGGTAGAGAAGACGCTCCAGAAGATGACCCTCGACGAGAAAATTGGTCAGATGCTGGAGCTAAACCTCGACGTGATGGGTAAAACCATAGTAGAGAACGCCAAGGTAGACCGTGAGAAGGTGCGCTCAGTGCTCCAGCAATACGGCAGGCCAGCTGGCGAGATTGATGCTATGACGAAGATGACCGATCAGGAAATCATCGACAAGTTAGGTAATTTCCCTGTAGACATCTATCAGGGCGAGACTAAGCGCGTTTGGAAACTCAATGAGACTATGCTCGACACCCTGATTTCTAAGTGGAAGGTCGGTTCTATTCTGAATGCTCCAGGCACTCGCGCTCCGAGTGTAGCCCAGTGGCAGGAGTGGATACAACTTATTCAGAAGAAGTCGATGAAGTATCTGGGTATCCCCGATATCTACGGTTTGGATCATAACCATGGCGTTACCTATACTCAGGGCGGAACTCTCTTCCCACAGCCCATCAATCTGGGAGCATCGTTTAATACAGAGCTGGCACGTGTAGGAGCGGAGATTACTGCCTATGAGAGTCGTGCGGCCAACTGCCCTTGGGTTTATAATCCAGTAGTAGACCTGAGTCGTGATCCCCGTTGGCCACGTGTTTACGAGAGCTTTGGCGAGGATGCTATCGTGAACTCAAAGATGGTTGTTGCAGAGATTAAGGGTTATCAGGGCGATGATCCTAACCATATTGATCAGTACCACGTAGGTACCAGCACCAAGCACTACTTTGCCTATGGCGCACCTTGGACTGGTAAGGACCGTACTCCTGCATACCTCTCTCCGCAGATGATTCGCGAGAAATACTTCGAGCCATTCAAGCAGGCTGCACTTGCCGGAACATTGACCATGATGGTTAACTCGGCTTCTATCAACGGTGTGCCCGTTCATGCCAGCTATGAGTATCTTACCAAGTGGCTTAAGGAAGACCTACAGTGGGACGGATTCCTGGTGACCGATTGGGCTGATATCAACAATTTGTACTCACGCGAAAAGGTTGCTAAGGACAAGAAGGATGCCATCCGTATTGCCATCAATGCTGGTATCGATATGTCAATGGACCCATACAGCGTAGAGTTCTGTGTTCTGCTTAAGGAACTTGTAAACGAGGGTAAGGTTAAGATGAGCCGTATTGATGATGCAGTACGCAGAATCCTGCGTGCCAAGTATCGTCTGGGACTCTTTGATAAACCAAACACCGGTGGTAAGGGCTTCGAGAAGTTTGGTTGTGATGAGTTTGCTAAAGCATCTCTTAAGGCTGCTGAGGAATCAGAAGTTCTCCTTAAGAACGAGGGAAATATTCTGCCTTTGGCTAAGGGTAAGAAGATTCTGTTGACTGGTCCTAACGCTAACCAGATGCGTTGTCTGCACGGTGGTTGGAGCTACACTTGGCAGGGTTCTAAGGCTGAGGATCTCTCAGAGAAGTATAACACCATCTACGAGGCTCTTTGCAATAAGTATGGCAAGGAGAATATTATTCTTGAACAAGGCGTGACCTATAATGAGAATGGTGCCTACTACGATGAGAACGAGCCTCAGATTCAGAAGGCTGTAGATGCAGCTGTCAAAGCTGACGTTATTATTGCGTGTATTGGTGAGAACTCCTATACTGAGACGCCAGGAAACCTGAATGACCTATGGCTTTCCAAGAACCAGCGCGATCTTGTTAAGGAACTGTCCAAGACGGGGAAGCCTATCGTTTTGGTACTTAACGAGGGTCGTCCACGTCTTATTGCTGATATCGAGCCATTGGCTAAAGCTGTTGTTGATATCCTGATTCCAGGTAACTATGGTGGCGATGCACTCGCAAACTTGCTTGCAGGTGATGTTAACTTCTCTGCCAAGATGCCTTACACCTATCCTCGTGAGATTAACTCGTTGAACACTTATGACTATAAGGTTAGCGAGGAAGTAGGTACTATGGCTGGTGCTTACAACTACGATGCAAAAGTTAGTCTCCAATGGCCTTTCGGCTACGGCTTGAGCTATACCACCTATGAGTATTCGAATCTGAAGGTTGACAAAGCATCATTCGCTGCCGATGACATCCTCACAGTTAGCGTCGATGTGAAGAATACGGGCAGTCGTGCCGGCAAGGAGGCCGTTCTGCTTTACAGCAGCGATCTGATTGCTTCTATCGTTCCTGATAATAAGCGCCTGCGCGACTTTACGAAAATCGAGCTGCAGCCTGGCGAGACCAAGACCGTTTCCTTCCAATTGCCTGCCAAGAATCTCGCTTTCGTAGGTGCTGACGGTCGCTGGACACTCGAAAAGGGCGACTTCCTGTTGAAGGTAGGCCGTCTGACAGTGCTAACCGTATGTAGTGAAACCAAAATATGGGACACGCCAAACATCTAAGTGATTCACTTGTTTTGATGTTAATGTCACTTTTGCTTCTAACGTATTTAAAGTCAGATTATTAGTTAAGGTGATATTACTTATTGTAATGTCACTATCTATCACTACAGTAAAACAAGTTGTTTTGGTGATGAAGGAATGGTACTTTACGGTGATAGAAGGGCCTTCTACGAAACCAAAACAACTTGTTTTACTGCAGTAGAAGCCGTCTCAGATACTAATAGTTGGTAGCTAATAGCAGCGTAGTGGCTTGTCAATAAGACGGGAGTATTGGAAAATAAAGCGTAATGTTTGTAGAGCGTCGAATTCTAAACATACCGAGTGAAAAGTGACAAGTGAGTTTTGCAAAAACGGCAGTCTGTTGCATCTGATTGCAAATAAAACAAAAAAAATGCGAGGACAGCATCAAATTCTTTATTCTTCACTTTTCACTTTTCACTTCTTTTTCGTACCTTTGCACTCGATTTCAAGGAATAGTTTTTCATTTAAATAATTCAACTATGGTAAATTACAAAGATTTAGGTCTCGTCAATACACGCGAGATGTTCAAGAGAGCAGTAGCCGGCGGCTATGCTATCCCCGCTTTCAACTTCAACACAATGGAGCAGATGCAGGCCATCGTTATGGCTGCCGTTGAGACAAAGTCACCCGTTATCATGCAGGTGTCTAAGGGTGCCCGTAACTATGCCAACGCTACGATCCTCCGCTACATGGCCGAGGGTGCTGTGGCTTATGCCAAGGAGCTGGGCTGTGAGCATCCTGAGATCGTGCTGCACCTCGACCACGGTGACAGCTTCGAGCTCTGCAAGGACTGCATCGACATGGGCTTCTCTTCAGTGATGATCGACGGTTCACACCTCCCCTACGAGGAGAACATTGCTCTGGCAAAGAAGGTTGTGGAGTATGCTCATCAGTACGACGTGACCGTCGAGGCTGAGCTCGGTGTGCTCGCTGGTGTTGAGGATGAGGTCAGCGCTGCTGAGTCTCACTACACCAAGCCTGAGGAGGTTATCGACTTCTCTACCCGCACAGGTTGCGACTCTCTGGCTATCTCTATCGGTACTTCTCACGGTGCCCACAAGTTCACTCCTGAGCAGTGCACACTCGTGAACGGCGTACTCGTTCCACCTCCCTTGGCATTCGACATCCTCGCTGAGATCGAGAAGAAGCTTCCTGGATTCCCCATCGTGCTCCACGGTTCTTCTTCAGTTCCTATGGACGAGGTGAACACCATCAACCAGTATGGTGGCAAGCTCGAGGCAGCTATCGGTATCCCCGAGGAGCAGCTCCGCAAGGCTTCTAAGAGCGCTGTATGTAAGATCAACATCGACTCTGACTCACGTCTGGCTATGACGGCTGCTATCCGTCAGCACCTGGCTGAGCATCCTGGAGACTTCGATCCTCGTCAGTATCTGAAGCCCGCTCGTGAGAACATGAAGAAGATGTACATCCACAAGATTGTGAATGTGCTCGGTTCTGACGGAAAACTTGCCGAGTAAGCGAATGCAAAATTGAGCTTGCTCATGCTTTGCTGAGCGTGAGGCAAGTCGACGAAGTCAACTCGCTCAGCAGTAAGATGACAGAAAAGAACAAAAAAAGGCGGACGCAAAATTTTGCGCCCGTCTCTTTTTATTATTATTTTTATTACTTGTAGTACTCGATGGTACGAGTCTGTTCCATCTCCTGACCCATCATAGACATCTTACGGCTAATCCAGTTGCCGTGGTCGTCATACTTATAGTCTGTGTAAGGAGTAGACATGGCCTGACCGCCCATATCCATATCCTGAGTGGCACGTGCACCCTTATCATTATAAGTGAACTTGATTTCCATCTCCTGACCCATCATACTCATTGTCTGGCTTACTACCTTGCCATTCGCCCACTTGTACTTCAAGGGCATCTTCTGTCCACGCATTTCCATAGAAGCAGACTGGATGTAACCGTTTGCATCGTAAACGATATCCGACATGGTGTCGCTCTGCATCTTTCCGTCCTGCGTGAAGTTGATGGTCTGTTGCTGACCCATTACAGAAGACTTAATACACTTAACGGGACCAGAAGCCTCGTTAAACTCGATGTCGTGGTACTTGGTTTGTGCTTGAATGGCAAAAGGAATAACCATCATTGCCATCATCATGAAAATTTTCTTCATAGTTGATACTTAAATTTTGTGTTTAGAAAATAAATACATCAACCCTTAGACGTACCTATTGTAGAAAGGTTTAATTCTTTTTTTATTTTTTGATGGCCAGAAACCGTTCGAACTCACTTTCGAAGTTCGGCGTCAGCACCCCCTGCCCCATCGCCTCGCTAATCTCGGCCATCGTCCAGAAGCGGCCACCATCCAGTTCCTCCTTTGAGGGCTGGATAGGCCCGTCGTAAGTCGTACGGTTCACGTACACCAATTCACGTTCGCGCTTGCTGTCGAACACATATTTGCCAACGAATTCAGGTTTGAAGTCCGTAATGCCCAACTCCTCGCGCACCTCGCGACGCAGTGCCTCTTCTGGTGTCTCGCCATAGTCTATATGTCCACCTACAGCCGTATCCCACTTACCAGGCTGTATGTCCTTCCACTCTGGTCGTTTCTGCAGATACAGCTCACCTTGACTATTAAAAACATGCAGATGTACCACCGCATGCAACAATCGCGACCCGTTATGACACTCGCCACGCGTCGCCTGTCCTATCACGGTACCCTCTTCATCGACGATTGGGAACCGCTCTTGCTCATTATCTTTCATTGTCTCTTTCCAAACTCAGGTCATACGGTGCCTTGCACTATACGACGGATATCGTTCGCAAAATTAAGCATTAATTTCTATTCTCACAACAAAATGCGATAAAAAATGATTCCCAGCTCACAGATTAAACCAAAAGAGCAAATCATAGTCTATTATAATAGTATTCATTATTCAATAAATTAATCAGTTAACAAATGAAGAAAGTTTATTTAGCAGCATTGCTTTCCATCACAATGATGACAGCCAATGCACAAGAGCCGAATTTCCGCATGGGTGGTGGCGGAATGTTTGGCCGTCCACAGAACATCGATGTAAAGTTCGACGCGTACAAGGAAGCACCTCAGGGTTTCGACCAGGAGTGTACAGGCATCGCCAAAGGTACCGTAAAGTTGATTGAGTACAAGTCGGAATCAGTAGGCACTATCCGTAAGGCCAATGTCTATCTGCCCCCGAAGTACGATGCCAAGAAGAAGTACAGCGTGCTCTACCTGCTGCATGGCATCGGTGGTGACGAGAACGAATGGTACAAGAGCGGTGGTAAGCCCGACGTCATCATGGACAACCTCTATGCCGACGGCAAGGTGGCCGACATGATTGTGGTGATGCCTAACGGACGTGCCCAAAAGGACGACTCTCGTCAGGGTGGTTTTGGCTCCTTCGCTGCTTTTGGCGAGTTCGACAAGGACCTCATTGGTAGCCTCATCCCCTATATCGAGAAGAACTTCAGTGTTTATAAAGATAAGGATCACCGTGCCATCGCAGGTCTGTCAATGGGTGGCGGACAGTCGCTCAACTTCGGATTGGGCCACATGGACGTATTTGCCTACGTAGGCGGCTTCTCTTCCGCGCCCAACACCATGCGTGCTGCACAGCTCATCCCTGATGTTGAGAAGGTGAAGAAGGAGAACAAGCTCTTGTGGATGGTATGCGGTGGCAACGACGGACTGATGAACAACAGTGCCCAACTGAAGGCCTTCTGCGACGAGAAAGGCATCCCCTGCACACTCATCAACTATCCTGATCAAGACCACAACTTCGTAGTCTGGAAGTACGGCCTCTACAACTTCGCCCAGCTTATCTTCAAATAAAATAGATTTGGCATAGGGTTGCGTCGTTCTTAGCAAGCTCTAAGCAAGGGGTTGGCAAGGTGATGGCAAGTATTAACAGCTTGCTATAGCTTGCGAACCCCTTGCCAAATACTTGCCAACCCCTTGCCTAACCTATGCGAATACTTTTGTTTTAGGTTATAGAACCACATTGGGCTCGCAGCGAATGCGAGCCCAATGTGGTTATTGATATCAAGGTCTTCATTAAAAAGCCAGCTGGGCACGAGAATATCGCACATTAAGTAGAGTATAGAAAGTGGATCACGAGAACCGTCCCGACTTTTCATCTCTCGTAGCAAAACGGCCTTTTACTACGAGCGCACTAAAAGTGCATATACATTCAAATAGAGAGCCAACCGTTGTGGCTGGATTAGTGACGGTAAACTCTAGGTTTAGTTTTGGTAAAGTCGGAGGTTAGTACCAGTAAAGTCGGACTCGCAATCTCAAATCTCAAATCTCAGTTAGAAAAAAGGGTACCATCATTATCCGACTTTCTTTTCAATAGTCTTATAACTTACTAATAATCAATAATATATATAATATATATAATAAGAGGAGATGTGGGGTACCTTTAAAAAAACAATTGAGATTTGAGATTTGAGATTCTTGTCAATCAGTATCTTATCTAAAAGGCTGTATATCAACTGACTACGGGAATCAGCTGGCAGCCTGCGCTAAGGCTCAGAACCTTAAGAAGGGACAAATTGCACGATAATTCTACTCTAAAAGGCCTGAAAACAGGTGGATTTCTTTCATTTTGATGCTTTCCACTATCCGTTTTGTACAAAACAGCGTTTCAAAAAATCGGCGTTCTAATCTCAAATGGAAGGCATTTTGTGGCAAAACAGCGTGTCTTGATTGACTTCATTGTCAGAAGAAGATAGTTTTTTACGCTCTAGTTAGGAAATAATGATTCTTTAGTTAGAGAGAGAGAAAAAAACAAAGGAGCCAGCCGTTGTGGCTGGCTCCCGTGAGAGAGGATTAAAGTGGATCAGCAGAACCGTCCCGCCTTTCGTAAATGCTCCCGCTTTAATTTTCAATACTCCCGCTTTAATTTTCAATAGGTACGTCTTATTTGTCCTTGCTCCATGATGCACATAAATCACAGATTTATCGCTGACAAGTCTAGGATTCGTAGCCTGCAAATCTAGGACTTGTGATTACGCAGCAAGTAGTTGCAATAACTACGCTTCCTGTTGCAATAGAAAGCGTAGTTATGAAATTTACAAGTATAGTAGTTGGAATTACTCGTATACTTTTATTGTCTGTAAGCGGATTTCAGAAAAGCAGTGCCATTTCCAGTGAAGCACTTATGTTTTTATCGACTTCACAACAATTCGGAACTGTATTCCCATAGTTCATTCCTGTTTCAACTAAAAAAATAGGTTAAAAGATATAGTCGATATTTGGAAGTTGAGAGATAAAGCCATATCTTTGCGGCATCAAACTAAAAATGTCGTTGGATTATGCAAAAATTGACAGGCAAGGAAGAAGAGGTATTGGAGTTGATGTGGCAATTGGGTGAGTGTGCGCCAAAGGATATAGTGGCGCAGTATCCAGAGCCTCAGCCGCATGTGAATACCATCGCCACGATGGTGCAGTCATTGGAACGCAAGGGTTACGTGGGGCACCGTCCACAAGGTCGTGGCTTCATCTATTACCCGTTAGTTAGTCAGGAAGACTATGGCCGTTCGAAACTTGGTGGATTTGTTGACCGCTACTTCAAGCATTCCTACATGGAACTGGTGTCATCGCTGGTTGCTGAGGAGAAGGTGAGTGAACAGGAATTGGTGGATTTTTTGAAAGAACTGAAAAAACAATCATAGCGTATGGCCGCATTTATCATATATATAATAAGGTGGGCCATAGTGCTTACATTGCTCTACTCGCTCTTCGGCCTGTTCCTGAAGCGCGAGACACTACACGGCTTCAATCGCATAGTATTGCTTGCTATTCTTGTGGCGAGTATGGTGCTTCCACTATGCCAGATAGAAACAGGGAGAAAGAATATCGTGACACAAAGCCGCGAGAAAATCGAATATCAGATTGCGAATGTACAGAACCCTTTGAGTGACGATATAAAGCGCATTACCATCACTAACCCTGATAATGGCGTAAAATACACGCACATTCCCATCCGTGATGATGTCAATGCCTACATTCTTATCGCCATAGTTATCTATCTGACAGGTCTTCTTGCCTGTTGGCTGCGCTACTTTTGGCAACTATCAGCATTGTTGATACTCATACATCGAAGCAAGCGAATGGATGTGGAAGAACTGCCCAAAGGTGTCCATGCATTAGTTCATCCAGACATAAAGACTCCTTGCAGTTGGATGTGTTGGATGCTATTGAATCCTACAGACATTAACGTACGCCCTATCATCAAGCACGAGCTCTCGCATATTCGACTGGGCCATTCATGGGACATACTGCTTTGTGAGTTCACCTGTCGCATGCTCTGGTTCGTGCCCTTTGTGTGGATGCTTCGACAGGACTTGCGTGATGTACATGAATATCAAGCCGACCGCCGTGTACTTCAAGGCGGTATCAAAGATGAAGAATATCAGCTGTTATTAATAAAGAAAGCGACCTCTACGGGACTGCAGCCTGTGGTAAATGCTTTGAACCAAAGTCCAATTAAACGAAGATTCAAAATGATGTACCGCAAACCATCCCGACGATGGGTGGCCCTGAAAGCCACCTATCTCCTGCCGCTGAGTGCCTTGGCACTCGTGGCCTTCGCCCGTCCGCAAACACTGGGCGAGATTGAAGAGAAAGTAGAAACGGAAGTCACCAAGGCTGTGGCTACCGTAGTGCAAGACGACGGTGAGCACCAGTCGTCCAATGACGAACCTGCCAAAGCAGAAAAGGTAGATCCGAGCATGCAACCTGTATTCGTAGCAACAAAAGACACTGTACAAGCTATGGCGGATGCTAACTTGGTAAAAGCAGACCTTGCAGACCAAAGCGAGGAAGAACTGCGAGTCACCGGTTTGGCCAAATACAGGGAAATCAACGAACTGGTAGACAGCGTGATGCAAGCCGTGGGTGCGCGAAAGCTCTATGAGGGTACCTACTATGGTCACTTCCAGCCGAACCTGAACAGCGACACCGTGCGTATCTGCCATGTAAAGGTGCTTGACAAGCAGTCGCAGGTCATCATGGCATCGGGTATCAGCAGCGTCAGCGGAGATGATCCCTTCGCCTACAACCTGACCCTGCAGGCAGGCACCCGCAAGGACGAGACAGGCTTTTATATCCGCTATCTACAACCCGTCAATTCTGACACTCGAAACTACGATAAGCCAAAGAATGACCCAAAAATATTGTCAACTGATAAAGTATTGACGAAAATAGATTTTCTTGGTTCAGGGCCAGCGGCCATTGAACTGACGAAGAAAGAAACACGATGGTTTATGTATCTAACGGTGAATGTTAAGGATGAAGCTAACGTGATAGAGACGATTAGTAAGGATGATGGCTTCAAGAAGTGGGCTATCCACGACGTGAGGACAGGCGACAACTACATGTACCGCTCTTTCGACGAATCTTATTTAAAACTTGTGAAGCAAGAAGAGAATGAAGATGGTAAATATTCTATCTATCAAATGTGTCTTGTCTTTCCGCCATTAGGCAAGAAAGTGGATGAGATAAAGTTTAAACACATTGAGGAAGAACCAGACCATTTCAAAACCTATCGCTTAAAGGATATTCCTCGCAAACCTCATATTATTACCAACTAAAATGGAATGAGCATGAAGAAAAAGATGATTATCATGATTGCAGTAGCTAATGTGCTGGCAGGCTGCCATAGCGTTCAAATAGCCTACGACGATCGCCCGGAGAATAAACAACCCGTGCTGGAGCGTCCTGCCTGGCCTAACTACGACCTGCATAACGACCGTTCGTTTGCTGCCTTCTCGCACATTCAGACAGCACCAAAGAGTGAAGGACAACATTTGCAAGAGGAAGACGGTGCATTAACAAGTGGTGCCTATACCCTCTATCGCTGCAAAGATGCCACTTATATGACTTACGACTGGACAGTTCCCAAAGAGCAGGACTGGTTCTTCTGGCGCTTCACTACGGGCTCAGCACTTATCGATGCAGATACGGGTGACCGCTACCTGTTGCGGCGTGTGGAGCACTTCCCGCTCGACCAGTGTTTCTGGATATATGGACAGTCGACTGAGACTATTCGGCTCGTTCTGGAATTCCCACCTCTTCCATTGTCGGTAAAGCGTATTCAATGGTACGAGGCTAGTGCAGAGTCACGCCGCTGGATGGATGGCACAGGCAGTATCACAAAGCCCATCCTTATTGATGACCTGCGCCCTCATGTCAAAGAAAAGCAGCCATCAAAGAAGCAAGGACGAATTATACGATAAATTAGTTTTTATAATTAGTTATTTATTAAGTAAGTTAAGTAAACGTTATATACCCGGGAACACTGGAGGCCGCTGCGAAGCTCCCTCCAGTTTTTTATTCTTTCCACCTATTATTTACCAGAGAAACATTGTTTTACTACTAGAGAAACGGCGTTTCGCTTATAGAGAAAGGCCATATCTCTCTCAGCCAATAGGCATCTACGGTTTTAAGGGTTCAACATTGTATATAAATTATACACTTTCATGGGCATAATTCTGATAGTTGCCCAAAATTTGCTCGATATGGATAACCTCCGAACAGGCATCCCACGTTACGCCTCCCCCCATAAGATACCAGTTCTCACGTTCTTTGACAGGCATCCTTCTCAACGACGGGAAAGCAGAAATGGGCATCGTTACAGAACGTCCGTCCTGTAAATCAACCTGAAACTTTCCACGTTTGGGGAATGACAGCCGTTTAATCTTTGGCCTTACATCCCAATATCCTTCCTTCTTATACATATCGTTTGCCAAATGATTTTTGCAGTGATATACAGCAGTATCTTAGGCATTGTCGTTATTTAAATTACTTTTTTACACGGCAAAGATAGAAATAAAAACGGAAGAATCCAAATTTTTGAGTAAGAAAATTTAGAAGAAGAGTTTTGGAACGTTCTGAAAAGTCAAATCCTCGACGACGAATCCTCGTTCTTCGACGTGGAATTAACGTTCTTCGACGTAAAATTAACGTTCTTCGACGTGGAATGAACTATAAGTAACGGTTTACAACCTTTTAGTAAGTAGCAAAAGACCTTTTAGTCAATAGCGAAAGGGCCTTTTGCTTAATTTGGAATAACGCTATGACTAGTTGAAAGAACTATGCTAGTTACGGTAAGAAGTAGCGTAGTTATTAGAGCTACTAGCTGCGTAATTAATAACATAACCTCACGCGCGCATACTGAAGCCTTCTACGCGTCGAAACGAAGTTACTTTACAGGGGTAAAGTGACTGACGGAAAGGGGCAGACTCCCATTGCGGCAGGGAGTAAGAGGCCTTCTCGTAACCTTACGGGCCTACCCAAAACACCTTACGGGCCTGCCCAAAATACCTTACGCCTATACGCAAAATAGATATGTTAATTTTTAGATGACATTTCTGCCGCTTCGCGCTGGTCGAACTTGTCCAGTTTATTGAGGTAGTACTGGCGCAGGTCGGCCCAATTGTAATAGGGGTATTGGGTAGTCTTGATGGGGAGCCTGCATTCGCGCTCGTTCAGCAGGGCTTTGACGAGGATGTCTTTTGAATTGACAATGGAGAATGGAGAATTAACCGTTTTCTTGGGCTTGTAGAATATCAGCTGGATATTGCAAGCCATAGGATAGATGCGGTAGTTGCGCCAATACTTATCCAACTCGTTGAGGTCATCGACAGCAATGGCGCAGTCGTCGAGTTCCAAGAGGCAAGCCAGGGGCATGACGCAGACTTCGTGGCCAAAGCGCAGGGTGGCCTGCGTCTGAGTGATGGTATCGGCTGTCTCGATGATGTTACGCAGCAGGTTCTTCTGCGAGAAGGGCATCGCACCACCCGTCTGTGGGGCTGGACCGTAATCGACATACCAACGGATGTTGCGCGTGCGCCACTGGTCGTAGGTTTCGTCGTTGTTGAACAGTGGATAAAGGTCGATATCGGTATCGTGACTCTGCATGTTGGTGGCTATCTCGAACAGGTTATACATCAGGCGATCGGCCTTCAAACTGTCGGCTACCCACTGCTGGTCGTTGAACAGCACTTGCATCAGGCGATCAGGCTTGACCAGATTGCCATATTGCCGCTTTACGGCACCTGCCTTCTCACGCATGGTTTTGACCAGTCCCGTGCGCGACGCGTTCATATAATATTGTAGGGCCTCGCTGACCTCATTATGGATGCGGGCAGTGGGGTTGGCAGCCATCAGTTCCTCGCACTCAGCCACCATCGACAGGATGCAACGCACGACAACGGTAGAACGGGCATCGATGGCCACATTCTTCGCCTTGAAGATTTCAGGGAAGTTCTGGGCCATACGCTTGCCAATGCCATGATGCTGACGCTCGCCAACGCTGCTCAGGTCGCCCAAACGCAGCTGTGCACCCTCGTACTGACCATCAAGGGCTGGAAAGTTGGGGACAGGCAACTTGACGAAGGACTCCAACTGTCCGAGCACCTCTTCGCCCTTGGCTGTCAGCTTGCCATACATCTTGGCCTTCTGCATGGGTTCCACCACGCTGCTGTAGCTATCCTTGCTGATGAGCCAGCGCGAGCCGTGACGTCCGTAGTGCGACATATAGAAAGGTACGTAGCCCTTAGGCGCAGGGGTCAGCGCCTGGGGCGTAAACAGGCGGTCGTAGTCCAGATAGTTGCTACCAGCCACATATTTGTTGGCCTCAATCTCCTCGCGTGCGGTCTGTGCTGTCAGGCTTATTGCCCACGCAGCCACCATCATCATCAGTGTCAGTCTTTTCATAAAAGCAGATTTTATTTTGTGCAAAGATATGAAATATTTTTGAATTATCATTGCAACGCCACACTTTTCTTTCGAAAAGAATTACGAATTACGAATTATTTTGTAATTTTGCAACCAAATAATACAAAAGTATAATGAGTAATACGACGATTCCACAGGAATTCAATAACTTCTTCTTGAAAGATGTGTCGTTTGTCAACCTGATGACGCGACGCATTTTCAATGTGCTGATAGTGGCCAATCCCTACGACGCCTTCATGCTGGAGGACGACGGGCGCGTGGACGAGAAGATTTTCGACGAATACATGGAGTTGGGTATGCGCTACCCACCCACGTTTACACAGGTATCGACGACCGAGGAGGCCAGCAGCGTGCTGGAGACGACGGACATCGACCTGGTGATATGTATGCCTGGTAATGCGGACAACGACGCCTTTGCGGTGGCTCGCGACATCAAGCAGATGGCTCCACACATTCCCTGCGTGGTACTGACACCCTTCTCGCATGGTATCACCAAGCGAATCCAGGACGAGGACATGTCGGTGTTCGACTACGTATTCTGCTGGCTGGGCAATACGAACCTCATCATGTCAATTATCAAGTTGATTGAGGACAAGATGAACATCGAGCACGATGTGACGGAGGCTGGCGTACAGATGATTCTGCTGGTCGAGGACAATATCCGTTTTTATTCCAGTGTATTACCCAACCTCTACAACTATATCCTTGCACAGTCGAAGAACTTTTCGACTGAGGCTCTGAACCCCCATGCTGCTGCCCAACGTAAGCGAGGCCGTCCGAAGGTGGTGCTGGCTACGAACTACGAAGAGGCCATGGAGTGGTACGAGCGCTATCACGACAATGTGCTGGGCGTCATCAGCGATACGCGCTTCCCCATGAAGACCCACGAGGGACGCTTGTCACATGTCGAAGAGGGTGACCCTGAAGCTGGTCTTAAGCTGTTGCGCGAAATACGGCGTCGCGACGAGTACGTGCCACTGATTCTGGAGAGCTCCGAGATTGTCAACAAGGAAAAGGCAGAGGCCGAGCACTTCCACTTCGTCGATAAGAACTCGAAGAAGATGAATGTGGACTTGCGTCGCCTGATTGAAGAGCACATGGGCTTTGGCGACTTCGTGTTCCGTGACCCCAAGACCAAGCAGGAGGTGTATCGCGTATCGACACTGAAGGAACTGCAGGACAACATTTTCAACATCCCTGCCGATTCGTTCCAGTATCACGTGTCGCGCAACAATATGAGCCGCTGGCTCTGTGCACGTGCCATCTTCCCCGTGTCGCAGTTCCTGAAGACGGTGACGTGGCATAAGTTGCAAGACTTGGATGCCCACCGACAGATTATCTTCGACGCCATCGTGCAGTATCGTCGCATGAAGAATATTGGTGTGGTAGCCGTGTTCGACCGCTTGAAGTTCGACCGCTTTGCCCACTTCGCCCGTATTGGTGACGGTTCGCTGGGTGGCAAGGGCCGTGGTCTGGCGTTCCTCGACAACATCATCAAGCGCCATCCGGAGTTGAACCAGTTTGAGAATGCCACCGTACAGATTCCAAAGACGGTGGTGCTCTGTACCGACTTCTTCGACCAGTTTATGGACGAAAACAACCTGTGGGGTATTGCCTTGAGCGATGCACCAGACGAGGAGATACTACAGCACTTCATGAAGGCCCAGCTGCCCGATGCGCTGATAGCCGACTTCTTCACCTTCTTCGAAGCCATCAAGTCGCCTATTGCCGTGCGTTCGTCGTCGTTGCTCGAAGACTCGCACTACCAGCCCTTTGCAGGTATCTACTCAACATACATGATACCCTATCTGGACGATAAGTACGAGATGCTACGCATGCTGGCCTGTGCCATCAAGGGTGTCTATGCCTCCGTGTATTATAAGGACTCGAAAGCATACATGACAGCGACCTCTAACGTCATCGACCAGGAGAAGATGGCTGTCATCCTGCAAGAAGTGGTGGGCAAACAGTACGACACCCGTTTCTATCCTACCTTCTCAGGTGTGCTGCGCTCGCTGAACTACTACCCCATTGGCGACGAGCAGGCTGAGGAGGGTATCGCTTCGTTAGCATTAGGATTAGGAAAATATATCGTGGATGGCGGACAGACGCTACGTGTCAGTCCCTATCATCCTCGCCAGGTGTTGCAGACCTCGGAAATGGAGACAGCCCTGCGCGAGACGCAGACACGCTTCTATGCCCTCGACATGAGTCATGTGGGCGACGACTTCAAGGTGGACGACGGCTTCAACATCCTGAACCTGCGTGTCAAAGAGGCTGACAAGGACAACTCGCTGCAAGGCATCGCCTCGACCTACGACCCCGTAGACCAGATTATCCGTGACGGTATCTATGAGGGTGGACGCAAGGTCATCTCGTTCAGTGGTGTCCTGCAACAAGACATCTTCCCACTGCCAGAAATCCTGCAACTCTCGCAGAAGTACGGTTCTGAGGAGATGCGCCGACCTGTGGAAATTGAGTTTGCATGTAACCTGAACAGTACGCCACAAGGTACGACGGGTGACTTCTATCTGTTACAGATTCGTCCTATCGTCGACTCGAAGCAGGTGCTCGACGAAGACCTGACGGCTATTCCCGACGAACAGTGCCTGTTACGCTCGCACAACTCGTTAGGTCACGGCATCTCAGAAGATGTCTACGATGTGGTTTACGTCAAGACGGACGATGACTTTACGGCTGCCAACAACCCACGGATTGCCGACGAGATAGAGCAGATTAACCGCAAATTCCTGAACGAGGATAAGAACTACGTGCTGATAGGTCCTGGACGCTGGGGTTCGAGCGACTACTGGCTGGGCATTCCCGTCAAGTGGCCACATATCTCGGCTGCGCGTGTCATCGTCGAAGCAGGACTGAAGAACTATCATGTGGATCCCTCGCAGGGCACACACTTCTTCCAGAACCTGACCTCGTTTGGCGTAGGCTACTTCACCATCAACACCTATACGGGCGATGGCATCATGCAGACGAATGTGCTCGACCAAATGCCAGCTATTGAGGATACGCAATTTGTGCGCCACGTGCGCTTTGACAAACCGCTGAAGATTATGATGGACGGCAAGAAACAGCACGGTGTGGTACTATTGCCGGGCGAAGGCCTAAGTGATAAGTGAAAAGTGAAAAGTGAGAGATGAGAAATGAGAAATTGAGATACGGAGTGATTGGAACAGGAGCCATCGGAGGGTATTATGGTGCCCGTCTGGCTCAGAGCGGACAGGAGGTGCATTTCCTGTTACGCAGTGATTATGAATACGTGAAGGCCAATGGACTACAGGTGGACTCGTGTGACGGGTCGTTCCATTTGGATAGTCCGTGGGTATACGACCAAACGGAACAGATGCCGAAATGCGATGTGGTGCTGGTGTGCCTGAAGTCTATCAACAACAAAAAACTACAGACACTCCTGCCTCCGCTGCTCAAGGATGACACCTTGGTGGTGCTCATTCAGAACGGTATTGGTGTCGAACAGGATGTGGAACAGCTATTTCCTGGCATTCAACTGGCTGCCGGCCTGGCATTCATCTGTTCTGCTAAGACGGAGCCGGGACGCGTCAACCACCAGTGCTATGGCCAGATCAACCTGGGCAACTATTCCTGCAAGAATGAAGCCCGGATCAGTCAGGTATTGGCCGACTTCAATGCCGCTGGTGTCACAGCAGGCCTCGTCGAATATCACGAAGCCCGCTGGAAGAAGGCGGTATGGAACATGCCCTTCAACGGTATGACGGTAGCCCTCAAGACACAAACCAACCTCTTGTTGCAGAATCCGGCCACGCGTCAGCTCATCTACGAGCAGATGATGGAGGTGATAGGTGCCGCACAGCATTTAGGTGTTAAGAATCTCGACGAGTCATTTGCCCGGAAAATGCTGGAAATGACAGATGCCATGACGCCCTACTCGCCCTCGATGCGCTTGGACTACGACTTCCACCGTCCCATGGAGATCCACTATCTCTACACCCGTCCCATCCAAATAGCACGTGAGGCAGGCTACGCCATGCCAAAGTTGGAAATGTTGGAAGCGGAACTGAAGTTCCTGGATGTGACTAACTCACTTAATCCTGCTACGGATAGGAACTAAATAGTGGCTTGACGTATAGCCAAACCAGCAGCCCATGCCCGTAGAGACATTTGACGGCATGTTGTCTGTAGCGGGGAACAACGGATTTCTTGACAGCGATATCATATCCTCAAAACTTCTCCAGAAAAGATATTGTTCTTCACTGAGGGCTGACAACTTCACTTGAACGGTATCGTTGATTGAGAAGGGGGAGATATAATCTTTATCGAGATTTTTACGTCCTCGATTGATGACGATGTCGCCATTATCTATCATATCGCGCGAAAAAACACCGAACATAGACGATAGCGTCGTATAGAGATTCATATCCGTCTGGGTAAACACTTTGAAGTATTGGGCTGAACTAGCCTTCAAATCGATATGAGCATGAAGCTGGTACAATGTATCGTTGTTTTCAACTGGTGACACCCAAAATGAATCGATAACTGCCGTCTCAGATGTGATAGTGGTCTCAGCATCGGCTGTCAAACTTCCAGAACCTTCTACATGCAGGTGATAAGTCTTTCCTGGTTCACCACGCATATATGATGTTGTATAATAGAACGGTGGATAATAGGAACGGTTAAGTCTTCCTACCATAACCTCTTCGCGTTCCCCATCACTGATAGTGACCTTAGCCCAACGTTCCAGATACTGTCCTAAATCAGAAATCTCTTGGTATTCCTCAGAAATAGGCACTGATCGAGTAACGAACACCATAGGAAACTCTCCGTTGTCTATCCATCCCTCTACCACTAACTGAGAAGGTTCGTCGTTACCATAGTCAGCCTTGCAGCCATACGTCAGGGAAAGCGTTATTGTCAAGAAACATATCATATAGTGTTTCATCGTCATGAGTTCAGAATTGATAATAGTAATTAATAGATGGCATTATTGTAAGGAGGAATCTGAAAGGCTTGGCAGCAAAACGGTCCTGATAGATTTTCAGTCGATAGTATATGTCGTTACGATGCATAGTGACATTATAGATAGAGAGGTTAACACCACTGCGGCGTCCTTGTCGCTGCCGGAAATCGTAATTGATAGAAAGATCTAGTCGCATATAGGAATTCAGACGGTTTGCATTATGTTCGTCAAACACGCTAACAAGGCTCTCGTTGAGTAGAAAGAACTTGCGTGGTGCGGTAAAAGGTGTTCCCGAAGCAAAAACATAGGTACCTCCAAAACTCCAATGACTGTTCAGTCGATAGGTGGCCACCATGTTCAGTTCGTGTGGACGCTCATGGTTTGCAGGATACCACCCTTGATAGCCTCTTTCACAGAAACGACGCATAGCCCTTCCCCATGTGTAGCTAAGCCATCCTGTCAGTTTTCCTTTACGTTTTTCAATCAACACATTAACACCATAGTTATAACCCTGTCCGTGTAGCAGCATAGATTGCAGGTCGTAGGAAGAGTAAAGCACGTTGAACACATTGCCCGAATACTCCTGTTGATGGTAGAGCCGTTTGTAGTAGGTTTCCAGAGTAAAATGATACATACGGTTTTTCGTCCACGTATCAAACCCTAAAGACATATTCCAGGCATATTGTGCAGGGAACTGGTGACTGGCAGAGAACCAAAACTCGGTAGGAAGTCCCATATCCGAAAAGCCAGAACGGTGCAGATACTGGTGTTTCAGACTACTGCGCAGAATAAGTTGGCTTTCAGCATTCAGCTGACATGTAACAGAGACTACCGGGTCTAATGCCACTCTGCGATAATCACCATATTGATAATAAATAGTGCGCAATCCTGCTGTGGTACTAACGGCACCTGTTTGAAGCGTGTAATCAGCATAGACTGCCGACTCGATGGTGTGCTGTCGTGGCTGTGTCACATGGTCGATGGTAAACAAGCCGTTAACAGACGGGTCTTGAGGCGATATGGTGTGAGCGACGACTTGCACGCCTGTGCTTAACGCTCCCGTCTTCAAATCCGCACGATAGCCCACATCGCTGATGCTTGACGGCACATCGACCTGAAGTGACGACATATCAAGGGAAAACGTATTGTAAGAATGGGTGTAATAGAGCGTCTGGCGCAATTGGCTGTCACGTCCAAGCATACTGTTCACGTGTAATGCAGCCATCGTGTTACCCCACTTCAGACCGGTGTCCAGCAGATAGTCATCGTCAGAATATGTGGCACGATCGTTGCCATGATAGAAGTCAATGGAAATGTTGTGCCGGTCGTTCGGCTGCCATAGCCACGACAGGTTATAGTCGCCAAAATTGTAGCGCATAACCTCTGTCTCTATTTTCATCCACTGACCATAGAGCAGGTTCAGATAGGCTTGTCGTGCTGATATGGTAAGCAAGGAATGCAGTCCAGTAGATAGTCGCAAGGTGCCTTGCGACGAGATAGGACCTATTGATACATCGCCGCTGGTTGTTTGACGCAGCGAATCAGCCATCAGCATGTTGACATGTGCACCCAACCGATTATCCATTGATGCATTGACTGCGGAACGGGCCAGTTGCATGGTTGCAAAGTGAGGCGTATTGAAAACGGAGAAGAAACCCAGCAAATGGGACACGTTGTAAAGGGGTACACCATTGATGGATATAATATTGTGGGCATTATCGCAACCCTGCACGTGCAGTCCTGCATCATATTCAGAATTGGTCTGTACACCGGGCAGCAACTGTGCATAATGCATAGGGTCGGCATTACCTAAAATGCGCGGCATTTCGTCCATCATGCGCAAATCAATCCGCGAGATACCGTTGGGAGCGTCTAACAGAAACGTATTCAGACGGTGCCCCCGCACGCTTACCTCGCGGATTGTATCGCCACGCAACAAAGAGTCTTGCGCCATCACGCTGATCGACAGCAAACATGATAATAGCGCAAGAACTAGCCGCATGTATAATAATTATTTTACCAAATTCTCGAAATCAGTAACCAGTTTCTCTATCTTCTTAGTCAACTCACTAAAGCGACTGTCATCACCCAAAGACTCGAAAGTGCTGTAGCTGCTACCATCGCCAAAGCAGATGACTGGTTCAACTTTCCAACGCTCATAATAAGACTTTTTCTCAAGGAAAGGATATACCTGAAGATAAGCCTGACGAGTGCTGCCATTATTAAAGTATACTCCGATGTTGAACTGCTTGTTCATCTGGTTGGCAATGTCCTTCACTTCCGATTCGCTGGACTCACGCGTGACATTTTTATCTAAGTCGCGTATCTTGTTAAAGTCATCCAGCGTTCCCTTCACCTGAACCTTACCAAGTATATCGACGTTGACGTTGCCGTTACCAGCTGACACGAACTCGCCATCCTCGTCAAAACGGACGTTGGCTGTTACGTTGGCTTTCACCAGCATCACGTTATTCTTCGATACCGATACGTCAACACCGGCACTGCTGCCGCCGTTGTAGTATGCTCTGCTCAAAACGATATTGTAACCTACGATATTGGCATTCATGGTGGCGCTAACGTTATTAGCATTGTACTTGAACTCGCCATTAGTGGTGTTGACGTTAATGTTTACCTGAATGTTAGCCAATACGTTGTTGCCCTGAGTCAGTTTCACGTTAACCTGCTCAGGAACCTTGAAGCGGTTCTCTTCTATCTGGTTATAATAAGTATAGTCCCTGTAGTTGTAAACCTTGTGACTGTCATCGAAGATACTAGCATGTACCTCCACTTCACTACCTGAACCTACAGCCTCTGCCACGCATGGTTGGCCGTTCTTGTCGGTGAAGTTAAAGCGAAGAGTATTTGTCGGAGTGCCAGTCTTAACCCATGTCCCGCTCTGATAAGAGAACTCTGCCGAGAATCTTGACATCAAAAACAAACGCTTGATGTTCTCGGGGGTATTTAAGATAGTACACAGATCGATAGCAGATTCGAAAAAGTCTTCAATTACATCGGTTTTGCTACTTCTGTTGGTGGAACGTGTTAAGTCTTCACGTACGTACTGTCCCAAATCGGTAATTGGTTTAAAGTCGTCGGCTTTAACATAATCCACCAACTCTCTAGCCGTCGCATCAATAAACTCCTTCTTCCCACTTTCAGTCAACTCGCCTTGATTACCACCTTGGTTATCACCTGTTTCTGTACCAGGTTTCTTTTCACCATCATCATCACCGCCACAAGATGTTGTGGAAAGCGACATGGATATAGCAAAGGTAAATGCAAATAATAATTTCAAAATTTTCATACGCAGTAATTTTTATTAGTTAGACCATTATTGTTATTCTAAAGCACAAAGATAGTGTTTTTGGGTGATTTTATCAATAATCGCCACTAGAAATCGTCGTAAATTAATATTTATTAATAAAACAAATACGTTAAAGTGAGCACAAAGAACAAAAAACCAAGATTGCTTTTGAGATTTACGCTTCAGGATGGGCTTGTGTTACTACTTCCACCGTCCCATAGGTAAGGCATGGTGTTGGCAGGTTTTCATTACCCGCATTGCTAATTTGTTTTGTGATTTGGTTGATTTGCATTACCTTTTCGCTATCGCGAGAAGGTACTTACGTTCGAAAATACAAAAAACATTTTGCATTTTGCTCACTTATTCGTACCTTTGCAGCATCTTTAATGCATCCGATTATGAAAAAGTTAGTTTTGACGCTTGCAGCCGTCCTTTGCTGCACCCTTACAGTATCGGCACAAGATGCTCAGGTTGAGAGGAATAAAAAGTACAACATTGTGCTGAGCAGTTCGCAATACACCCATCGTGACGATAAAATGTCGACAGGTGATGCCGTTAGCAAGATCATTACTGGCGTGCTAACTGGTAAGACCTCGGTTCAGCAGCCTAAGTTCGAAGAAGATGTGAAGACTGGCATTGTCAAAGGTTTGTCTAATGCTCGTCGCTACCGTTACAACGAGGGACTCTTGCAGGCTGGTGACAATGCGGAAACTGGTCATCTCATTGTCGATGCTGTCATTACCAATATTACAGCCAAGTCGGAAAGTAAGGACACTAAGGATAAGGATGGCAAGACCAAAGTGACCACTACATATATCGGTAATGTCGACGTGACGCTGACTCTGAAGGATGCTAAGACGGGCGATGTGGTGAAAAGTCCTACGTTCAACGCTCAGAGTTCTACTTATCCGGGCTATTCGACGAGTGAACAGGCCATCAGGGGTGCTATCAGCAATTTGTCGTATCGCATCACAACGTGGCTGAACCAATACAGACCCCTGCGAGCCAGTATTATTGAAGGTGCAACAGCCAAGAAAACTAAGCAGAAGGAGGTCTATATCGATCTGGGTAGTCGCGAGGGGGCTTTTGCGGGCCTTCATATGGGTGTCTATTCTGTCAAGACCATTGCTGGTCGTGAGGCTAAGTCTCAAATCGGCAAGCTGAAGATTGAGGAGGTAGAAGGCGAGGATATCAGCCTCTGCAAGGTACAGAGTGGTGGTAAGGATATCAAGGAAGCTCTCGATGCTGGTCAGCAGCTTCTGGTTATCAGCATCGATTAGTCAATCAATAAAAGAATGATGAATCGACATGTATTGATTGTGGCTGTCAGCTGTTGGCTGTTAGCTGTTAGCAGTGCAGTATATTCCCAAGGGAAGAAGCGTCCTGAAGCTGTCGATATGGACAGTCCCACCTTCGTGCCTACCGTGAAGGTAGGAAAGGTGTTTGAGGGTGGCGACAGCATTCAATACATGGAGATGAACAATGTTTATGTGTTTCCGCCTGTTGAGTTTAGCAGTAAGCGTCAGGCACAGGCCTATATGCGCCTGGTGAAGAATGTGAAGACGGTGCTGCCCATAGCCAAGGAGGCCAACATGATTATGATGGAGACGGCAGAATATCTGGAAACGCTACCCTCGAAGGCGGCTAAGGAGGAACACATGAAACGTGTGGAGAAAAGCATCATGCAGGAGTATAAGCCCCGCATGAAGAAACTGACCTATTCGCAGGGTAAATTACTTATCAAATTGATTTATCGTGAGAGCCATTCATCTGGTTACGAACTGATCCAGGCTTTCCTTGGACCAGTACGTGCGGGATTCTATCAGGCCTTTGCGTGGGCCTTTGGTGCTTCGCTGAAAAAAGAGTACGACCCTGAAGGCATCGACCGCCTGACAGAGCGTGTGGTGCTGATGGTGGAGGCGGGGCAGCTTTAGTGAGAAATTAGTAATTAGTAATTAGTAATTATGATTACTTATTCACTATAGATGAGCTGAACGAGGGTTTGTCCTACAGCTTTCAAAGTATTTTTGTCGATGTGCTGCATATCGTCGTTAACGGTATGCCACGTAGGACCGAATGAGCTTTGTTCGCAGTCAGGATAGTGATTGATGATGTCGATGCAGGGAATGTTGGCCTTCTCATTGACGGGAACATGGTCGTCAGTGACGCCTCCACCATCTTTATAAGGGAAGATGCTGCCATAGCCAGCGGTATTAGCGGCTTGCCATACACGTTCCACAACGTTGCGGGCATAGTGCATGGAGTAGTATTCACGATAGAATTTGGCACCCTGGCCACCAACCATATCAAGCAAGATTCCGAATTGGTAGTTGCCTTGTTGGGGCAAACTGCTGGCAGCCCAGTATTGTGCGCCAAGGGCCCACGAGTCGCCATCTACCTGTTCTTCCCATTGGGGAACACCCCAGTCTTCAGCATCGAAGCAGATGAAGTCGACAGCCATCGAGGCAGAATCGTTTTGCTGTAGCAGGCGAGCCAGTTCCAACATCACAGCCACACCCGAAGCCCCGTCGTTGGCTGCCATTACGGGTTTGCGCCAATTAGCCTCGTCAGGGTCGTTGTCAGCCCACGGACGACTGTCCCAATGGGCACAGATAAAAAGCCTCCCCCTATCCCCCTCCGAAGGAAGGGGGGACTTGGCGATGATATTAGTACTCTTAAGGATAGTACCGTTGTAGCCTTTCAGGTCGGCTTTCTGCAATTGCACGTTGTAGCCGTATTGCTCAAACTTCTGCTGAATCCATTGGGCACATTGTTCGTGGGCTTCGCTATTCATGACGCGAGGACCAAAGTTGCATTGGGCTGCACAGAAAGCGTAGGCAGAATCGGCATTGAACTCAATATTGACTATTGATTGTTCCATCGTTTGAGCCTTTTTACTTGAGCTACACGAGAAGCAGCCCATCACAATGGATATTAGTATGATAATGTTTCTCATTTATTGTTTTGCATTTTGTACTTGTTGCATGACGCGTAGGAAGTTGCCGCCCCAGATCTTCTGGATGTCCTCCTGGCTGAAACCGCGTGTCATAAGTTGACGGGTGAAATTTGTCAGTTCCGACGAGTTGGCCAATCCACGAATGCCACCGTCGCCATCGAAGTCGGTACCCAGACCAACATGGTCGATACCCATCACGTCGATGGCATGTTCCAAGTGGCGCATCGCATCCTCGATGGTTGCTTCGCCATCCTTCACCAAGAAGCCTGGGTAAAGGGTGACTTGCATGACGCCGCCCTTCTTGGCAAGTGCTCGCATCTGGTCATCAGTCAGGTTACGTGGATGGTCGCACAAGGCACGGCAACTGCTATGACTACATACAATCGGTGTCGTGGACATTTCCAGTGCATCATAGAAACTCTTCTCGGCAGCATGGCTCAAGTCAACCATGATGCCCAAGCGGTTCATCTCGCTGATGACCTGATGCCCGAAGTCGCTGACACCATTGTGAGTCTGACTGCCTTTGGCCGAGTCGCAGATGTCGTTGTCGCCATTATGGCAAAGCGTCATATAGACAATGCCACGCTCTGCAAAATGATGCAGATTCTCTATCTTGCCATCCAAGGCGTGTCCGTTTTCTATGCCCATCATAATGCTCTTTTTGCCCAGATGCTTGTTCATCCAGAGGTCATTGGGTGTGCGGGCTATGCTGAGATAGCGATTATTCCGTTCTACTAAGGCTTCAATCTTGTCGAAGATGTCATCAGCATATTCCTTCGGATGGTCGGTAGGCTGATGCAGGTAAGCCACCATAATGGTTGCATCCTGACGACCCTCTGTCATCTTGTGGAGGTCGACGAGCAGTTGTTTGTCACGCGTACCAAAGTCAACACCCTTGGGGAAAAACATCGGGGTGTCGCAATGGGTATCGAGCGTCAGCACACGCTGGTGCATGTCGCAAGCAGCACGATAGGCTGTGGCCTCGTTGACGAGCCATTCGAAAAGGGGCAGGCCCTCTGCAAGGCATTCAGGATGCCACTGTACGCCCAAGATGCTCTTATACTCTGTGCTTTCAATAGCCTCGATAGTGCCATCAGGCGCTGTTGCTGTAACACGGAACTTCTGGCCTGCGTCGCCTACAGCCTGATGGTGGAACGAGTTGACAAATAACGTTGAACGTTGAACGTTTAATGTTGAACGTTGGGCTTCGCTATATATATTATATAAGGTGGAATCCTTCTCGACGGTAACGCTATGGGTGGGCTCTGAACGGTCGGCATCTTGTGAATGCTTCACAGTGGTAGGATTGATATCCTGTCGCACTTTGCCGCCTAAGGCCATCGCCAGTGTCTGAATACCACGACAGATACCTAAAATAGGTATTTGACGATTGTAGGCCAGGCGGGTGATGAGTAATTCTGGCAGATCGCGTTCGCTATTAATACCTCCGAGTGCGGTTATGGGTTCTTCACCTCCATACAAAGGATTGTAGTCGGCACCACCGCTGAGAATCAGGCCGTCGATATGCTCCAATGTGTTGATGATGCTGTCCGTATCTGACAAAGGAGGAATGATGACGGGGACGCCACCAGCCTTTTGAACGGAACGATAATAGCCGTCTGCCAATTTGCAGGTATTCTCGCCATAGTTACTCGTGATGCCGATGACGGGTCGGCGCTGAGCTTCTGGGAAAGAAGCAAAGACAGTAGCCAATTGCGACTGCCAGTCGAATCGGTTTGCCATGTTTTTATTCTTCAAATGAAACAGGAATGTCGCGCTTGATGCTCTGTTCCAGCGAGATGAGCGTCTCAGTAGCCACCACACCAGGAATATCCTGGAGACGTCCGTTGAGCAGATGCATCAACTGCTCGTTGTCACGTGCATATAGTTTTACCATCATGGTGTATGGGCCAGTAGTAAAGTGGCACTCCACGATTTCCGGTATATGGCGCAGACACTCTACGACGTCCTTGTACATCGAGCCACGTTCCAGTGTGATACCCACATAGGTACAGGTAGAATAACCCAGACTTTTGGGGTTGACATCGAAACCGCTACCCATGATGACGCCTGCATCTATCAGATGTTGTACACGTTGGTGGATGGCTGCACGGCTCACGTTACACTCTGCGGCAACATCCTTGAACGGAATGCGCGCATTTTTCGACAGAATACTAAGGATTTTCTTGTCTAGATTGTCGATTTTTTCCATTGCTTATAGTTTTATATTACAATTTGTAAGCAAAAGTACGCATTTTTATTGAAATACCAAACATTTTGCAAGGAAAATGTGCAAAAAAATGTGCAAAATGCTGACTTATCGTTTGCGAATGAGTGTCAAACCGTCGCGAAGTGGCAGTATGACTTGCTCTACGCGTTCGTCGTGCATCACGTAGTCGTTGAACGTCTCAATGCCACGGGTCTGTGGGTCGCGGTCGTAGTTGTGGTCTACAACATGCCCGTCCCATAGCGTGTTGTCTGCCAGGATAAAACAACCTGGTCGCAGCAGACTAAGCACCGTCTCGTAGGTGTCCTGATAGGTGCGCTTGTCGCCGTCGATAAAGGCCATATCGAAGGTGATGCCCAACTTTGGGGCCTCTGTGTTGGCATCGCCAATGATAAAGCGGATGCGGTCGGCAACGGGAGAACCCTCTATCCACGGGCGGGTAAAGTCCTCCTGTTCGTCGTTGATTTCGAAGGTGTAAACCATACCATCCTCTTCGAGTCCTTCAGCCATGCAGATGGCGGAATAGCCGCTGAAGGTTCCTACTTCCAGAATGTTTTTGGGACGAATCATGCGCACCAGCATCTTCAGCAGACGGCCCTGCAGATGGCCTGATGCCATGCGACCATGCAGCATGTGGATATTGGTGGCGCGCCAAAGCCGATACAGGTAGTCGGGCTCAGGCTCGATATGTGCGAGGATGTAGTCGTCTAATGCATAATTCATAATGCATAATTAATAACGCAGCGCTTCGATGGCAAGGCGATAGCTGTCGAGTCCAAAGCCGCAGATGACACCACGGCAGGCTGCGGAAATCATAGAATGATGGCGGAACTCCTCGCGCTGGTGGACATTGCTGATGTGTACCTCGATGACGGGCGACTTCAACGAACGGATGCAGTCGTGCAAGGCAACGGAGGTATGCGTGTAGGCACCAGCATTCAGCACAATACCATCATAGGTGAAACCGACTTCCTGCATCTTGTTGATAAGCTCACCCTCGACGTTGCTTTGGAAATATTCAATCGTGATGTCAGGAAACTTAGCCTGCAATTGGGGCAAGTACTGTTCAAACGACGACGAACCATAGATGCCAGGTTCGCGGACGCCCAGCAGATTTAAATTCGGACCATTGACAATGAGAATTTTCATAATTCAAAAAGTTTTTGTACCTTTGCGGCTACAAAGGTAAACAATTAAATGGAAACAGACAAGAAAACGCATACAAATATTATACGTAGTTATCAGCGCTACCTGAAATTGCAGCGCGGATATTCGCCCAATACGTTGGAAGCGTATATGCGTGACCTGCTGAAGCTGATTGGCTACTTGGAGGATGTGAATAAGGATGTGCTTGACGTGCAGTTAGCTGACTTGCAGCACTTTGCCGCTTCGTTGCACGACATCGGCATCCATGCACGTTCGCAATGCCGAATACTGAGTGGCGTACGCTCGTTCTTCCGTTTCCTGGAGTTAGAAGGTTATCGCGATGACGACCCCAGCGAACTCTTGGAATCGCCGGTATTGGGTGAGCATTTGCCCGAAGTCCTCTCTGCGGAAGAAGTGGACATGCTGGAGGGCGCCATTGACCTGTCGAAATGGGAGGGACAGCGCAATCGTACTATTATTGAAGTGCTCTTCTCGTGCGGACTCCGCGTCTCAGAACTAGTCAATCTGAAACTATCCGACCTTTTTCTACAAGAACAGTATGTGCGCGTCATGGGAAAAGGCTCGAAGGAACGCTTGGTTCCCATCTCACCTCGTGCCATTAAGGAACTCGACTATTGGTTCATGGATCGAAGCAATATGAAGATAAAACCTGGCGAGGAAGACTATGTGTTCCTGAACCGACGGGGCGCCCATCTTACTCGCGTCATGATACTCATCATGATTAAGGAAACAGCAGTAGCAGCTGGCATCCAGAAGACCATTTCGCCCCACACCCTGCGCCACTCGTTTGCTACGGCCCTGCTCGAAGGCGGTGCCGACCTTCGTGCCATCCAGGCTATGCTGGGTCACGAGTCAATAGGTACGACGGAGATTTACACTCACATCGATATGTCGACATTGAGGGAACAGATTCTGAATCACCATCCGCGCAATATGAAACACAAATGATGGCAGGTGACAGCTACCTGCCATCTCCGACGTTGTTTGCTGGACAAAAGGAGCAGACGACTGTTCTAAAGTAAGCAGACGGGGAGTACAAAGTAAGAGGAAAGGGTGCGAAACGCCTTTGCGCAGGGACTCCGAAGTATCCTCGCAACCTTTTGCGCCTACGCAAAAGACCGTGCGCGTATACGCAAAAGACCTTGCGCCTATACGCAAAAACAGTTGTCCTGTTTTTGCATCAGGGTATAGTAGGGTATAGTTAGGGTATAGTTGCTTGCAACTATACCCTAACTTAAACGTTTGTCTTTGAATGGTTTACGACGAATCAGGGTATAGAGGGTATAGTCGAACGTTTTTTTGGTTCTATATCAATTTGGTGGTAATTCGGATGACACGCAGCTAATGCTGTACATGTTGGTGGAAGTAGTCGAAGTGAGCGATGCCGTCGTCGCCATAACAGAAAAGGCCCGTGCGGATGCCTTTCCAATAGCCTGAACGCATGGGGAATGCGTCGCCGGCTTTTTTGAACCGTCGTCCGTCCGTACTGTAGTAAAACTGATGGCGATTTTCTATGCAGTCGTTTGTCACGCGTAGCCAGACTTTGTCATATTTCCCTGG
The DNA here is from genome assembly GCA_946404405.1 of uncultured Prevotella sp. Lineage (GTDB taxonomy): Bacteria > Bacteroidota > Bacteroidia > Bacteroidales > Bacteroidaceae > Prevotella. Next base: position 59,883 of record CAMJDL010000009.1, read on the forward strand.
TTTCACGATTTGTCGCTGACCATGTGCCTCAATAAAGATGCCTTTTTGACAGAGGCCGATGCCACGAAACAACTTGCCGCTACAGAAGAGTCCCGCATAGCAATGGCCTGAGGAAGATACTAATGTGGTGCTCTCACTCTGATAGCCGATGACTTTCTGCGTCAGCTGATTACGGCATTGTTTCAGACTGTCGGCAGGCAAGGCCTTCAATGTGAGCCACCCCTTGCGATCGTTGAGGCTCCAATGCGTATCTACAGGGTTATGGTTCCATTGCCATTGCAGGCCAAGGGTGCCTGAAAAGTCATCGTCAGTCTGGAGGGCGAAGGCGGTGGTGGTTTTGTCATTGGGGGCAGCGGCAAAACCGCTGCCAACACTATAGGCAGTGGCAAAACCACTGCCGACAACTGGTTCGCCAATGCCGTTGCCATCGTGGTCGATACCTATTACGGGCCAGTCGTTCTCCCAATGGGCGGGCTGCAGATGCACCACACGTCCCAAGACGGGCGTCTCCTGGAAATGATAGAACCACCACTGGCCATCGGGCGTGTCAACCAATGCCCCCTGATGAGGTCCGTTGACGTTGGTGGAACCCTGTTCGAGGACGATGCGCCGTTCGTAGGGACCGTAGATGTTGCGAGCACGAAGCACCGTCTGCCAACCCGTGCCAACACCACCTTCAGGTATAATCAGATAGTAGTAGCCATTGCGTTTCAGGAACTTTGTGCCTTCAGCTACGGGGCCAGTATATACCGTCACGCCGTCGTCCAACAGCTGACGTCCATCGGGTGACATACGGTGTACGATGATGGGGCCTGCACGATGACGACTACGACCTAGATACGCCTGTCCGTCTTCATCCCAGAAGGGGCACGGATCCTCCCATTTCTCTACGCGCTTCACCAGATGCAGCGGTGCCCAAGGACCATTAGGGTCTTTTGCCGTAGACATATAGAGTCCCTCGTCGGGTGTGCAGAAATAGACGTAGAACAGACCGTCGTGATAGCGGATGGCCGGAGCCCACGAACCGCCTGCATAGTGCTGGTTGCTGTCCCAGCCAGGTTCGTCGAAGCGGCGGTATATCTGACTGATATAGCGCCAGTTCACCAGATCTTCAGACTCAAGAACTTGCATGCCCATAAAGTGGAAGTCGGAGGCCACCATATAGTATTTATTCCCCACACGAATCACGTCAGGGTCGCTGAAGTCGGCATTCAGCACAGGGTTGCGGTATGTGCCGTCGCCTTGATCACCCCAACTACGAGTCTGGGCTGCTAAAGACAACGATAGCAGGATGAGCAGGCAGGTGAGAGCGTGTTTCATTGGACGTCTTCTTTTACGAAATCTGGTCTTGCATCCGTCTGTTCTGTGGAGGTTTCGATGTTGTCGAAGTGAACCGAGCGTGCATGACGGACATAGAATCCCTTGGCGGGCAGCGGGCCCCACATGGTAGCTTCAGGATACTCGGCAGCCTTTTCGTCACGAAGCGCCTTGTTAATATCGGACAGTTGTCGCTTCGTCAGGCCTCCGTTGTGGTGAATGCTAACGTTACTGACATGTACGTCTTCCACAGGATGGCCAGGAAGTCCCGTGATAGAACATCCGTAGTTGCCACAGTCTCTTGCGCGTACATTATTAATATATACACCTCGTATGCTGCCCACCGTTTCTATGCTGTCTGGCTTCTGACTACGTGTGGCACCCTCGTTGCCGCCTTGCACATTCTGCGCCACAAAGGCATCGGCCCCGTTTTTACTGAACGTCCAGCCGCGACCACGATGGCCCAGACGGACGAAGATGGGCGATTCGGTACCAACAATCGACATACCGTCAACGCTGACGTTCTCCATCAGTCCGCCATCCACTATCTCTAACGACAATGCTGATGTGCCACGAGGACATCCGAAGAACTGAGTGCTCTGGTCGTCGCTGGGTTTCACCACAATGCCACGAATCGAGATGTTGCGGAATCCCCCATTGGTCTCTGTGCCCAGCTTTACCGCATTACAATGCGACGAAACAATGCAGTTCTCGATGGCGATGTCTTCGCAAAGTCGTGGCGAAGTGGACTTCAGCGTGATGCCGTCATCGTCGGAGTCAGCTATCACACCACGTACTATGACATCGTGACAGCCGTCCAAGTCCAGCGCATCGTTGTTGTAGTTGTTGCGGTTCGTGACCTTGATGCCGTCAATCCGCACACGGTCGCAGGCCAGATAGTGCTGCATCCAGCAACCGCTGTTACGTAGCGAGATGTCTTTGATGAAGATATTCCTACTCTGGATAAAGCGTAACAGATGCGGACGTGTGATGCCTTCGTCGTTCCATGATAGTTTAGGAAATACGCGGCCCTGTCCGTCGATAGTTCCGTAGCCGTCAATGACCACGTTTTCCACAGAGTCGGCATATACCAACTGAATGGTTGGCGTATGCGTTCGCAACGACTTGTAGCTCGTTGTCATGCAGCGATAGTCCTGCAAATCCGTTGAACCATAGAGCGTTGCCCCCAACTCCAGATGCAGGTTGACGTTGCTGCGCAGTACGATGCTACCAGTCTTGTAGTTGCCTGCTGGTATCACCACACGACCGCCACCAGCCTCAGAACAAAGGTCGATGCATTGTTGCAAAACAGAAGTGCACAAGACTGTTGTATCGCTCTTTGCACCAAAGTCGGTAATGATATAATTACGGGCTGCTACCGTCAAGGAAATGCCCATCAGCAGCCCGCAGAAAAAGATTCGCCTCATCGCTTGGTGGCCTTGATAAAGTAGATAATCAGAAGGATGTATGCTACTAACGATGCGAGTTCAGACAGCGGATTTGCCCACCATGCACTATAGTCGAACGAGATACCGCCAAAGCGAAGCAATGCACTCACGACACCCATCAGGGCACCACCAGCAATGAATCCAGAGGCGATGAGGTTGCCATGTTCGCCACGTTCCTTGTTGACTGTCTCATCCTTCGAACGACTGGCAACATACCAGTTGATGGCACCACCGATGACCAGCGGCACGTTGAGTTCCATGGGGATGAACATACCTAAGGCAAAGGCCAGGGCAGGAACCTTACACAGCGTCAGCACAATGGCGATAACGGCTCCAATGGCGTATAGTGCCCAAGGTGCACCCACTCCGTTCATCAGTGGATCGATGACTGCCGCCATAGCGTTGGCCTGCGGAGCAGCCAATGCGCCAGAGGCAAAGCCGTAGGTCTCGTTCAGCAGCATCATAACACCACCTACAGTTGCAGCGCTGACTAGTGTTCCCAGAAACTTCCATGTCTGCTGTTTGCGAGGCTGTGTACCACACCAGTAACCAATTTTCAGGTCGGTAATAAACGAGCCTGCCATCGAGAGGGCCGTACATACCACACCGCCCATAATGAGCGCAGCAACCATGCCGCCTGTACCCTTCAGACCTACTGCTACCATCACGACAGAAGCTAAAATCAGCGTCATCAGCGTCATACCCGATACGGGGTTCGAGCCCACGATAGCAATAGCGTTGGCAGCTACAGTCGTAAAGAGGAAGGCTATGACGGCAGTCAAAATAATAGCTACCGCAGCAAACAGCAGATTGCCGTCCATCACGCCAAACCAGAAGAATAGGAAGGTGAGGATGAGGGTGACTATTGAGGCGATAGCGATAAAACGGAAGGGCAGGTCTTGTTGAGTTTGCTGCGACTCTGTCGCAGCTCCAGCCTTCGTCGCCAGTCCTACAGCACTCTTAATGACGCCCCACGACTTGATGATACCAATAATACCCGCCATAGCGATAGCACCAATACCTATGGACTTGCCATAAGAAGTAAAGATTTGCTCAGGCGACATATCGCCAACAGCAGTCGTAATGGCGGGATTCCATTGATTCATGACGGTATCTGAGAACAGCAAAGCCATACCAGGTACCACGAGCCACCAGACGAATAGCGATCCCAGCGTGATGATTAGGGCATAGCGGAAACCAATGATATAACCCAGGCCCAATACGGCTGCACCGGTATTGTTCTTAAACACCAGCTTCGCCTTTTCCGCCAAGTCATCGCCATACGGAATCATCCGGCTCGTCACGTTCTCGTTCCACCAACCGAAGGTCGCCACGATAAAGTCGTAGAGGCCGCCCACAAGGCCAGCGATAAGGAGGGGCTTTGCCTGGGAGGAAGCGGAACCACCCGACGGAGATCCGTCGGGCACAGTGGTTTCAGAGGCGCCGCTTTTTAGCACCTGCGTCGTAGCTGTTGCCTCTGGGAACGGGAATTGCTCCTGCGGGGCCTCGACAAAATAGCGACGGAAGGGTATCAGGAACAGAATGCCAAGCACACCGCCTAACAGCGAAGCGATGAAAATCTTCAGAAAGTCGGCACTCATCTCTGGATACTTCGCCTGCAGGATGTAGATAGCTGGCAGGGTAAAAATGGCACCAGCGACTACAGCACCAGAACAGGCACCAATACTTTGGATAATGACATTTTCGCGTAAGGCATTGCTACGCTTGGCAGCGGCAGAGACGCCTACAGCGATGATTGCAATGGGAATGGCAGCTTCGAACACCTGACCGACCTTCAGTCCCAGGTAGGCAGCTGCTGCAGAAAACAGGACAGCCATGAGGACACCCCATGTCACTGACCAAAAGTTAACCTCGTTTTTCATATTTATATTACTTTTTTAATTCTTTCAAGTGCTTCCATCAGTAGATTGCGGGGGCAAGCCAGATTAACACGCAGATAGCCCTCGCCACTTTGGGGACCATACATCGTGCCAGGGTTTAGCCAGACCTTTGCTTTCTTAAGGATGTGGTCACAATAGGTTGCAACTGAATCGCAACACACAGAAACATCTACCCATACCAAGTACGTTCCTTCTAAAGGCATAATTTTCCATTGGGGCAGATGCTGTGCGACAAAATCGCACAGAACTGTGTAATTGTCCCAAAGATACAGGTTGAGCGCATCAATCCAGTCCTCGCTATCGTTATAGGCCGCCTTCACCGCTTCAGGGGCAAAGGGATTCACGTCGCACACCTCATTAATATTAATGGCACGGTCTAAGCGACGACGGGTTGCCGCATCCTGACAGATGATGTTTGCCATCATGAGGCCTGCAATGTTAAACGACTTCGAGGGCGAATTAAGAATGATGGCATCAGCATCGACCGTTCCCATCGGACAGAACGTGTTACCAGGCATGATGAGTTCGCAATGAATCTCATCGGAAACGATACGCACGTGGTGCTGATGGCAGATGTCGCGCATTCGTTCCAATTCTTCACGAGACCAAACGCGTCCTGTGGGATTGTGAGGATTGCAGAGCAGGAAAACGGTCGTTTTCTCGTCTGCACATTGGGTTTCGAAGGATTCCCAATCGACTTCAAAGCGGTTGTTGCTGCGGCAAAACCGCAGCACACACTCAGCTACTTCGCAGCCATTGTTCTTAATGCTGGAGAAGAAGCAGTTGTAATCGGGAGAGAGGATGAGCACCTTTTCGCCAGGCATCGTCAGGGCCTTGATGGCTACTGACATAGCAGGAACTACCCCAATGGTATAGAGTATCCATTCACGCTGGATAGTCCACTGGTGGCGACGCTTAAACCACGAGATGACAGCGTCGTAGTAGTCGTCTTGTACGTAGGTATAACCAAAGATAGGGTGCTCGGCACGACGTCGGATGGCCTCCTGAATGGCAGGAGCCACAGCAAAGTCCATGTCAGCGACCCAAAGGGGAATGACATCTTTGTCTGTGCATTCATCCCACTTGACGCAGCCAGTATTCCTGCGTTCTACGTTTGCACCGAAATTGTATTTCATTTCCTTGTCTCTATTACGCAATCATTTGGCTGCCGTACGTTTTCATCAATCGTGATACTACCAATGCTATCAGCAACAATGTGTCCACTGGTAGGATTCTTGATGTTCTCGATATGTCCGCAGATATCAGCCTGGACAGTAGAATATTCGAATACACGATCGCAAGCCTTATCGAATGTACAATTCTCAAGCACCAGATTCTGCGTGTAGCACAATAGCTGTTCGCCAGCTAAATGACAGTTTACTAATCGTACGTTTTTGGAGTGCCAGCCCAAATACTCGCCATCCAAGTCTGAGTCGTATACCGTCACATTCTCGCATTCCCAGAAAGAATCCTTCGTCAGTATCTTGGCATTGTGCACCTCTACATTCTTACAATACTGGAACACATATTTTGCGTCACTGTTCAGCCCATCGACATAGATGTTTTCGCTGAACATGAAAGGATAAGTACCTCCATGAAGCGTGACGTTCTTCAGTTTCAAACCATTGATTTTCCAGAAAGTCTCATCAGCATCGGTGATGTTTACATCCTCCAATTCCAAATTCTTCATCTCACGGAAGAACTTCGGGCCGTCTATGCGGCAACGACGCATCACCATATCGTTGGAGTACCAGATGGCTGAACGTGAGCCAACGGCAAAATAGCAGTCCTCGATAAGTGCTCCATCCACATGCCACCAAGGATATTTGCCATAGAAGCGACTATTGCTGCACTCCATGTTTTGGCATTGTTTGATACCACTCTCACCATCCGTAATGATGATATTTTCCAATCTCAGGTCGTGAGTGGCAAAAAGAGGGCGTTCACCTCCAAATTCTTTGTCCTTTATCAGTTCCATACGTTAATATTTATTAGTGGGTGCAAAGATACGAATTTTTTTTCGTAATTTTGCAGCCAAATAATAAAAATAAGAATGAAGAAGTTATATATAGAGACTTATGGTTGTCAGATGAATGTGGCCGATTCTGAGGTTGTGGCTAGCGTTATGCAGATGGCTGGCTATGAATCTACAGAGTCGCTGGACGAGGCTGATGCCGTGTTTCTGAACACCTGTTCTGTGCGTGACAATGCTGAACAGAAGATTTTTCACCGTTTGGATGCTTTGGATGCTATAAAGCGTAAGCGTCCTTTGATTATTGGCGTGTTGGGCTGTATGGCAGAACGTGTTAAAGATGACCTGCTGGAAAACCATCATGCTGACCTTGTGGCCGGTCCTGATGCCTATCTCTCATTACCTGATTTGATAGCACAGGCAGAGACAGGTCATAAGGCCATGAATATTGAACTGAGTACCAGCGAGACCTATAAGGATGTGGTGCCCCAGCGCCTGCATGGTGCCAAGATAGGTGGTTTCGTTAGCATTATGCGTGGCTGCAATAATTTCTGCCACTACTGTATTGTGCCTTATACTCGTGGTCGTGAGCGTAGTCGCGATGTAGAGAGTATACTACGAGAGGTGCGTGACTTGCGCGATAGAGGTTTCAAGGAGGTGACGCTTCTGGGACAGAATGTGAATTCTTATTTAATTAGGAATGAGGAATTAGGAATTAGAAATTATGATTACTCTTTCCCACAATTATTGCGTCGTGTAGCTGAGGAAGCACCAGAAATGAGGGTGAGGTTTACCACGAGTCATCCGAAGGATATGAGTGATGAGACCTTGCATGTCATTGCTGAGATGCCTAACGTCTGCAAACATATCCATCTGCCTGTTCAGAGCGGAAGTGACCGTATTCTCAAACTCATGAATCGTAAGTATACGCGTGAGTGGTATATGGGACGTGTTGAGGCCATCCGTCGTATTATTCCTGACTGCGGGCTTTCAACGGATATCTTTGTGGGGTATCATAGCGAGACGGAGGAAGACCATCAGCTCTCATTAAGTCTGATGCGTGAGGTGGGCTATGATTCTGCCTTTATGTTCAAATACTCTGAGCGCCCTGGTACTTATGCATCCAAGCATTTGCCTGATGATGTGCCTGAAGAAGAGAAGATTCGTCGACTGAACGAGTTGATTGCATTGCAGACAGAAATCTCTGCCCGGCAAAACAAGAAGGACGAGGGCAAGGAGTTTGATGTGCTGATTGAAGGTTTTTCCAAACGTAGTCGTGAACAGCTGATGGGACGTACGGAGCAGAACAAAGCTGTGGTGATGCCTAAGGCAGGTCATCATATTGGAGAGACTGTCAAAGTGCGTATCACGGGTAGTACAAGTGCAACATTATTAGGAGAGATAGTATGAAGGAATTCTTAAATATCCTGAGGCGTTTTGTTCCGCCTTACAAGAAATATCTGGTGTTGTCGATAGTCTTCAACATCCTATCGGCCATACTCAACATCTTCTCTTTTGCAGCATTAATTCCTATTCTGCAGATACTTTTCCAAACCAGTGATGCAGAAACAGCAACCAGCTATATGGCGTGGGATTGGGGAAATGTTCAGGAAGTGTTGATGAATAACATGAACTATTATGTCAACGGACTGATAGCTGATTATGGTCAGACTACGACACTATTGTTGATTGGTATATTTCTTGGCGTGACCACCTTCCTCAAGACGGGTGCCTATTTCCTCAGCGCAGCAACGATTATTCCTATTCGTACTGGTGTGGTACGCGATATCCGTAATCAGTTGTACCAGAAGATAACATCTCTGCCTCTTGGCTTCTTCTCTGAAGAACGTAAGGGTGACATCATTGCCCGTATGAGTGGTGATGTTCAGGAGATAGAAAACTCCATTATGTCGAGTCTAGAGATGCTGTTCAAGAATCCTATTCTGATTATCTCTTACTTTGCTGCTTTGATTTTTATATCTTGGCAGTTGACGCTTTTTACGCTGATCATCGTACCTGTCATGGGCTGGTTTATGGGCTATGTCGGACGCAGACTTAAGCAAGACTCTATCAAGGCCCAATCGTTGTGGAGCGATACGATGAGTCAGGTTGAAGAGACTTTGGGCGGTTTGCGTATCATCAAGGCGTTCTGTGCTGAGGGCAAGATGAACCGACGCTTCGACAACATCAATTCAGCCTATCGCGACGATATCATGCGAGTCAATATCCGCCAGTCGTCAGCCCACCCTATGAGTGAGTTCTTAGGTACCATACTGATTGTCATCGTGCTGTGGTTTGGTGGTGTGCTGGTACTGAACTATCAGGCCCTCTCAGGACCAATCTTTATCTATTATATGGTGATGCTCTACTCTATCATCAATCCCTTGAAAGACTTCTCGAAAGCAGGTTACAACATTCCTAAGGGTTTGGCTTCTATGGAACGTGTGGATAAGATTCTGCTGGCTGAGAATACCATCAAGGAAGCGCCCAACCCCAAGCATATTGCTTCGTTCGAACATCAGATAGAGTTCCGCAATGTGTCGTTCCGCTATGCTGACCAATGGATTCTGAAAGACATCAATCTGACGATTCCCAAAGGCAAGACCATTGCCATTGTTGGACAGTCTGGTAGTGGCAAGTCGACAATGGTAGACTTGATTCCTCGCTATTACGATGTGCAGGAGGGTGAGGTGTTGATTGACGGTATCAATGTGAAGGATTTAGGTATATTTGACCTGCGCCAATTGATTGGTAATGTGAATCAAGAGGCCATTCTGTTTAACGACTCGTTCCGCAACAACATCTCGTTTGGTGTTGACAATGCTACTGACGAGCAGATTGCTGAGGCTGCCAAGATAGCCAATGCCTACGACTTCATTATGCAGTCGGAGCACCAGTTCGAGACCAATATCGGTGATCGAGGCGGACGTCTTTCTGGTGGTCAGCGTCAGCGTGTATCGATAGCTCGTGCCATCCTGAAGAATCCTCCCATCTTGATTCTCGATGAGGCAACCAGTGCCCTTGATACGGAGAGTGAACGCCTGGTGCAGGATGCGCTTGAACGACTGATGAAGACACGCACAACGGTAGCTATTGCCCACCGTTTGTCAACCATCAAGAATGCAGACGAGATTTGTGTGTTACACGAAGGACGCATCGTGGAGCGAGGCACCCATGAGGAATTGCTTTCCATCGATGGCTATTACAAGAAGTTGAACGATATGCAGTCGTTATGAAACAACGGGCGTTGTATCTCATAGAGACCTATTTGCTGACGGTACTGATATTCATCATTGCCAAGTTGGTGTTCATGCTGTGCAATCAGGATGGACACCAGTTTGCTGTTGGTGATGTCTTGGATGTCGTCATTCATGGTCTCACGCTCGATTTCAGCACAGCGCTCTATTTCGCGATACTCCCCTTCCTCGTCATTTTTGTCAGTATCTATTGGTATAAAAAGGTTATACTCATCAATATCCTGCGTGTCTACTATATCCTTATTGCTATTGCCTTTGCATTGGCTTTTGTGGCAGACACCAGCCTCTATGAGTTTTGGCAGTTTAAGCTCGACGCTTCCTGCTTGCAGTATCTGGAAACACCTACTGAAGCGATGGCAAGTGTCAGCTGGGTTTATATTGCCATAAGGGTTGTAATATTCTTGTTGGTAACGCTGTTGATGTATAAAGCCTACTTGCTGACAGTCCGACGCCTTCGGACTCACAGTCCGCAGGCGTCGGACTGGAAGTCCGCAGCCTTCGGACTATTAGCGTTCTTGGTATCTATTCCGCTTTTCGTCATTGGCATTCGTGGAGGCTTGGGTGAATCGACGACAAACATCGGACAGGTGTACTATTCAAGTCGTCAGTTCTTGAATCATTCTGCTGTTAATCCTGTGTTCAGCTTTCTGGCTTCCTTAGAAAAGAATAGCAGTTCTGTTCCTGAGTATAAGTTCATGGAAGAAGACGAGCGGGCACGATTGATGGCTCATATTTATCCTACCAAGAGTGTTGATTCAGATACACTGCTACGCACAAAAACACCTAATGTTGTCATCATACTCTTGGAGAGTTGTGGTGGTATCTTTACTGAGGATATCGGTGGACGCAAGGATATCATGCCAAACCTGAACCGTTATGTGCATGAAGGCATCTATTTCTCGCAGTTCTATGCCAATTCATATCGTACCGATCGTGGTACGCTGTGTACTTTGAGCGGATATCCTTCTTTTCCCAAATCATCAGTGATGAAGATGCCTGCTAAGACGCGTTTCCTTCCTGGCATTGCCAAATCTCTGCGTGATGTAGGCTATCAGACAAGCTATATCTATGGAGGCGATATCAATTTCACCAACATGCGTAGCTATCTGATGACGACAGGCTTCGACCAATTGCATTGGCAAAAGGACTATACGCTGGAAGAGCAGCGTAGTGCTAATTGGGGCGTGCGTGACGATATTACCTTTGCTACACTTTACGAACAGATTGCGCATTTCAAATCTGATGAGCATTATCTCATTGGTTATTCTACGCTCTCCAGTCATGAGCCTTGGGATGTTCCTACCCATGAGTTGAAGGAAGAAATACCCAATGCCTTTAATTATTTGGACCAGTGTATCGGTACTTTCATTGAGAAAGTCAGAAAGACGCCTCAATGGGATAATCTGTTGGTCGTGTTACTGCCAGACCACGGCTTTACATATTTTGGCGTTGGCGAAGAACATGAGATGCATGACCATGTGCCTATGCTATGGTTGGGTGGAGCCGTTAAGGAACCTCGTCGCATAGACGTGTTGTGTAACCAAACGGATCTGCCAGCAACGTTACTTGGTCAGTTAGGTCTTCCTCATGACGACTTCCTTTTCAGTCGTGACATAATGAGTTGCAACTATACCTATCCTTTTGCAGTTCATACCTATAATAATGGTATTACGATGAAGGATAGTACAGGTTTTGCCGTCTATGACCTGAATGCCAATCGCATCATTGTTGACAAGAGCACAAATAGTCAAACATTGATTAGAAAAGGTATGGCGATATTGCAGACAGCATCGGAACACATCAATAGTTTAGGTACAAATAATCAGCATGATACAGTTCAATAAGAAATATCTTGGCTTTCTATGGCCTTTAGGCGCAGTGGTATGTAATCTGCTGCTGGCCTATGTGGTATATTTTGCAGCTCGTGTAGCATTCCTAGTGGAGAATTGGCAGCTATATGCTGAGAATATGACCACCTCTCATCTGCTGGAGCTTTTTAGAGGCGGAATCATGTTCGACACCTCTGCCATTCTCTATACCAATGCCCTGTGGGTAGTGATGGTGCTGTTGCCATACCACAAGAAGGACAACGAACGTTATCATCGTGTGTGCCGATGGGTATTTGTAGTCATCAATATCCTCACGTTGACTATCAACCTTTGCGACGTCGTTTATTTCCGCTATTCCATGCGTCGCACTACCACCACCATATTCCAGGAATTCTCCAATGAAAACAATCTTGGTGGCATCTTCCTGACTGAAGCCCTGAACCATTGGTACTTCTTCCTGTTGGCAGGATTCTTGGGTTGGGCAATATGGAAATTGTACCGTGTTCCTCGCCTGATTGGACTCAAAGTCAATTGGGTGGTATATGACGTGGTATTCTTTTTGTCACTGTTAGCCTATACTCCCTTCTGCGTCGCTGGTATGCGTGGCGGATGGACACGCGATATCCGTCCTATCACTGTATCGAATGCCAACAACTATTGTGATCGTCCTACAGAGACAGGCATAGTACTGAATACGCCTTTTGCACTGATACGTACTATAGGAAAGAACATTTTCGAGGTACCTGCTTATTTCTCCGATAAGGCAGAGATGGAGCGTTTGTTCAATCCCGTTATCCATCCGAAGCCAACTCATGAGTTCAGAAAGAAGAATGTGGTGGTGATTATCATCGAGAGTTTTGCAAGAGAATATATTGGTGCGTTCAACAAGCACATTCCTGGCTATAAAGGCTATACGCCATTCGCTGATTCGTTGATAGCCAATGGCGCCCTGACCTATAAGTATTCCTATTGTAACGGGCGAAAGTCGATAGACGGTATGCCCAGTATTCTCTCATCGATACCCATGTTCGTAGAGCCGTTCTTCCTGTCACCATACAGCATCAACCACGTCTCAGGACTGGCAGATTGTCTGAACGGCAAAGGTTACGAGACGGCTTTCTTCCACGGGGCTGAGCGTGGCTCGATGGGCTTTATGGCTTTTGCACGAGCCACGAAGTTCCAGCAGTATTATGGTCGTGAAGACTTTGTAGCAGACCCTCGTACGCGTGGCGATGCAGACTTTGATGGCTGGTGGGGCATTAGTGACGAGCCCTTCATGCAATATATGTGTCAGAAGATGACGGATATGAAAGAGCCTTTTATGACGGCTCTGTTCACCCTCTCAAGCCATCATCCTTTCCGTGTGCCTGATGCCTATAAAGACAAGTTTAAGGAAGAGGATCCTAATATGCCTATCTATCCTGTCATCCGCTATACGGATATGGCTCTTCAGCACTTCTTTGCCTCAGCGCGAAAACAGTCGTGGTATGAGAATACCCTCTTCGTGATTACCAGCGACCATACCAATATGATTCGATTGCCTGAATATGAGACTGATTTGGGTGGCTTCTGTGTACCCGTCATCTTCTATGATCCTTCTGGTGAGATGGGAAGCGGTATGGTGGATGCCATTGCTCAGCAAACAGACATCATGCCAACAATCTTGGAATATCTGGGATACGACCAACCCTACTTCTCTTTTGGTGTCGATTTGTTGAATACACCTGCTGAGGAAACATGGGCAGTGAACTATATGAACGGCATCTATCAATACGTGAAATATGGCTATGTACTGCAGTTCGATGGTCAGAAGACCAGGGCAGTCTATTCACTTGACGATAAACTGATGAAAAAGAACTTGTTGGGTAAGGTCTCTCAGCAGTCACAAATGGAACAGGAACTAAAGGCTATCATACAACAGTATATGGAACGCATGACGGAAGACCGTTTGACACCATAATAGTAATTAAAAAGGATATAAGATGATACTGATCTTAGGAAAAGAAGGCATATTGCACGATTTGTTCTACGACGTCAAGAATCTGTTTCAGAACTTCTTCACCATGCGTGGACGTTGGCAGCGCGAAGGTGACGAGTTGTTGATACACTATTCTAAAGATGCCCCACATGCTACCAACCAGCGCAAAATGATAGTATGTATGGTGGATGGAAAACGTAAACAAGGGGGATTGGCTGATCGCTTGCGTGGCATCGTGTCCACTTATTATGTATGCAAGAAATTAGGCTATGACTTCCGTATCAACTTCGTACACCCTTTCCCCCTCATTGACTATCTGGTGCCTAATGAGTATGACTGGCGTGTTTCACAAGAAGAGCTGAGTTTCAATGCTGACGATGCCGAGCCCATGTTCTGTGGCAGTCAGGCCACTCATGTAGAGCCTAAATTTCAGGAGTTGTGGATTAAGAAACGCTGTCGTCATGCTCACAAGCAGTTGCATGTCTATACCAATGCCTATATCCTAAGGCATGGTGACAAATTCAGGAAGTGTTTCAATGAACTATTCCGTCCATCTGAGGCTTTGCAGGCTGCTCTTGATAAGCAGGCAGAAAAGTTGGGTACAGACTACTATGCAGTCACGTTGCGTTTCCAACAACTTCTTGGAGATTTTGTCGAAGAGGCTCACTTCACGATATTATCCCCTGAGGATGCACAACTATTGATGGATCGTTGTGTAGAGCAGATAGACAAGTTGTATCATCGACTGCCTGAGAAAAAGCCCGTCCTCGTCACATCTGATAGTGAACATTTCCTGCAATATGCTGCCAAGCGTCTGGATTATGTTTATGTGGTGTCAGGACCTTTAGCTCACATGGACTGGACAGAGAATATCCCCTTTGAGACCAACTTGAAATCGTTCCTCGATTTCTATATGATTAGTAGGGCTAAGCGCGCCTACCTTTTACAGACAGGAAAAATGTACAACAGTGGTTTCCCACGTCGTGCTGCCCAGGCTGGTGGCGTGCCTTTCAAGCACATCCGCTTTTAACAGACTTAACTTCACGCACCTTGAACAGGCTGTCCACAAGCTTGTGCAGTTTAGCTGCTGTACTTGAACGATGGACGTAATAAGGTGTCTTGCATAATTCGTCAATATCAAGAGCCTTCAATTCTTCTTCAAGGGAGAAATCATTTAGATAGGAGAACAGGAAGATATCATGTGCCTTGTTCCTCCAGTCAAGGGCATTGCCCCAATAGTGGCCTATCAGGTCGTCAGTATTAACGAGTGAAGTGTGTTCTGCCAGTGCAATTGAATATGAATACTGTTCAGTAATAAACTCATTGTTGCCATCGTGCAGCATACCGTCGCAAAGGGTTAGGGCGCAGGCAACGGTTTCATTAATCTTTGAACTTGGCAGTCCCACAACACCAGCATTCCACATCTGATGTTGTTCGCCGATAGTGATATCGCCATAGGTCTGGCCAACAGCCTTCTTCCATAGTCGTTTTGCTGTATGGCTGATGTTTATAGGCTTGCCTTCGCAACGATGCATCAGTCCATGTCCTTCGTCTAACCGCTCTTTCAGTTTTGTCAAATTTCCATAGAGGACGGTGTCGCTGTCCAGATAGAGCAGATTATCATCAGGATAAAGCTGATGAAGGTATTCCATTCCTTTTATTTTCGTGCGGAAGAAAAATTGGTGTGGTCCCATCCACTCTGCCTTCTGTTCAGCTGTAATGGTAATCACTTCCACACCAGCCTTGCGGAAAAATGATGGGTGGTCTGTAATGACACAGATACGTCCCAAATCTTTGGAGAGCTGTTTCTGGAAGGTGCGTATTGACAGGTAGGCCTCCATATAGTAGCGTATTGCCTCGTCGCCTCCCATCACAATATAGAAAACGGTCATCATATCTTATAAGTCTTTTTTCTCATGTACTTTTCCGTCAATGACCTCGAAACGTTGTTCAAAGCGTTGACGGGTGCGCTTCCAACGGTCGTGTGTCCACAGATAGCATTCTGGTTGCCTGCGAATGCTCTCTTCAAGATGCTTGAAATAGAGGTCAGTCAATTCAAACTCTTTCATCTTGGCAGGCTCACGGGTGATGAGCTTGAACTCTGCTTCGAAATAGCCGCGTTTGATGCGTTTTACGTCTAAATAGAATACAGCATGATTGAGTTTGGCTGCAATACGTTCTGCACCAGAAAGTACGGCAGTGTCGTGGTATAAGAACTGGCACCAGTGATGGATGTTCCACCAGAAAGGTGCTTGGTCAGCGATATAGCCAATAACTACAGGCTTACCCTGCTTCTTATATTCCAGAATTTTTCTCAACGACTCGTTCATCGAGATGCATACAGCTCCATAACGCTGTCGCACGTGAAGGAGTAGACGGTCGAAGTCCTGGTTCTCAAGGGGATGATAGAGCTGTCCGCATTGTGCTTCCGGACTCACCCAGAAAGGCAGCGATGTAATCCATTCCCAATTGCAGAAGTGTCCTAAATAAACAGCACATGACTGTCCTTCGTTGACACATTGGTCTAAGACTTCTGTGTTCTTAAAGACCAGACGTCGTTTCATCTCTTCTGGTTTCATAGTCAACAGTTTGATGCTTTCTACCAGATAGTCGCAGAACCAGCGATAGAAACGGCGCTCAATCTCTTTATGCTCTTCTGGTTCCCGTTCAGGAAATGATGTCACCAGATTGACCCATACTAAGCGACGACGATAGTGTATGACATAGAAAATCATCACGAAGAGAATATCGCTCAGCCAGTAGAGTACCCGTAGAGGGAGCAATGATAGCAAGTACCACAGGGAGTAGACTATATAATATAGCAGCTTCTTCATTTCAGGAGTGTTAGATGCCTATTCATTGTAAATACGACATATCTTTGCGTAGTAGTGATCATAGTTCAGATGGTCGTCGAAGTCGGCCTTGGCCTGCTGACCCAATTTCTGACGTAACTCAGGATGGTCTATCAGTTGTCCCATGGCTTCAGCCAATTGTTTGACATTACCAGGAGCGACAAGCAGACCATTACGCCCATCTTCTACGTATTCGCGTTGTCCGCCATTGTTGGTTACCACCACGGGATGGCCCTGTGACATATATTCCTGAGGCGATAGTGGACAACCTTCACGTACGGTGGATGCGAGGATGCCGAAGTCAGCACCAGCTACGTATGGTAAAACAGGATGGCGGAAACCTGCGAAGATAATCTTCTCAACAATGCCTTTGCTGTTGATAATTGTCTTGAGGTGCTCAGTATATTCCTCGCTTCCTTTGCCAATCAGTACCAGTTTAAAGTCCTTGTCCTTGATTTGCTCTACAGCATCCATCAGGGTGTCAATGCCCTTTTCTGGGTCCAATCTGCCATGAAACATGGCTACTGTGCAAGACTCAGGTATATTGAATTCCTTTCGAATATCTACAGGTACAGTGTTCTCAGGAACAACGATGCTGGTATGGACTATGCCCAACTTGTTGGGGGTGATAGTGGGATTTGTGCTAAGAAATACATCCGTGGAAATCTGGGAGTCGAAGATCAGTCTGTCCAGTTGGCTATACAGCCAACGATAAAGCATGCCGTTCTTTCCTGGGCGCGTAAGATGACGACACATGACTACACGAACATTCTTGTTGCTTGAGAGCTTTCTGGCGTAGCATGCTGTAAAGGCATCTTTGAAATTGTGGGCATGTATGGTACATGCTCCTTCTTTGTTGATGATAGCAGCCATCTGCCAAGCACTCTTCAAATCGAGAGCTCCTCCCAAATTCAAGGGTACCACCTGTAAACCAGCTTCCTTATATTTTCGGATGATGTCATCGACAGGTTTGCAAAATATAGTGATGTCGATACCATCAGCCTGCTGACGCAGACTCAGGTCATAGACATATTGTTCGCCCCCGCCCCATTCCTTATTCGATACGATATGGAAAATCTTCATGCTGCAAAAGTAACAATTTAATGGCTATTATGCAAATTTTATGCAATATATTTTGTGTATTTGTTTTTTTGTGCTACCTTTGGCAATGTAAAACAGAATAAACATTATGGCATCATACGATATTGACACTTTACACGAGCATATCCTGCAGATACTGTTGTCTGTAGACAAGGTGTGCCGAGAGCACGATTTGACTTACTATTGCTGGGCTGGTACCATGTTGGGCGCTATCCGTCATAAAGGATTCATTCCTTGGGACGATGATATGGATATTTGTATGCCTCGTCCTGACTATGACCGTTTGATGATGCATGCCCACGAATGGTTGCCACAACCTCTTGAGGCCTTGTCGATAGAGACTGATGCCAGCTATCCTGGTGGGTTTGGCAAGATAGTGGATGGTAGTACGACGCTGATAGAGCGCGAGCATAGTGATTATGTAGGTGGCATCTATATTGACGTGTTCCCCATTGACGGAATGACCAAGAATAAGTTAGGTCAGAAAATAGCGGTGGCTCGTTATAAGGCAATGGACAAACTGCTCTATTTCCTTCATCGCGATCCCTATAAGCATGGACATGGACCCAGTTCATGGCCAATACTCCTTATTCAAAAGCTCTTTACCCACGAGTGGGCACGTCGACAATTGCGGGCTGCCTATCTGGCTTATGACTATGAAACGTCAGAGTATGTCCTTGACTATGATGATGGTGTGAATGGTGTGATTCCCAAGACGATGTTAGGCAAACCGCAGCCTGTGACCTTTGAAGGACATACCGTCATGGGTGTAGAGCATGCTGATGACTATCTCAGAAATAAGTATGGTGATTATATGGTTGTCCCTCCTCATGACAACCAGCGCCAACATAATTTTTTCTATTTGGATTATAATCTGCCGTTCAGACAGTACGAAGACAAGCGTTCGTTTGTCAATCGCGATAACGCTTCTCAATAATCTTGGAAACAAGGATGAACTGGTAGACACCTGCCATCATAGCTCGGATAAGCCCACGTGTCCCCATACGGTAGCCGCCATCCAACACGTATTTCTTGAAGAATCGCCAGAAAGGACGCCATAGCAGGGCGCCTACACCATAGCCCTTGTCTCGCTTTTTCTCCACCTCGTTATCAGTATATTCGTTCATCTTAGCCATGTATTCATGCATGGTCTCGTCCATGAGGTGTAGCAGACGAGCTTCTTTTTTGGCTTTCAGCTTTTCCACCCTTCCCTGAACCTTTGGGAATGTATGTACGTATGGAGGCCATTCCGTTCCTTCGCGTATAAAGAAACGCAGCTGAAAATCGTAGTGGAAATCACGTACGAACATACTCATAAACATATTCTGACGTGGAATATAAAAACCTGCAGGGCAATTAGGCTCTTTTATCTTCTGGTAGAGTACCTCACGCAGTTCTGGCGTGACCAGCTCGTCTGCATCAACCACTAATACCCATTTGTTGGAAGCCGACTGAATGGCAAACGTACGGGCAGGTTCTGCACTCTTGTGGTTGGCCTTTGGGAATGTCACCACCTTACAGCCATACTGCTCGGCAATTGATACCGTATCATCCGTGCTCTCCATATCACATACCACCACTTCATCGAAGTCTTTCACGGACTCCAGAACCTTGGCGAGATGCTGACTGGCATTATAGGTGTTGATAACGACGGATATCATGCTTTGACTACTGTATTATATGCGTTGATAACCGTTTGGATGACAAACTGAGTCATCTCTTCGTTCAGCTGGGGATAGCAGGGTAAAGATATCTCGTGCGAATAGTTCTGGTAAGCCTTCGGATAATCTTTGATGTCATAGCCCAAATCGTGGAACAGAGTTAGCATGGGCAATGGGATGAAATGTACGTTGACAGCTACCTCATGTTTGGAAATCTCTGCAATAATCTCATCACGCTGCTCTTCTGTAATATCTTTGATACGCAGGGCATATAGATGGTACGACGTCTCGCGGTTGTCCTTGACAATTGGCGGGGTAATGGCCCACGGCTGCTGACTGAAGGCATCGTTATAGGCTGTAAAGATACGCTTACGTTCTGCCAACAACTTGTCGTATTGCCGTATTTGTGCCAGTCCAATGGCTGCGTTTACATCAGCCATGTTGGCTTTCATACCCATACCCACAATATCATAGCGCCAACCGCCTGCCTTACTCTTGGTAAAGGCATCCTTGGTCTGACAGTTCAGTGCCATCATACGAAGTTGCTGATAGAGCTTGGCGTTGTCGAAGGGTGCAGGCATATTCAGACAGATGGCACCACCTTCTGCTGTTGTGATATTCTTGACAGCATGGAGCGAGAAGATAACGATATCCGTATTCGTACCAGAGAACTTGCCATGATAGTGAGAGCCAATGGAATGGGCTGAGTCGTTGATGATAATAATACGTCCCAATTGTTCCATCACGGGTGATGTTGCCTGATACATTGCCTTGATTTCCGGTTCATTGACTAATGCCATAATCTGGTCGTAGTCGCAGGGGAAACCAGCAATATCAACGGGGATGATGGCCTTGGTACGTGGGGTGATGGCCTTGCGGATGGCATCAACAGAGATGTTCAGGTCGTCGCTAGAATCAACCATCACGGGTTTGGCTCCTGCCCAAAGTACAGCAAATGCTGTCGCACAATAGGTATATGCAGGAATTATCACTTCATCGCCAGGCTTTACGCCCAGCCAACGGAGCATCATGATGGCTCCCGTAGTCCATGAATTCACACACAACGCCTGGGATGTCCCTGTCAATTTGATAATCTCTTCCTCTAAAGCTTTCACTTTTGGACCTGTAGTGATCCAACCCGAACGTAGAGAGTCCGTGACTTCCGCAATGACGTTATCGTCAATGTATGGTGGAGAAAAGGGTATTTTCATTATGATTCTATTTGATTTGTTTGCAAAGTTACAATAATTTTCGTAACTTTGCAAACAATATGACGAAAAATATTATCGGTTTTGATGCAAAGCGCATTGTTCGCAATGGAACAGGGCTTGGTAGCTACGGACGTACGTTAGTCAATGATCTGGCGCAGCGACAGGATTTGGAGTTGCGTCTCTATGCACCAGATCAGGGCCGTGATGACCTGCGCAATCAGATTGTCGAGCGCCCCAATGTCCGTTTCTGCTACCCTCATGGCGGACGCCTGCGTGGTGCTTGGTGGCGTATGACGGGCGTGGTGGCCGACTTGCAGCGCGATGGTGTGCAGCTGTATCATGGCCTGTCTGGCGAACTGCCCATAGGTATCCGACGTTCTGGCATCCGTAGTGTGGTGACCATCCACGACCTGATATTCCTTCGTCATCCGGAGTTCTACCATTGGGTTGACACCAAGATTTACGCTTGGAAGTTCCGTCAGACGCTGAAGGAGGCCGATCATGTCATCGCCATCAGCGAGTGTACCAAGCGCGACATCTTGTACTATGGCGATATCGACGAACAGAAGATATCGCTTGTCTATCAGAGTTTTGCTCCGCGTTTCAGTGCCGAAGTCAGCGAAGAACAACGTGCACAGGTGCGTAGTGCCTATCAGTTGCCCCAGCGTTACATTCTTAACGTTGGTTCGATCGAGGCCCGCAAGAATATTTTGCAGGCGGTGCAGGCACTACCGCTATTGTCTGACGATGTGGCTCTGGTCATCGTAGGTCGTCACACACCCTATACCGATAGTGTGTTACAAAATGTTCACGAGCATCATCTTGAACAGCGAGTACGTATCTTACATGGTGTACCTGACGATCATCTGCCTGTTCTTTATGCTATGGCCGAGTCGTTTGTCTATCCGTCAGTCTACGAGGGTTTTGGCATTCCAATTATCGAAGCTATTAGTTGTGGCTTGCCAGTTGTTGCCTGCTCAGGCTCTTGCCTTGAAGAGGCTGGAGGTCCTGACAGCCTTTATGTTCAGCCAGATGATGTTGAGGCTATGGCCGATGCCATCCGTCAGACATTGGTAGGTGCAGAGGGTAGGCAGCAGCGTATTGAGAACAGCAAAAAATACATCCGCCGTTTCAGCGGATGTAGTGTAGCCGACCAGGTGGTAAGTATCTACCAAAGCCTGCTATAATTGTCAATTATCAATTGTCAATTGTCAATTAATACAGTTCTGCGGGAATCAATTCCTTTGCGCGTTCGAAATCCTCTACTGTATCCAGTTCGATAGAGAATAAGTCCGTAGTATCTACCACACGGAAGTGGTGACCTTGCGGGATGAGACGCTCGAAGGCACGTTCGTAGAAGATGTCGATGAGTCCTTCGTGCTCTATCATCTGTTCCAGCTCTTGGAATAGTGCTGTCGAATAGTCGCTGGCAATACGCTCCACGCCTACTGATTCGCCAATAGCATCGGCAATGCTGCACGTCTTGCTGAGTTCCACCACGCGACCTTCGCCATCTGTGATAATTTTGATTTCCTCTTCACCACACTCGTGACGGTTCAGGGCCAGTGCGGTACCCGTTTGGTCGACAATAGCCTTTACCAGTTTGGGATCTAACAAGATGTCGCTATCCATCAGCAGGAAGTCCTTGCCGTCCGTATAGGGGCGCGTCATCCACAACGAGAAGATATTGTTGTTGTGCTCGTAGTCGGCATTGTGGATGAAGTGGATGGTAAGCGTAGGATAATGGTTCGCCAGAAAGTCACGAATCATTTCGCCACGATAGCCCGTCACCACCACCAATTCATTAATGCCAGCAGCCAGTTGGGCATCGACAGTACGCTCTAATAGTGTACGCTCGCCCACCTTCAGCAGACATTTGGGTTGCGTATCCGTTAGTGGACGCAAACGCCTGGCCATGCCTGCAGCTAAGATAACGCCTATCATAGTTCTTTATTAATCTTTGCTGCAATCTCCTTGAACTCCTCTTCAGTCAGCTTCAGCTTCTCGCGACGGAAGTCAGCATCAGCCTCACTCTGCATGGGAATCAGGTGGATGTGAGCATGAGCCACTTCGAGGCCAAGCACAACCTGAGCCACCTTCTTGCATGGGAAAGCCTTCTTAATGGCAATGGCCACTTGCTTGGCAAACTGTTGATAGCGAGCCAGTTCATCATCGTCCATATCGAAGAAATAGTCTATTTCGCGACGAGGAATCACCAATGTATGACCCTTTACCAATGGATTAATGTCGAGGAAAGCATAGAATTCCTCATTCTCTGCCACTTTATAGCTGGGAATCTCACCAGCTGCAATCTTTGCAAAAATATCCATAACTTTTACTGTTTTATTATTTTACGACAACTTGGACAACTAAGACAACTTTTTATAACAACGCGCAGACGGCGGTTTGCCGTCGAAGCCCAAATGTTGTCCTAAGTTGTCTTAGTTGTCGTTTATCTTATGCAATACTGATGTTTTCGATGCGCAACTTGATGGTGCCACGGGGAATCGTAATCTCCACTTCGTCGCCAACCTTCTTACCTAACAGTCCCTGAGCTATTGGCGTCTTGATACTGATCTTGCCAGCACGAAGGTCAGCTTCGTTCTCGCTTACGATAGTGTAGCTCATCTTCGTGTTAGTGGTCAGATTGGTCATCTCCACCTTCGTCAGAATCTGAACGCTGTCCGTACTCAGACGCGACGTGTCCACAACCTTAGCCTCGCTGATAGTAGCCTTCAGCTTGTTGATTTTGTCCTCCAGATGAGCCTGTGCCTCTTTGGCGGCATCATACTCGCTATTCTCACTCAGGTCGCCCTTCTCGCGAGCCTCTGCAATGGCTGCAGATGCTTTGGGACGTTCTACCGCTTCCAGGCGGTGCAGTTCGGCTATCAGTTTGTCGTAGCCTTCTTGTGACATGTAAGCCATACTATTTACTATTTTAATTATTCACTATTCTCTATTCACTTTTCTCTAGGGCTTCAGCCCGCATTCGGACGCAGAAAAAAGAAAGAATCCCGACCTTCGTCGTCGGAATCCTATTTTCTATCTATGTCTCTTAGTCGATTGCAAAGGTAGGCATTTATTTTGAAACTGCCAAATTTTTCGCTTCAAATTTTATCATGGTGGTTGATTTATGTCAAGAAAGTGTTTTATAAACACCACTTTTACACAGCAATTTCTTGCACATTATAAATAATACGCGTACCTTTGCAAGTGTGTTTTTCATAGTATTAGATTTAAGGTTAACAAAGGTCGGGGCTCAGCGGAGTCCCTTTTTTTGTGCCAGAGGGCTATGAGTGCGAAGTAGAGCAGACAGCCCGTCAAGAGGCCGGCTATGGCATCGATAGCATAGTGGGCGTAGATATAGACAGTGGAGAGGCACATTAATATATAAAAAGGTAGGATGGTCAGGATGAGTCCTTTGCTGCGTGTTCGAAGAGCTAAGAGCATGACGACGGTAGTGACACCTACATGACTGCTGGGGAAGGCTGCGGTGGGACGTTCGCCTGCATCGTGCGTCAGGTCGAGCATGTGATACCAGAAGCCATCCGTCCAACCAGGTGCAGCCATTCGTTCGGAGTGTGTCAGGAACCAGTCGCCAAGGTTTGGAAAAATGCCTGCTGCAATCTTCTCTGTGCCTACTGCTAAATAATAGAATTGTGGTCCAGTAACGGGCAGGAGTACGAAGATAACGTAGTAGGCAAAGAACGAGCCAAGCATGACGAAGGCTGTCATTTGGAACTCCTGGTAGCGACGGAAGAAATAGTAGAGGTAGGTGATGAGCATCAGCGGGAAGTAGCTGACGTAGCCCAGACACATCAATTCTGAGAACCAGCCGTAGGGCACCTTCTGCGAAAAGAGTAGGGATGGCTGGCAACCAAACAGCGACTGCTCCCATCCTGCAAAGATGTGGTCAAGATTGGGTAGGGCACGGTTCATTTCATAGGTATCCGGATACCACCAGCCCAGAAAGGCCATCTGCACGAGGATGCGAAGGAAGATGGTGAGACGACAGGGCCAAAGACGATAGACGGCCCACAAGGCCAAGGTGACCAATACGAACTGGATACGTCCCTTAATCATGTCTGTAGGGTTGGCCAATTTGTCCCACAGGATAATCATCATCAACACCGTGAATGCCAGATATCCAAAGGCCACCCACTCGAAAGCCAATAGTCCCTTAGTAGCCTTCTTCTCTCTAATAAACAGTTCGCCTATCTTTATAGCCATCCGTTTTCCTTATACCATTTAATACTACGACGTACGCCTTCCTCCAGTTTTACTTTCGGCTCGTAGCCCAATTCCTGACGTGCCGGCTCAATGTCACAACGCCAGTTGCGCTGACGCATGATGTTGTATTTATCGTTATTGAGAGCCGTCACTTTACCTGTCAGTCGTCCTACATATTCACCCACGAAGGTTACCACACGCAAGACCCAGATAGGGGCAGTAATGCGAATCCACCAGGGATTGCCCAACTCTTTGCGAATGAGGTTGCTGAAGGTTGATGACTGGTAGACTTCACCATCACTGAGGAAGTACTTGCGGCCCGTCACGCCTTTCTCGCAGGCCAAGAAAACGGCCTGTACCACGTCCGTAACATAGACAAAGGTGATATCCTGCTGTTTGTAGCCCACAGCAAAGTCGGTATGCGACTTGATGCTCTTGGCCATCATGAAATAGTCGCGTTCGCGAGGACCATAAACCCCAGTTGGTCGCAGGATGACGTAGGGCAGTCCGTCGACGGTGTCCAGCCATTTCTCTGTATCCAACTTACTCTTTCCGTAGGCCGTGTTGGGGCGGGCTTCATCGCTCTCGCGAATCTCTGTGTAGGGTTGTTGCTCGCGAATAGCACCCATGATGCTGAGCGAACTGATATATACAAAACGTTTAATGCGCATCTGTAATGCCATCAGCACACGTACCAAGTGCTGTGTACCCTCAGTATTGATGCGGTGGAAGTCTTGCTTGTCCAAACACTTGGTGACACCAGCAGCATGCACTACATAGTCGAACTGCAGGCCTCGTAGCTGTTCCGTCAGCTGTTCTTCCGACGAGAGATTCAACTCAATAAAATTGATGCGTTCGTCCGTAAGAAACTGGCGTGAGCTGCTGCCACGTACAGCTGCCCACGTCTCGAACCCCTGACGGAGTGCTTCTTCCACTATAAAGGAGCCAATGAACCCACTGGCTCCTGTAATCAATATCTTCACTTCTTCTTTCCTGTTATGTTGTCAACGGCTTCGCGCGCCTCATCATTCAGGTTGATGTTGCGGTTTACTTTGGCATCGATGGTGCCTGCACGCATGATGTCAGCCATATCAACACCAGTTGCTGACTTGAGCACGTCGAAAGCCTGCTTGATGGCAACGGGTACGCCACCACTCATAGCAGCTACACCAGCACCAGTCTCCTGACCACCGCTGTAAACGTGGACGTCCTTGATGGCCGAGATAGGCTTAGCAACATTCTCGACAACCTGGGGCAATACCTCAATCATCATCTGCATCACGGCAGCGTTGTTATACTTCTTGTAGGCCTCAGCCTTCTTGTCCATAGCCTGAGCCTCAGCTTCACCTTTCTTCTGAATGGCGTAAGCCTCAGCCTCACCCTTTGCCTTGATACCAGCAGCCTCCTGTTCTAAGCGGTAGCGGACGGCATCCGACTCAGCATTCTGGGCCAGTGCGCGTTGTTCAGCCTCGTACTTCTGGGCTTCAGCCACACGCTTGCGCTGTTCCAAGTCGGCAGCAGCATCGCGTTCTACCTTATATTTATCAGCATCGGCTTTCTTCTCCACTTCTGCAGCCAACTGGTTCTGACGAATCTCAATCTGTTCCTTCGACAGAATCTGTTCACGCTTGGTCTTCTCAATCTCAGCCTCGACAGTCTTGATATTGATGGTCTTCTGCTGTTCCTGTTGCTGGATGGCGTATGCTGCATCGGCATCAGCCTGGGCGGTATCAGCCTGCTGCTTCAGGGCAGCACGTTTCAGAGCCAGTTCATTGTTCTTGATGGCAATAGCGGTATCGGCATCCACACGGGCATCGTTAGCATCCTTGTCTGCCTTCGACACCTCAATCTTGACGTCGCGTTCGGCAATGGCACGGTTAATCGAAGCATCCTTCTTAATCTTGGCGGTATTGTCGGCACCGAGGTCCTTGATGAGGCCTTCCTTATCCGTCACGTTCTGGATGTTGCACGAAATGATTTCGATACCCAGCTTAGCCATATCGGGCTGAGCCTTCGTCATCACCTGATCAGAGAATCCGTCGCGGTCGGTATTCAGCGAACGCAGATCCAACGTACCAATGATTTCACGCATGTTACCCTGCAGCGAGTCCTGCAACTGTTCGGCTATCTCGCTGGGCATCATGTTCAGGAAGTTCTTGGCAGCCAGACGTGTACCTTCGTTGGTAGGCATGACACGAATCTTGGCTACGGCATCTACATCGACGTTGATGAAGTCAGTAGTGGGCACACTCTCTTCCGTCTTGATGTCGACGGTAATCTGTCCTAAATAGACACGGTCCAAGCGCTCGAAGAACGGAATGCGGAATCCACCCGAGCCAATCAGTACACGTGGTTCCTTCGAGAGACCAGAGATGATGAAGGCTGACGAGGGCGGAGCCTTCACGTACGATATAAATAGGAATAACACCAGCAGCAAGATGGCTGCACCAATGAGAGCATACATTGTAAATGGATCCATAATTATACTGTTTAAGGGTTACTTTGCTGCAAAGGTAGTGCAAATTGAGTGAAATGCAAAATAAATTCCGATTTATTTGCATTTGTCATGCTATGTCGAAGATATTCTGGAATCCGCTCATGCGGAATATATCGGCTACATCCTCATTAAGGTGCGTCACGCGGATGGTACCACCTTGTGTTTCGCTGGCTCGCTTCAATTGCATGAAGAAGCGCAGGCCGGCAGATGAGATGTACTCCAGTTCGGAACAGTCTATTTCCAGTACCTTGTCGGCCATTTTTACTACTTCGCTCAGTTCGCCAGCCTGTTCTGTTGTTGCAGTCGAATCCAGTTCGCCAATCAGGCATACCCGTATGTCCTGGTTATTAGGAATAATGTTAACAGTCATAAAATTTATAGGTATTTGATAATTGTCAATTGATTTCTCTCATCCGTGCGCTGATAGTGCTGTTCGTCCGTAATCTGCCGTAGCAGGCTGATACCCAAGCCTCCTATCTGTCGTTCTTCGATGACCTTTGCCGTGTCGCATTCACTATTCGTTGGGTCAAAGGGCACGCCGTTGTCCGTTAGCGTAATGTTGAGTGCTGAATGTTCTCTCTTTGAGAGTGTGGCGTCGCGAGGAACGTTGAACGTTGAACGATGGATTTTCAACTCAATCTCTGTCGCATGTGAATAGCTGATGATATTGACCACAGCTTCCTCAAGGGCTATTTCCAGTTTCTTGAGTGTATGTTTCTCTATGCCGGTACACACCCCGTACTCATGCAGTGTACGACGAAGCGACGGCCACTGTTCTATGTGGTTAGGTACACACACCGAAACAGGTTGCGCTGTACTCTTTTTCCGGATGGTCATGAGTGTAATGTCATCAGTAGGCTCAGCCTCGCCGATATAACGTTTCACAGCTTCCAGCAAGTTGTCGTCATGTGCCACGATTTCCAACCATTTCGCCTCGCCCATCATCTTCCGCTCTGTATTACGTGCCTCGGTCACACCGTCAGTATAGAGCACAAGATTCTCGTCCATGTCGAGCATGCACCCTTCTTCCACAAACTTAAACGTTTTTTCGTAGCCCAGGGGAATGTTGGAAACCATATTGATGATTCTGACGCTGTGATCTGAACTTTTCACCAACGGAGGCATGTGTGCAGCATTACAAAAGAGCAACTGTCCGCTGGGGATATGCAGACGCCCGATGAATGCCGTCACGAAAGTGAGCGTAGGATTGTTATCGCTCAGCACGGCGTTCATCTCTTCCATGATGGCCTTGGGCGATGTCTGGTGTTCTAATGCCGAACGAAACAGGTTGACGGCAGCCGACATGAACATCGTTGCCGGTACGCCCTTTCCGCTTACGTCGCCGATGATGAACCACAGGTAATCTCCCTGACGGCAGAAATCATACAGGTCGCCACCCACTTCGCGCATTGGTATCAGGTCGGCATACACCGTCATGGACTCGTCTTGCGGGAAATCATGACGCAGAATGCCCATCTGAATGCCATTAGCAATATGCAATTCGTGGTCCATCACCTTTTTCTCGGTTTCCAGGCGTGCATTCTCCTGCTGGTCGCGCAACATGCGGCGAATCAGGACACCAATCACCAGAATGCTAAGTACTAAGACAATGAGAGACCATAGGATTCTCCACACGATACTCCTCCAGATATGCCATTGTGGAACAGCAATCGCCATCTCTATATCTATCCATTCAAATGTCTGACGAGACACGATCCAGTCGTCCTCGGACAGATGCTCGGTGTCATATCCTGCATGGTTGTCACTCGACGTCAGCACCGTCCCGTCGGAACTGTAGATGACACAGACTGCTTCGTCAATGAGCTTGAACTGCTCCAGCAACTGTTGCATCCATTCTAGACTGAAATCAACGTTGATAACGCAAATCAGGTTGCCCGCATTGTCCACGAAATTGTCAGAATAGGTAAATATGGTCTTGTCGATGACATGACTCCAGTATGGCTTGCCCCAATAGCCTTTGTCGCCACTCTTCAACGCGCCTTTATACCACTCCCGCTGGAAATAGTCGAAGTCTGTGCCGCCCGTTACCGTCGTGATAATGCTGTCATTAAGCCGATACGAACACGGGCTGAACCACTTGCCTTTCACGGGATAGAAGTTTTCCGGAAAACTGACACCTACCGTGTAGCAGCTCGGATAGCGCTTCAATAGGTCGTGGGTGCCTTTGAGTATGTTGTCCGGCTGCGACACGTTGTCTGCCACGACATGTTTCATCTGCTCAACCACGTCGTAGGCGTCGTACAGTTCGAACAGCACCTTCTCGTGCGCAATCTGCGTCTTCAAGTCAATGTTTTCCTGGACTTGGCGCACGGCCTGCCTGTACGACATCACGAACTGCACCACTAAGCCGATGATGAGGAACAGTGCTGCAAATATGGGGATATATCTGTATCGCATACCTCTAACCTCTTGTTTCCTTAAATATAATGTGAGGTCGGATGCCCACAAGGTCCAGCACGTCCAGGACATCCTTGTTGCAGTTCATGAACACCACCTCAGGATTATCGCTCAGGTATTTCTTACAGTAGAAAATGACGCGCACTCCACTGCTGGAAAGGTATGTCAGCCGTGTGGCATCGAATACCACCCTCTCTACGCCCTGGTCCTTGTATGCGGCCAGCTCCTCCAATAGCATCGGCGCATTGTCTACTGCCAGTTCCTCGCCCAGCACTATAGTCAGCACCGTGCCGTTCCTTGTCACTTCATAATCTCTCATATCTTACATCTTACATCATACATCTTACACCATACATCTCACAGTTTCACCAGCGGATAAGCCAGGATGACGGCGGCGACACCGGTGACGGTGACAATGACCGTCAGGGGAATACCGATACGCATATAGTCCGAGAAGCGGTAGCCGCCAGGACCATAGACCAGCATGTTTGGTGACGCAGCAATGGGCGTGGAGTACGACGCGTTGGCCGCAATCATCAGTGCCAGCAGGAAGGGCGCGGGTTCGTAGCCAGCCTGTACTGCCGCCTGGTACATGATGGGGAAGAACATAGCCGTGACAGCCACATTCTCCACCAGCTGCGTTATCAGCATGGCCGCCAGACACACGCCAAGCATGATCATGACGGGATGCGTGCCAACCATGCTAATGATGCCATGGGCCATTTGCTGCGCTATGCCCGTCTTCGCTATGGCCGAGCCAAGCACGATGCTTCCCGCCAGACTCATCAGCGAACGCCAGCTGACAGAGTCCATGGCCTGATTGATGGTGCAGCAGCGGAACAGCAGCATGGCCAGGGCTGCCAGCACCGTGCCGTGCAGCAGTGACACCACATTCAGGGCCGTCAGCACCATCATCGCCGTCATGATCAGCGACGAGACAATGGCGTTAGGCCCCACGTTCACCACCTCCTGAAAGTCGGAGAACTGCAACTGCGATGCCAGGTTCCTGGCGTACGTATCCGTCTTGCGTGGACATTCGAACAACAGCGTGTCGCCCGCCTGCAACACCACCTCGCGGGGCGACGCCTCGATGCGCCTGCCGCGACGCGCCACCGCCACCAGCACCACGTTGTTATCGCCTTCTATCGTGCTGTCGCCGATGGTCTTCCCGATCAGCTTGCTGTAGAAGTTGACAAAGGCAATGCGCAGTTCGTAGTTCTTGTTGATCTCGTTCATCGAGCGCACGGGATGGTCGGAGACCACCAGCTGATGCGACGCCTTCAACTCCAGTATCTCGTCAATCTGTCCGGCATACACCAGCCGGTCGCCGCCCATCACGAACTCATTCTCGCTGAGCACCGACGGGTCGTGGTCGAAATGGCTGATGGCTATCAGACTGCCGCCCTTTACATGGAACAGTCCCGCCTCGCCCAGCGTCTTCAGGATGTTCGGGTTGTCCGACGGCACCAGCAGTTCCACCGTGTAGTCGTTGGCAGCCTCGAAAGCCTCCTCGGGCGACCTGCGCTCCGGCAGCCATCGGCACGCCAGAACCAGGAACGCAATGCCAACCACTAGACACAATGCGCCCGGCAGGAAGATCGCAAACACGTTCATCGCCCTGCCCGTAGCCGTCTCGTACATATCAGCCACCACGATGTTCGTCGACGTACCAATCAGCGTCAGTACGCCACCCATCTGAACCGCATACACCATGGGCAGGTACAGTTTCGAGGGCGCAACATCCAGTTTCCTGGCCCACCGTTTCAACACGTTGCCGAAAAGCATAGTCAGCATTGTGTTGCTGAGGAAGGCGCTCAACGCTGCCACTGGCAACGTCATGCGTAACAGTGCTGTCGAATAACGGTCGGGCAGTCCGAACACATGTTTCATGATCCATTGCAATACTCCGGTATAGCGCAGTCCCGCCATCACCACACCCAGAACACCAGTGACCACCACCGTACCCGCACTGAAGCCCGAGCACATCTCCTTGGCATCCAGCACACCTACGGCGAATAGTACGCCAATGGCGATAAGCATAACGGCATCGGTGCGTATCTTCGTAAACAGCATGACACCGATTATCGTTATCACCGTGGCTATGGTAATCCAGGCGTCTATACCGAGGCCCCAAAACAATATGATGTCGTTTTCCAGTCCCATTTATCAGTATCTATTTAATAGAGCTATAAGTCAAAAAAAGCAGAGACAATATTTTTTGTCTAATACGATTCGCCGTTTCCACCGCCACCATAGACAATGTCAACATCGTTAGGATTAGTGCTTACACTTCTCACACTTCCGCTCAGCAGAGAGCAGTGACGTTTCATGCTTACCACTTTCATGTCGGGGTACTGATATTCTTGCTTCTTCATAGCTTAACTTTTTTACCATTATTAATATAAAGACCCTTGGCTGTAGGCTTTCCGCTGAGTCGGCGACCATCGAGCGTATACCACACATCATACCCATTAACCGCAGACCATGAACCGCGAACCGTCTCGATTCCCGTTGTCTCTTCGTCGCCAAAGTTAAGAACGAAGACACTGGCACCAGCAGAAGGGTCGCCAGCCGTGATGCCGTTCAGCTTAAAGTAGGCACGGCAGGCATTGACGTTGACATTAGCGCCTTTGGGATAGTAGAGCTTGTTGCTGGTACCGAGGTAGAGCACCGTGTTATCGCCATCGTTAAGTGTGACGGGTGAGAAGGTGCCCACAAAGTCGACTTTGTCAGTTTTAGTATCGGTAGTGGTGCCGTTTACCGTTACATTCAAGAACAGTGGGTTGGACAGATTACCGGTAATCTCGTTTCTCCACTTTACAAGGTAGGGCTTGCCTGCCTCGATGCTGGTGGCATCGGTGAAGTTGAGGGTCAGCGTACCGTTAGAGAACGATGAACTGCTCAATTCCTTCACTAAGGCACCGGCAATGGGCGAATAGCCTGACGCACCTGCGGGGATACTGAAAGGCAGACAGAGCGTGTTCCAGTTGCCGGTAGTGTTAAGTGTACGGCCGGCAAGGAGTACATAGGGCTTGCTGGAAATACTATTGGCGGCATCATTGTTGATGACAAGCAAGTTGCCACCGAAGTCGCTTGTTGTGTCATTCAGATAGAAACAGCCCGTGATGGAGCCGATATTGTTGTTGTTGCCGAAAATTGGTCCGTAATGGCCAACTTTGCTGATGGTAGCTTTAACGAAGCAGTTCTGGATGTAATGGCTATTCTGGCCTGTAATGCCGCCAAGATAGTTGTTGGAATAATTGCCTGTAGTAACGTTACCGATGTTATAGCAGTTTTGGATGACTCCCGCACTGGTGTTCTCGCCTGCGATTCCACCCACAGAAGCGTAGTTGAAGTTGCCTCTCACTTCTGCTGCATTGGAACAACCTACGATAGTACCACTATTATAACCTGCAATAGAGCCACTGCAACAACTGGACGATACGGAACTGAACTGGATGGTACCGCTAATGATGTGCACGTCCTTGACGGTGCCACCAACGCCTATTTGACCAAACAATCCGGCAACATTACCCGTTGTACTGCCAGCAACATTGACAGTGAGATTTGTAATGGTATGTCCCTGTCCGTCGAAGGTCCCTGCAAAGGGGTGTGTTGTTGTGCCGATGGGGGTCCAACTTACATCTTTAAGATCCAAATTGGCAGTGAGCGTCACCGTTACGCCAGTATAGTTGTCACCGTCATTCACGCTCGTTGCCAAAGCCTGGAATTCTGACACGTTGCTGACGGTGGTCACTACGGTAGCATTGACCATCATTCCGACAGCCAATGCCAAGATGATTAATAGTTTTCTTTTCATGATTGCAAATTTTGCTTGCAAAATTACACTTTTTTTCCCACAATTCACGTTCCTTTTCACAAAAAACAATAAAAAACTTACCCTTTCCGATTTTTTTTCGTAACTTTGCGATTAGAAACTATTAAATGTACAATACTATGAGTAAGAAAAAAGGTGGAAAACGACTGAACAAGCGCATGCTGCAAGAGATGTTGCAGACGCTGTTTCAACAGAATCCTAACGAGACATTCTCGTTTAAACAAGTGTTCAAGGCCCTGAAACTCGATACGCATCCTACGAAGATGATGGCTGTCGACCTGATGGAAGAGATGGCGTGGGACGACTTCCTGTCGAAGGTTTCGGACAACTCGTACCGGCTGAATCTGAAAACGCAGGTGCAGGAGGGTACGTTTATCCGTAAAGCCAATGGCAAGAACTCGTTCCAGCCCGACGATGGTGGTACGCCCGTGTTTGTATCGGAGCGCAACTCGCTGTTTGCCATGAATGGCGACCGCGTCCGTGTAGCCTATATGGCTCGTCGCGAAAAACATATCAAGGAGGCCATGGTGGTCGAGATACTGAGCCATAAGCGCGATCAGGCCGTTGGTAAGCTGAAAGTAGAGAAGGACTATGCTTTCCTCGTGACGGAAGGCAACATTTTTGTTCATGATGTGCTGATTCCTAAGAAGAAGCTGAAGGGTGGTAAGACTGGCGACAAGGCTGTAGTTAAAATTACCCAGTGGCCTTCGAAGGAATCGAAGAATATTGTCGGTGAGGTGGTTGACATACTGGGTAAGGAAGGCGACAATAATGTGGAGATGCACGCTATTCTGGCGCAGTACGGTTTGCCGTATAAGTATCCGAAGCAGGTGGAGGATGCTGCCGAGAAGATTGATCCGGGCATCACACCGCAGGAGATTAGTCGCCGCGAGGACTTCCGCGATGTCTTTACCTGCACCATCGACCCGAAGGATGCCAAGGATTTTGACGATGCCTTGTCGATTCGCAAGCAGGGCAAGCTATGGGAGGTTGGTGTGCATATTGCCGACGT
>CAMJDL010000010.1 GCA_946404405.1 uncultured Prevotella sp.
CTTTCTTCCTAAAGGATCCCTGGATGACCAAACACCTCTATGAGCGCATCAACAACACCACCAAGTGGATACAGACTGGTGAGGAGTCGAAGAACATGATTCATTACGACAAGATGAAAGAGTACATTGAGCAGATGAATGATGCTGAGTTCGAGGCTGTACGTCGCAACTACAGTAGTGTTGGTGAGATGTTTATCAAGGAGACCCAGCTCTTCCAACAGCGACTGTCCGAAGGAAGCAGTGGCGTCTGTGCTACTATCAAACTGCAGATTGACCAGAAGATGACGCTGGCGCGCCAGGCTTTCCATGGTACGCTGACCATCGAGAATGGCGCTGAGCATGCTGCTATGCAGGATGTGAAACTGATGCTCAACGTCCATAGTACGGACGGTAAGATTGCCACAGCTAAGGAATTTGCTATTGATGTGGAGAAACTCAACGGCTTTGAGGGTGAGTTGGCACTCGATGCCGGTTGGTCGCTGGCTGCAGGTGCTACAGGTACAGCTACCATCCTCTTCGTTCCTACGAAGTATGCTGCTCCAGTCCGTCCTGTCGACTATTCGTTTGGTGGTACGTTGTCGTATGTTGACGCCAATACCGGATTGCGTGTAACTCGTGAACTCTATCCTGTCACATTGACCGTTAATCCGACGCCAGAACTCGATTTGACTTACTTCATGCAACGCGATATCTATGGTGACGATGCCATGACTGAAGATGTCGTAGAGCCGATGGTACCTGCTGAGTTTACGGTTCTCATCAATAACAAGGGTTATGGCGATGCCAATAATGTGAAGATGGTGACTGAACAGCCGAAGATTATCGAGAACAAGAAGCAACTGCTTATTGATTTCGAGATACTGTCATCACAGCTCAACGGTCAGGACAAGGTGCTGGCGATGGGTGAGAGCGTAGCTACGGAGTTCGGCACGATCCCTGCCCACTCACAGAGCTATGCTACGTGGGAACTACAGAGTACGCTGTTGGGCCACTTTGTGAAATACAATGTTGAGGCTACCCATGTCACCAGTCATAACAATCCAGACTTGTCGCTGCTCGACCAGGTGACTATTCATGAGTTGATTCATGGCTTCACCAGCAAGGGCCTGCGAGGATTTCTTTGCAACGATGTGTTGGATCCTGACGACACACCCGATCAGGTGTACTTCAGTAATGCTACACAGCAGGAGGTCAATATCGCTGCCAATATGGAGACTCATAAGGTGGTTGGTTCGACTCTTGATGATGCAGGTAATCCGCTGCAATACACCCTGACCGTGTTGCCTACCGAACAGGGTTGGACTTATGGATTTGTCGGAGATCCTACCGAAGGACGGAATAAGTTGGCATCTATTGTCCGACAAAGTGATAAGGCTGTGATACCGCTCGATAACGTGTGGCAGACGGACCGTACCTTGCGTGATGGTCATGAGCCGAGATATGAGGACCTGCTCCACTTCGTTGGTGAAGTACCTGTTGAAGGCGAGACTTATCTGCTGACCTTCGAACCGGCTCCGGAACTGACGCTGGCTGTAGAGAGTTATGAGGGCGTGGCTGATGACATACCTTTGGTAACTGCACCGATAAAGTCGCTGACAGTTTGTTTCAACAAGCCTATTGACGATGCAACGTTTACCACTGCTGATATCACGCTGACCTGCCAAGGCAAACATCTCAAGACCGATTCTATCACCATCACGAAGAAAGATGATACCAAGTATCGTCTTGACATCTCGAAACTGACACTTGCCGATGGTTACTATATATTGACAGTCCAGACGGCAGGCATCACTGACGCAGAAGGCTTTAACGGACGTGTGGGTAAGCAGGCTGCCTGGATTCAGTTTACTGGAACGGGTATCGATGTCATGCCTATTGCTGACGAATCGCTCTGGCGGAAGGCCGTTAGGAACGGAAAAGTCTATGACTTGGGCGGTCGCCGTATCCCTATGCCTGGCAAGGGCATCATCGTGGTCAAAGGAAAGAAGTATGTAGTTGATAAATATAATCAGATAAAAAAATGAAGAAAATTGTAATGATGATGGCAGCGCTGCTGATGCTCAGCACGGCAGATGCCAGTGCCCAGGGATTTCTGAAGAAGCTGAAGCAGAAGGCTCAGCAGGCTGTACTTGGTAGTTCGGTGGAAAGTGAAGAGACCAGTGAGAGCAGTGAGGAACAGCGGGCAGACAATGACGAGCCCGCAGACCCTTCAAATCTTGCTGTGGCACAGGGTAGTGACATCGTGCCCAAACGTAAGACGGCGACCATCACATGGGACGGTACCATTACGCCCAGTAAGGCATCGACAGCTTCGGCACTGATGGCAGAATTGCCACAATTGCCA
This sequence comes from uncultured Prevotella sp., assembly GCA_946404405.1. Classification (GTDB taxonomy): domain Bacteria; phylum Bacteroidota; class Bacteroidia; order Bacteroidales; family Bacteroidaceae; genus Prevotella. The sequence goes on from CAMJDL010000010.1 coordinate 2,345, forward strand.
TCGGCAGAAAAAATGGCTCGTAGTACGATGGCTGAGCGTGATGCTTATACGTTGAAGATTGCTGCCGTATTGGCTCGGGCCGAACAGCTACAGGCCGCTGAGAAAGAGTGTTCCGATGCTGAAATGGAGGCATTGCGTCTGAAATGGGAGAACAAGATTCAGAATATGTTCGGCCTGACGAAAGAAGAGTTTGCCATTCTGAACGACGAGAATGCCCCCGAGTCGAAGAAGAAGCCCATTCAGGACAAGGTCATGATGAAGATTATGGGTACCGAGGGCTTGGATCAGGCTGAGATGGCACGCTTCGAGAAGATGAGCGAGAAGGAACAGGAGGCTTATATCAAGGCTCATCCCGAATTTGTTCAGAAGATGCAGAAGATAGCCAGAAATGCTGGCAATTTCGGCAAGCAGATGAACCAGATGACTGCTGCACTCAGTGGCTATGAGGCTAAGATGGGCAAGTTGGCACAGGACTATGCTAATGCCCAGATGCGAGAGGAAAACCACAGCTATGAAGGTATTGCCAAGAAGTATAACAGCAAGCTGAAGAAACTGTATGACCAGATATGTGCTACGGACGATGCTGCAAAGGTGGATGCTCTCTATGCTGAGGCTGACGAGTTGCTTTATAAATATCGGTTGGAAGCAGCCAAGGAGTATCGCGCTTCGTTGCAGCGCCAGATTGCTGAAGCTAAGAAGTTTGCCGCTGAGTATGCCCGTCTGTCAAAAGAGGTCGTCGCCAGTGGTGACCTGCCTGAGTGTGCCATAGGTCGTACTGACCTGAATACTGTTATCATGGTGGGCAACTTGTTGGATGAAGCCTATAAGGATCTGCCTGAGTTAAATAATCTGCCTGTCTGCAGAGAGACGCTTTACACGTTGCCAAAAGGCTGGAACTTTGGCGTGTGGGAATGTCGAGGTTTTATGGGTTCTGTCGATGGTTTCAAGGTTGGTGGCGGTTGGCCTCTGTTGGCTGACAACCGATCTGGTGATCAGGTGGAGTATGCCGTCGTAGAGAATGGCAAGTTCCGTAAAATCGACGAGAGCGAGTTGAAGCGTATCAACAAACAGGCAGACCAGCGCCTGAAGACTGCAAGCAAGAACAAACCGCCTTACGGAACCTATAAGAGCCGTAGTGGTCAGCGTGTTGTGGAGTACAGCAAGACGGGTGAGTTGATTGTCAACGGCATGACGACATTTTACCCCGTTGCCTTCACAGCTAAGGATAATGCTCTGGAGTGGATTATCCTGGATGGTGAAGAAATCGTAAAGTGTACTTATAAGCTTTAGGACATTGATCGTTGAACAATAAATGGGTTAAACATATTGTATTGCTGTGGTTGCTGTTCATGATGGACAGCACTACAGCATTTTCTATCGATTATCGTAAAGTATTTGGTAGTAATTGGGTAGAGGCAGAACGTTATGTAAGTGAACACCATGATGAGTGGAAACAGGAGTTTGACTTTTTTGGCGTAGATAGTCGTATGGCAGAAGCAGTGGTCTTTCCAGAACTGATTCGCTATTCCATGTGGAAGGATGAAATAGAGCGCACTGCCGTCAATGGCTTATATGTCAGTAAGGGTAGGGAAGGGGCCAACTTCTCAATAGGTCGTTTCCAGATGAAGCCCTCTTTTGCTGAGGAGGTGGAACAGGCATGGAATCGCTCTTCATTGTCAAAGGAATATGGCTTCTCGTTTAATCTGGCAGACAACAACGAGGCACGCCGCTCTCGTGTTCGCCGCCTCAGCACTATGCAGGGACAATGCCGCTATCTGGCCATCTTTATCCGCTTGCAACAGCAGCGTCATCCCCAGCTGTCACAGTTAGCCATAAAAGATCAAGTACGCTTGTTAGCCACAGCCTATAACCGTTCGTTTACAGCCTCATGGAATAGTCTTCAGAAGATGCAGCACGAACGCCATTTCCATACCGACGTCATTAAAACGCGTAGCACTCGTTTTTATTGCTATGCCGACATCGCAGTTGCTTTTTTGGGCAAAAAATAAATTTATTCTGAATTGTTTGCAGGAGTTTCATAAATATTTAGTAATTTTGCACTCCAAATCGGAATAAATATATATAATAATGTATAGAAGCAAGACTTGTGGTGAGCTACGTCTCACCGATGCTGGCAGCGAGGTTACGCTGGCTGGCTGGGTACAGAAAACCCGTAAGATGGGTGGTATGACATTTGTCGACCTGCGCGACCGCTATGGTATTACGCAGTTGGTGTTCGACGAGTCGAAGGATGCTGCCCTTTGTGAACAGGCTAATAAGCTGGGTCGTGAGTGGTGCATACAAGTGACTGGTACAGTCAGCGAGCGTGAGGCCAAGAACCCTAAGATGGATACTGGTGATATCGAGATTCTGGTTTCGAAGCTGAACGTGCTGAGCGAGAGTCAGACACCTCCTTTCACTATCGAGGACAATACCGATGGTGGTGACGATATCCGTATGAAGTATCGCTATCTGGACCTGCGTCGTCCCTGTGTTCGCAAGAATTTGGAACTGCGCCATAAGATGACCATCCTGATTCGTAACTTCCTCGACAACCTGAACTTCATCGAGGTGGAGACACCTATCTTGATTGGCAGTACGCCTGAGGGGGCTCGCGACTTCGTGGTGCCCAGCCGTATGAATCCCGGTCAGTTCTATGCACTGCCCCAGAGTCCGCAGACCTTGAAGCAGCTGTTGATGGTCAGCGGTTTCGACCGTTACTTCCAGATAGCCAAGTGTTTCCGTGACGAGGACCTGCGTGCCGATCGTCAGCCTGAGTTCACACAGATTGATTGCGAAATGTCGTTTGCCGATCAGGAGGATGTGCTGCAGATTTTTGAGGATTTGGCTCGTCACTTGTTCAAGGAAGTACGTGGCGTTGAGTTGCCTCCATTGGAGCGTATGACATGGCACGAGGCGATGCGTCGTTTCGGTTCTGATAAGCCCGACCTCCGTTTTGGTATGGAGTTCGTGGAACTGATGGATGTGCTGAAGGGTACCGGTGAGTTCCCTGTATTCAATGAGGCCGAATATATCGGTGGTATCGTGGTACCAGGTTGTGCCGAGTATACCCGCAAGCAACTCGACCAGTTGACCGACTTTGTGAAGCGTCCGCAGGTAGGTGCCAAGGGTCTGGTCTATGTTAAGTTCAATGCCGATGGTACTGTTAAGTCGTCTATCGACAAGTTCTACCAGCCTGAGGTCTGGCAGAACCTGAAGGAGAAGACGGGTGCCAAGGATGGCGACCTTGTACTGATTCTCAGTGGTGATAAAGCTAACAAGACACGTACACAGCTCTGTACGCTGCGTCTTGAGATGGGCGATCGTCTTGGACTTCGCGACAAAAACGTGTTCAAGTGTCTGTGGATTGTCGACTTCCCTCTGTTCGAGTGGAGCGACGAGGAACAGCGCTTGATGGCTACCCACCATCCGTTCACATTGCCTAATCCCGACGATATCCCCTTGTTGGATACTGCTCCTGAAAAGGTACGCGCCGTGGCTTACGATTTCGTTTGCAATGGTATTGAGGTCGGTGGTGGCTCACTGCGTATCCACGATGGCAAGCTGCAGGAGAAGATGTTCCAGATTTTGGGCTTCACCCCCGAGCGTGCTATGGCTCAGTTTGGCTTCCTCATCAACGCCTTCAAGTACGGTGCACCTCCCCATGCAGGTTTGGCCTTCGGTCTCGATCGTTTTGTCAGTATTATGGCAGGTCTCGACAGCATTCGTGACTGCATTGCTTTCCCGAAGAACAATTCAGGTCGCGATGTCATGTTGGATGCACCTGGTGAGTTAGACCCTAAACAGTTGGAAGAGTTGCAGTTAGAAGTGCATTTAGTAGAGTAGAGAATTGACATTTATCAAGAATAAGTGTGAAATAAACAAAAAACGGCTGTTTGCGATAACAACTTATCTGAAAAGTTCCTAATTTTGCACGCAAATTAAAGTGAAAGATAGAAATATCATTCAATAGTGTATTAATTTTTTAAAGAACTATGGCAGAAAAGAAAACTACAAAGAAGGCCGCTGCTCCTAAGGCAGAAGAGCCCAAGAAGGCAACTGTAAAGAAGGCCGCTGCTCCTAAGAAGGCTGCAGAGAAGAAGGCTTTTGTTGTAAACGCTGAGAACGCTGGTTTCAAGGCTGGTGATGTTTATCAGGCTCTGGCCGCAGCTGAGAAGGCTCTCACTGTAAAGGAGATTGCTAAGGCTGCTAAGATCAGCGAAGAGGAGACTCTGCTCGGTCTGGGTTGGCTCTTCAAAGAGGGCAAGCTCGCTACAGCTGACGAGAAGATTACACTTGCTTAATCACATTTGAGAGAAAGCATAAAAGGGCTGGAAGCTACAAAAGGCTTGCCAGCCTTTTTTGAACGTTGAACGTTGAACATTGAACGTTGAACATTGATAAATGAGTTACGACAAACAGATACTGATGATTCTCACTGAAGCCGGTGAACGTGGTGTAAGCGTGCAGACCATTGCCAAGCATGTTTACAACATGAATTGCACTTTCTTCTTTCAGCCCGACTACGAAGAGATTCGTAGCTACGTGCAGCAGTATCTGCTTCGCAATTCCAAGTCCTCGCAATCGCTCATTGAGAGCACAGGTCGTCGAGGCTATTACCGTCTGAATACCACAGGTAGTGCCGATGCCCAACAAATGCTCCTCCAATTCCGAGAGGAACATGAAGAAAAAGAAGAAGAGAAGTCCCAACAGGACCTCTCCTTAAATCTGTTTGATTAGTTTGGCGGGGACCCCAGCAACTAGTGAGTGAGGCGGTACGTCTTTTGTCACTACCGCTCCAGCTGCCACCACTACATGCCGACCTATCGTGACACCAGGCAGAATCACGGCGCTAGCTCCAATCCAAACATCGTCACCAATCACCACTGGTTTTGTGCTGATACCTTGTTCATCAATCTTTCGGGTTCTGTCTTCATAGTTGTGATTCAGTGCTGTCACCGTAATGCCTTGTGCCAGATTCACGTTGTTACCTATGCACACAGGACCAATCACTGTACAATGAATACCGATACGCGTATGGTCGCCAATGGTCACGTCACCCACCGCATTATTAATACAGCAATACGACTCAATGACGCTTTTTCGTCCCAGCCAGAAACGTCTATAGGGTGGGGTGTCCATCCTGACGCTCCAGTATATCTTCGAACTCCATGCCCTATGTTGATACAGTGGTGCCAACAATCGGATATACCACCTTGGTCTTGCATCCCGCTGGTTCATAATCAGGTAGTCCAAAAATCTCTTCATCTTCGGGCTACCCTTCAATCCCTGTCGTATTCCTTCTTTATCCTTCATGTTTTCACGATGCGATAAATTTTTCTGCTAAGGTAGACATTTTTCGTTAATGTTCCAAATAATTTGATTGTTTTTTGCCATATTCCAAATATTATTTGTATATTTGCAATCAAAATGGTAAATAGATGAGATATGATGTAACGATAGGCATACCGGTTTATAAGTCCGTTGATTACATTCAACGGTCGATAGAATCTGCATTGAACCAAACGTACTCATCTATAGAATTTTTAATCATTGATGATTGTGGTGCTGATGGCTCGATAGACGTTGTAGAGACGATAAAAGATGAACATCCTCGAGGAAGTGATATTCATATCATCAAACACGAGCAGAATTTGGGTGTTGCTGTAGCTCGAAATCGAATGATTGACGAGGCTTCAGGTGACTATCTGTATTTCATGGACTCTGATGATGTCATTGCTGAGAATGTCATAGCTTTAATGATGCAACAAGTTCGTCAGTATGATGCAGAAATTGTTTTTGGCTCATATGAGAGAATAGAGTTGACGGGTGAGAAATCTGTCTGTCAATATCCTGTAATCCAATTGTTAGGAGAAGACAAACTGGCTATTTTCGCATATAGAAAATATGGTGGTATCGAAGCTACTGCATGCAATTATTTAGTGAAAACTTCCGTATTGCGCGAGCATCATCATCGGTTTATTCATACTGATTATTGGGAAGACTTCGTGTTTACTTTCGATTTGGTCACAATGATTAAGCGAGCAGTCCTATTGCCGGACATTACCTATTCATATTTATGCAGAGAGAATTCACTTTCCAATTATCAGCAAAGAGACCAAATCTCAAAAGACGAGATCATGAAGAATATTCATTCTATTGATCATCTGAAAGCAACATCTTCTATCTTATTTGATAAGATATATTTCCCAAATCGTTGTTTCAACATCATAATGACGGACTTTTATATCGCCTGTCATATCTTAAAGCGTAGGAAAGATATTGTTCCTGCTTTTTCGAATCAGGAAATAAAAGCCATTCTTTCGTATCCTATCACATTCTGTCAAATATGGAATTTTCGTCAATTACGACTTAAGAATTTGACCTTTTTTTTGCTGAGTAAGCTGCCGTCCTCATTATGCATTGCTGCTATTTGGGTGATTGGTAAAGCAAAAAAGATTCTCTAATGTTTGGAAATATCTAATTTATTCTGTATATTTGCAACATGATAAAACGAATCTTCTTCTTGAAAATGAATAGTGCATGAAAATCGGTATTGAAGCACAACGAATATTCCGTAAGAACAAGCATGGCATGGACTACGTCGTATTGCAGGAAATCATAGAACTGCAACATATAGACCATGTTAATGAATACTATGTGTTTGTAAAACCTGGGGAAGACCATTGCGTGGAGAGTACTACGAATGTTCACGTCATTGAGCTAAAGTGTCCTTCATATCCGTTGTGGGAACAATGGGCATTGCCACGGGCAGCCAAGAAGTACGGCGTGGAGATTCTGCATTGTACCAGTAATACTGCTCCTATCTGGTGTGATATCCCGTTGGTATTGACACTACACGATATCATCTTCTTGGAACCACGTGACAAACAGAATCATTCGTTATACCAAAATCTGGGATGGCTATATCGTCGGCTCAATGTCCCTAAGATATTAGATAAGTGTCGACGCATTATTACTGTCAGCAATTTCGAAATGGAGAATATCATCAGAAAACTCAATATTCCCCGAGAACGAATGGCGATGATATATAATGGCTATAACGATTGGTTTAGACCAATAGACAAGTGTGAATTGCCCAAAGCTATTAGCTTAAAGCTAAATGCCAACGATTATTTCTTCTTCCTCGGTAACACGGATCCTAAGAAAAATACGGAACGGACGTTAGTGGCATATTCAAAATATCTGATGCAATCGAATGTGAAACGGAAATTACTGATGGCAGACCTGAATCCAGACTATTTGGATGGCATCATTGAACGCAATAACATTGAGAATATTCGTGGAAACATTGTTATGCCGGGCTATATAATAAACAGCGATTTACCATCCATTTATAATAATGCCTTTGCATTCTTATATACTTCTTTACGAGAGAGTTTTGGCATACCTTTGTTGGAAGCAATGGCATGTGGTACGCCCGTAATTACCAGTAACACTTCTTCAATGCCTGAGATTGGTGGTCAAGATGCCATCCTTGTAAATCCGGAGGATAGTGATGAGATTACAGCTATGATGCTGCGTTTAGAAACGGATAAGGCATTCTATGAACAACAGAAAGATATAGGTTTGGAACGTGCCAAACTCTTCTCATGGGGAAAAACGGCAGAGCATCTGCTCAAGCTGTATCAAGACGTGTATCAAGATTCCTACAATAAATGAGTGTATGTCTAATTGGTTTGAAAAATATCTTTCAATTTACGGAAAGCCGTATTCTGAAGTCCCTCATGAAATTATTGATGGGACAAGGGAACGCCTTGCTGCATTGCAAAGTGACAAGCCAATAGCATCGATAGTAGTAATTGCCTACAACGAGGAGGTTCACCTTCAAGCTTGTCTTTGGGCAATCAGTGAGATTAGATGTATATTTCCTGTAGAAATCATAGGGGTTGATAACGACTCCAATGATTGTACTGCTGAGATTTTTAAACAATCAGGCATCCCATATTATACAGAATACCAGCGCTCTTGTGGTTATGCCAGACGTTGTGGATTGCAGCATGCCCATGGAAAATACTATTTTGATGTAGATAGTGACACCCTCTATCCTCCGATGTATTACGAATTAATGTTAGAACACTTAATGAAACCTGGTGTGGTTGCTGTGTCTGCTACATGGAGCTATTTCCCTGATGCCAGTCATAGTAAACTCGGCCTGAAGCTTTACGAGATGAGTCGCGATATCTTTCTGTGGGCTCAACATTTTAAGCGTCCTGAATTATGTGTTCGCGGAATGGTTTTTGCTTATAATGCAGACTATGGTCGTCAGGAAGAATATCGTGTCGATATTATCCGGGGTGAAGATGGATCCATGGCCTTGTCATTGAAAAAGTATGGGAAAATAATATTTGTTCGCGACCGTCGTTGTCGTGCCATCACTGGTTATGGAACGATGGGAAATCAATCTCTTTGGCAACGTTTTGTTCATCATGTCAAATTTCAGGGGAAAGGTATTACTCGTATTTTCTCTAAGAAAGACCATTACGAAGACAGTGAAGATAATCTTGTAAAGCCTAAGTCATAATAATTATGAGAATCCTATATGTCTGTGACGAATTAGCTATCTATGGTGGCCTCGAAAGGGTTGTCGTGGATAAGGTAAATTGGTTTGCGGGACAGGAAGGCTATAAAGTCCGTTTGTTAACAGTAAATCAAGGAACTCATCCTGTTTGTTTTCAATTGCATTCAGACGTGTTGTTTAATGATTTGGATATTCAGTTCCACCAACAATATCATCTGTCATTTTGGAGACGACTCATCAAAAGTCGTCAACTCCATCACTTGTTTCGTAAACGGTTGTCAAGTCAGATAAAACAATTCTCTCCTGATATTATTGTTTGTACGCGGTTAGATTATTTACGTGATATTTTACAAGTTAAGGGACATATACCACTCGTTTTTGAATCTCATGCCTCTCGTTTAGCTACTTGTTTTGAGGGTGAAGGTATGTTACGCCGGCTTCATATACGGTATCTTCAGTTGGCAGTTAAGAAAGCTCAGAAAGTGGTTGCATTGACAAAAGGGGATGCTGTGGAGTGGGGGAAGTTGACAACCAATGTTTGTGTGATAGCCAATGTGGTACATTTAAATGAAAGTGATACTTATAGTGATTGCGCTGCTAAAAGAGCTATATTTGTCGGTCGCTTTTCCAAGCAAAAAGACATTGGTAGTCTTTTGCGTATATGGAATCTTGTTCATCTGCGTCATCCTGACTGGAGTCTTCATATATATGGCGGGTATGGTGAAGAACAGGAAGCTGTACTTACAGAGATTAATAAGATGGATGCCAACATTGTGATTCAGAAAGCTACTTCAGATATCATTGAGAAGTATAAGGAGAGTTCAATTCTGTTGTTGACCTCTCGATATGAACCCTTTGGCCTGGTTCTTCCTGAAGCCATGAGTTGCGGCTTACCTGTTGTTGCCTTTGATTGCCCTTATGGTCCAGCCGATATTATTACTGATGACATCGATGGCTTCCTTATTCGCCATAGAAGCATAGAAAAATTTGCTAATAAGGTATCCCTGCTGATAGATCATCAGGAACTACGACAAAAAGTGGGAAGAGCCGGTATAGAATCGTCCCAGCGCTATGAAGCATCGAAAATCATGCCTTTATGGGAGGACCTCTTCAAGCATCTTACCAATAGAGAACTTTAATTCTTTTTCAAGAAATTATCTGGTGCATCGTCATAATGGTCTGTCTTTGAGAATAGGCGAGTAACACCATAGAATTTCAGACGGTGCCACATAGCAGTAAGTATCGATTTCTCCTTAAGACCTCCATAACCGGTAATCACTCGGCAACGTTTATCGTAAACGAACTTGATTTTGCCGTATTTCTTCATATCTAATGCCATGGAGCCATCCTCGCCTCGAAGCAATTCTACCCGGTAGCCCTCCTTTCTGGCATTCTCAGTATAATAGCCAAAAGCAAGACCGCGTACAGTCAATTCTGGGCGGTTAATGGCCTGTATGCGAAGATAGATATCACGGAAGAACTCATACATCTTCATCTTCAGCTTGGAATGGTTCTCGTCAGGATAATAGCTCCACATGGCAGCCACAGCTGATATGCCAGGCTGCATCAGATTATCAATCATTAACTCAATGTAGTGGGGTGGGTACATGGTGTCACAGTCAATACACATTGTATATTTGCCCTTGGCCTGATCCAGACCGCACTGACGGGCATAACCACAAGTATGCTGGTGCTCCGTATAATAGGTTACGCCGAACTTCTGATAGATTTCTGCCGTACGGTCTTTTGACTCATTATCGACACCAATAAATTCCATAGGATATTTGCACTGCTGTTCGCTTAACGACCACAGACAGGCTGGCAGACGCCGCTCTTCATTGTAAGCCACAATTACAATGGACACTACGGGCATTTCACTCTGAAGAATTGCCAATCTTTCACGAGTCTCGTCAATGACGGTTTGAGAAACCTCGCTGAAAGGTTTCTCATAAATGCTAAGATATTTATCGTACCAACTCATTGTATTATATTAACTTGATTATTATTGTCAAAATAAACTATCAAATAAGTTTCTCCATTGATTTGCTATGGTTTCCATACTGAAACGTTGTACATTGATAGCAGCACGCTTACCCATCAGTTCTAAGGTATCGGTATCCTTCATGAGTTTTACCATGGCAGCAACAAAATGTTTGATGTTTCCGTTTTCAACCAATATGCCATCCTCGTCATTAGATATGATAGATCGTGGTCCCCATGGACAATCAAATGAAACAACAGGCAAACCGCATGCCATAGCCTCAACGATTGCCAAACCAAAGCCTTCAAAGCGCGAGGTGCAAACAGCCAGTGAACTACTTGCAAATTCTGATTGAACATCGGACACCCTGCCGTTAAGAGAACACCGTGTTCGGTCGATTTGATAGTCATCCATCATCTGCTTAAAGGCTGTACTATCACCATCTCCATAGACATCCAATCGCCAGTCAGGACAGAGATTCTGGACTTCCGTCCAAATCTTCATCAAGTTGTCATAGCCTTTTTCATAGCAATATCTTCCTACGGCTATCACGCGCTTCTCAGTATATTGACTATGCTTAACAGACGGGAAAGAAACCGGATTGGGAATCACAGTGACATTGTCCAATTCAGTCCATGCCTCTTGGTCTTTCTGGGTCAATACTACAAAACCGTCGAGCTGTTTGAGATGGCGAACAAGGGTATGCTTCCAATAATAAGACAACAAAGATTTAAATGGATTGGAATCGCCTTCCTCAAATGTCCGATAATGAGCACGATTAATGTGGATTTCTCCTATTTTCTTACTCCCATCACGGATAGAATTTAGAAAATTGATTTCCCTACGCAACATGCTTATCGTTATGTTAGGGCGAATCTGCATTAGCGCTGCTTTCAATTGCTTTTTATATTGTCTTTGTTTCTTGAAATATATGAAAATCTTCTTAAGAATGGGCTGATTCCACAATTCCTCAAAGCCAAGGTTAAGGTTGATAACCTTGATGCGACCTGATAACGGATAGAAATACGGTTGTCCCATCCCTTCGGTTAATATAATCGTGACATCATACCCCAAAACATCAGCAAAATAGTTTGCTTTTAATGTTAGAACACGTTCCATTCCCCCAGCCATATATAAGCCCGGAGTACAATACACAATCTTATATTTTCTATCAGGAACTGACATTTTTAAGTTATTATGCCACAAATTTAATTATTTTCTCCGAATTAGCCAAATAAAAATTAAAAAAACAAAAATATTCATCGACTTTTAACATCATCTCCGTAAATATTCGTAAATTTGACAAAAATAAATAGATTGATATGAAATATGACTATCTGATTGTAGGTGCAGGCTTATATGGCTCTGTTTTTGCTCATTGTGCAACTAAACAAGGAAAACGATGCTTGGTGATTGACAAACGACCACATTTGGGTGGTAACCTCTATTGTGACAAAGTAGAGGGTATCAATGTCCATAAGTATGGCCCTCACATTTTTCACACTTCCAATAAAGAAGTATGGGATTTCGTCAATTCTATTGTCGAATTCAATCGCTTTACCGAATCGCCTGTAGCTTTCTATAAAGGCAAAGCCTATAATCTTCCCTTTAATATGAACACGTTTAGTCAGATGTGGGGCGTACTGACACCGGAAGAAGCAAAGCAAACAATTGATGAACAACGCAAAGAGATGGCTGGGAAGACACCTACTAATCTGGAAGAACAGGCCATTGCCTTGGTCGGCAGGGATATCTACGAACGGCTTATCAAGGGATATACGGAAAAGCAGTGGGGGCGCAAATGTACAGAACTCCCTCCGTTTATCATCAAACGTCTGCCAGTCCGTTTCGTCTATGACAATAACTACTTCAACGATTCCTATCAGGGAGTAGCTATTGGTGGTTACAACAAACTGATTGACGGATTGCTGAAAGGTGTAGAGACCAGGACTAATTGTGACTTCTTTGCAAATAGGAAAGAGTTTGAAACTTTGGCTGACACCATCGTATTTACAGGCAAGATAGATGAATACTACAACTATCGCTTTGGCAAACTGGAATATCGTACTGTCCGCTTTGAAAATGAGGTTCTTGATACCTCTAATTTCCAAGGCCTGGCTCAGATTAACTATACCGATGCTGAAGTTCCTTATACCCGTATTATTGAGCATAAGCATTTTGAATCGTTTGCTGCTGATGTTGACAAGAATCCAAAGACAGTAATAAGCAGAGAATACTCTGTGGAATGGGAGGACGGTATGGAACCATATTATCCCATTAATGATGATAAGAATAGTGCCCTGTTCCAGAAATATCAGGCTTTAGCACAAAAGGAGAGTAACGTTATCTTTGGAGGCCGACTTGCAGAATACAAATACTACGATATGGCACCAATTGTTGAGAAAGTACTGTCATCATTTAAGGGGAAAATGTAATTGTCTTTCGAGATATATCAAAACCAATACATGATTATTTAATGTTTTGAAACGCCATATCTTATAATCATTGGTTTTAGTAACCATGCACAAAGAAATGGTGGAACGACACCGTAAGTCCAATAAAGGATATTATGGAAACGTCCTGATTTGGCAGTCACTATCTCCCAAAATGTCATGGGATGCCACATCATGTCACGGACTTCACGATTGCTGAATGGCTCGTCGAACTCGTTCCTACGTCCCACCATCTCACATGCAAACGAGCAATCGAGCATCATGAGGATGGAGATTCGCTTGGAATAATAGCGCTTTCCTAATAACTCTTTACGACGTTTTTTCTCTGCTATGGCATCAATGGCACGATTCAGATATTTGCGGCTTAGGATTTTCTTCTTTTTGGGTTTATTCACATCACGATTATAGTATTGGTAGGTGATGTTAGGTAATAAGACTGCATGGGTAATATAGGTCGGCAGATCAATGGTGAACGTAAAATCCTCGCCATAGCCGTGCCCCACCTCAGTAACCCGCAGATTGTTGCGACGGATGACATCCATGCTTAGAAGAAAGTTCCAGTTCATTCCCTGTACTCCCCAGTGGTATACATAGTCGGCATATATATCTGGATCGGTAAAGACACGGAAGGGATAAGGGAACTGCTTACGACCTACCTCCTTGTCATCCTCGACAAAGACACGTTCGTAGCTGCCATACACCAAGTCAGCCTGATGCTCTTGGGCTGCATTCCACAGCAGTTCAATGGTATTGTGCGCTATTGAGTCGTCAGCATCCAAGGAATAGAAGTATCTGCCTTGTGCCTCTGCCAACATACGATTACGGGCTGCACCGATTCCCAAATTCTGGGGCTGGTGAAGGATACGAATATCCTTGCCACGCGGATGATTCTGCTGGTATTCTTTAACGATATCAATAGAGGAATCTGTACCACAGTCGTCACAAAAGAGGAACTCAATGCTAGAAAATGTTTGTGCCAAAGCGGAGTCCAATGATAATCGAATATATCGTTCGACGTTGTAAACAGGGATTCCAATTGTTACTTCATAGTTTTTAGTCATAATAGTTTTTAGTTAAGTCTATTTCATTAATTATTTGAACACCTCATCAATAACCGTTTGCATCTGTATCTTCCATGCTAAATGCCCTACCGTTTTACGTATGTCTTCAGGCTTCAAGCTATTATCATCAATAAAGTCAATAATCTGTTGAATGTCAATGGGTGACTCGTCAGCGGGAGCTTTGATGATATAGGGCTGATGGTCGAAATCTGAATCTTGCTCTGAGTAAATAAAAGGTATACCACGTGTAGCGTACTCACGATTTTTCAATGTCTTGATAATGGTGATTCCGCTGCGGTGACGAGCTAACGAACCAATGGCGAATTGGCACAGGTTAAAGACATCATCCAATTCTTTACCAAACAAGGTGCCATGAAAAATAACTTTATCGGCAATTCCATACTTGTCGATTATAGCCTGTAGTCCTGGATGATATGCGTTAGCGCGATATCGTTCGTTGGGATGGACTCCCCCTACAATATGGAATACGACGTCGCGTTTCCCACCATTTTTATAATATTCACCAAGACCAGCTATCAGCCGGTCATAGCCATGCCAGATATGTACCTCTGCGACACCGATGAGATGGATGGTTGATGATTGATGGCTGATGGCTGATGGATGATGGAGGGGGATGCTATCAAAGTCAACACCATTGCTGATACGAATGGTATGTTGACCAAAAATCTCCGTAGCATCAGAGAAGGTTACTAAAGCATCCTGCTGTTGATATAAACGATAACGGAATAGTTGGTCAATTATTAATCCAATTCGTTGAAGGAAGTAAGCGTTCTTGAACTCTTGGTCATACGGATAGGTCGGTATCTCTGTCACAGCATGAATGCCGGCCTTTTTCAGTTTATTGAAGAAGTGGATGAGCCAAGGATTGGCATTCTGGAAACAGCGGGCATAAACAAATTCTATCCCTTCACGAACACAGTAATCGAAGATACAATCAAAGTCCAGACGCTGACGGAAAGCAGCCCAATTACCCATGCCGTAGTCTTTGATAACTTTTCCATCGATATATCGGCAGCGATGTCCATTCTCTGCAAAGTCATAGTAACATAAACGGACATCGTGACCATTCTCCCTTAGTCCTTTAACCTGATAGCGTATCTTCTTGGTGATACCACTATACTCGGAAAAGCCATGATAGACTATGAACAATATTCGCATAACGATGGAACTTTGATGCAAAGATACAAATTATAATTGAATAATCAAGTATTTTTATGAGTTATTTTTCCCAACAATACAGGAATATAGCGTTTTCCTAACAAAATTATGGGGTAGAGAAGTGTTACAATGATGATAGTTAATGGCAATGCCTCATACCATTGATAACAAATGGCGCCGCTTGATGCCAATATGTGTCCAAATACATAATTGGCAATCGTAATAAGCACGATGTGAAGGCCGATAATCACCAAAGTGCCTACAGACAGATTGAAAATAATTTTCGAATGAATAGAATTTAGACACTTGCATCCATAAAGCCCCCCGAATACAAATCCTATGTTGACGGGATAGAAAAGGATGATGTGTAACAGGTGTTGGCTACTATAATAGGCATGTAAGTGCCAGTCAAATAGTAGAATGCTAAGTGCCAGACAAGCAAAGCACCCAACGAGGTCTTGCTTGAAGTGTACTTCCTTGAACCAATGCTTTTGCCCCATCACATTTCCTATATAATAATAAGGTAAGTTGCGCATCAGTCCCATAGACGTTAGGTCTGGTGCGAAATACCAGTATTTGTTGGCGGCGTAGAGGAAAAATGAGACGACGCAGAGCGATACAACGATAAGATGTTGATGTCTGCTCTTTCTGCATAAATCAATGATAATATGCATGATGAGGATGGCGGGCAGATACCACAGAGGTCCGTCTAATGGCTCGGCAAAGGAACTCTCGTGCTGTAGCAACAATGTTCCGATAATGGGGCGCATCGCTGCGAAGAAGTCGGGCATGGCATCGTGTACTAAATAGTATTTCAGTAGCCAATATGGATAGACGATGAGGTTATATAAAAAATAAGGTATAATTAATCCGTACCAATATTTTTTCCAATTCTCCTTATTGCTGCCTCGGTCTTTCTTCAGATAGCCAGAGATAAAGAAAAAAATAACGATAATGGTTGCCTGCAGATATCTGTAATAGAACCACTCCTGAGATTGGGGCAGATGGCAAAACACCACTGTACATACTGCCAGCGCTTTTGCCCAATCTATCCAGTTGACACGCTCTTTCATAATGCAAAAGTAGTCTTTTCTGTTGAAAATCCCAAATCTTCTTTGTATTTTTTGAGTTTTATTTTTTTTCGTCATTGGCAAAAAAATGTGATAAAATGAACAATTTTTCAGATTTTTTGTGTAACTTTGCACCATAAAATGTGTGTAGAGGTGTGAAATTATTCAGAAATCTCGACTAAATTATTTAACAAATGAATATTGAGTATGAAAAGAATTGCTTTTTTATCATTAACAGCACTACTCTTTACAGCGTGTGTTTCCAACCATTTTGACTCTAATGATGAGGAAAACAATCAGGGGAATAATGCTACAGTTAATCTTTTTGACTTTTCCACATCCAGTGATGTGAATTTGACAGTAGACTATTCTGCATCAAATCCCGCTGGGCCTGTTTTCTTTCGAGTCTTCAGTGAGGATCCTTTCAAGGGCGATGAATTAGATCCAAGCATCAAACCTGTTTATTCAAACTATACAGATGGTGAAGGTCGTTTCTCTCAGTCTGTAGAACTTCCAAGCTATGCTACTGATTTGTATATCTTCACTGGTGACTTCTTTATTGATGAGCAGTTGATGAATGTGAAGGTAACCAATAATACGGCTTTTGCTAAAGCAGGCGAAACAAGAGGTGTCAATCGTGCTGCTGCCAGAAGAGTTTCACCAGGTTCTGGCGTGTTGACTAATAGTTTGGAAACGCTCTATCAACTCTCTTATGAGGTGGATTATAAGACGGGTGACAAACTGGACAATCAGATTTACAATGAATGGAAGACGTGGCTGGGACGATGGGATTCCAGAACAGGACGCCCAAACTATTTGGTAAAAGAAGGTGCGCTGACATTTAACGAGGATGAGATGCAAGGAATTCGTCAGAGCATTGCTGCTGCCATTGTAAGAAAGGAAATCTGCCCAGATGAATATCGTCAGAGTGCTGATCTTACTTTGAAGGAAGCTGCAGCTGTCTCTGTCACATTGGTAGGCTCAAATACTTGCTGGAACAACTGCCTTGGCTATTATTACTATCAGGGTGATGCTCCTACAAATCTGAAGGATATTCACGTTGTCATGTTGTTCCCCAACACACAGGACGGTCACTCACAGTTTGTCAATCAGCCGAAGTACGGCAGTAACTATAACGGCAATATTGCTCTTGAGCGTGGCGAAGCAGTGCAGTTGATTTACTACCCAAACATTGCCGAAAACAGCGAGGAAGGTGCCACTCCGATCTTCCCTGCAGGTATGAAGATTGGTTTCCTGTTGAAGTCGAACGGATGGGGTATGCAGAAATCACATGATGGAATCAAGTATTATAATGGCTATTCTGGTGCTGTAAGAAATGCCCCAGTTGCTCGTCAGTATAACAGTTGGGCGTCATCTACAGATGGGCTGTCCTATTGTGAGCCTAATGAGGAGCAGAATAAATATGACGAAGGTTGCTTGTTGAATCCTAATCCTGAAAGGGTGTCACGTACTGCAAAGTTCGCCTACGAAAAGGATGGTCAGCAGTATGCTATCGTAGCCTTCGAGGATGGTGCCAATGATCAGGATTACGGTGATGTCATCTTGGCTCTCAAACCTGTTGGTCTGTTCCAGGAACTGCCAGTGCCAACATCGCGCGAAACTACAAGCGAAGGTGTGTATGCATTCGAGGACCTCTGGCCATCAGCTGGTGACTACGATATGAACGATGTAGTAGTTGAAATGAAGGAAGATCGCTTGTTGACGATGTTTACTTACAAGAATCGCACTTTCATGACTAAGCAGACTTTCAATCTGACAACCTATCAGAACTATGTTGAGCTAAAGAGCGGACTGGCCCTTACATTGGAGACTAAGAATGACGCCCAACCTACCAGCATTGTGATGAAGAAGATTCCTGCTGGATCTACAGAAGCTGTGGAAGCTAATTTCATCCAGGATGGCAATGTCTATTTGCTGACTGATAATATCAAGAAGGAACTCCATACCACTTATATCCTGGAATTGACCTATGAGGGTGGTATCCAAGATAGCAAGGCAGCCAAGATTAAGCCATTTATCTATCGTAACGAGGCTGGTGACAAGCGTTGGGAGGTACATATCCCGATGGAGGCTCCTACGGCAAAGATGAATACTTCATACTTCGGTACGAAAGATGATAAGTCAGATCCTGCAAATAAATTGTATTATGTTGGTAGTGGCAACTATCCGTTTGCTTTCTATCTGAGTGGTGTCAATATCGATGCTTTCAAGGATAACATTCTCCTTCGTGATAATGAGAGTAAGCCCATTGATGTGTTCTTCCCAGAGTTCATGGGATGGTCTACCTCGAAAGGAAAGAATAATAAGAAATGGTACCTGCACCCAGCTACTGTAGAATAAGGGTAATAACCTAAAGAATAATCCCACCCATCAGATTTGAGACGGGTGGGATTATTCTTTGGATTGATTTCGGCTGAAGACTTCGTCCTTTGACCGGTGGGCAGAGTGTGGCGTTGCAATGTATACTTTCGGGTCGCTCCTGACGTTTCTTCCACTCGAAGGCGAGGCACTTTACAACCGTTCCGACGTTGGTTTAGGGGGGTAAAGTGACTGCGGAACACCTCGTAGATGACTGCGGAATACCTCGAAACCAACGTCGGAGCGACCCGAAAGTGACTATTCTTTTATATGTATGAATTTCAATTTATAAAATTATTATCATATTACCACCAATCACTAATAACCTTTTTATTTTAAAGGATTTATTAGGTGGTGGTAATATTTGCTAATGGTGGTAATAATTGCCATTTTCTTCATATTTTCAACATTATTATGCTGAATGATTTGGAAATATCATCAAAATTTAGTATCTTTGCACTCCCAAATTAAAGGATTTAGTAACATGAAACTGACATTTGTACTTAGAGACAAGAAAAATGCGCTGAAACTTTCGACAAAGAGTATCGAAAACTTCATTGAACGTATCAAAACCGATACCAAGGACGGAGCCGTTGCGCGCCGTCGTCTCCACTATGGCAAGTATGTTGACACCTACGACCGCCAGTATCCATCGCACGTCATCTATCCTTCCGCCGTTTTCGAGAAGGACGCCAACGACAATCTGCGCATGAAGGAGTTCAACGGCGTGGTGGCACTGACGATTGGTGGTCTGGAGGATGAGGAGGTAAAGGCCGTGAAGCGTGCGGCCCAGATTCTGCACTATACCCTCGCGGCTTTTGTGGGTCCTACCGAACGCGAGGTCATCATCCTCGTGAGGATAGAAAAAGCCCCATCCGCAATACTCCCGGAGTATTCCGAAATAAGGCAGGAGTATTCTGAAATAAGCGGTGCTTATTCGGAAATAAGTGGCACTTATCTGGCGGAGGAGGAAGCTGACATACTATGCCGGGAAGGTCATCGCCTGGCAACGGCTCTCTATCAGGCCATCATACCAAAACCCATCAATACGGAACCGGTATCTGTCAAAAGTAACTTCCACATGCCATTGGATGCAGTACCCTATTTCAATCCGAAGGCGGTGGCACTACCCGTCACTCCGAAGCCAACGCTGGCGGATCACGGGGACGGTTCTCCTGATCACTGTCGCTTCGCGACGACGGATCAGGAGAACCGTCCCCATGATCCTGAAGTGAGCCGTAAGACACGTCAGCTGATAGACTTCCTGAAGGCGCACTACCAGTTCCGCTATAATAATGTCATGGGCTATACCGAGTATACGGATAACAACCGACAGTACATGGACTGGGAACCAGTGGACGACCGTGCGCTGAAAGGTATGACGATGAAGGTGCGTCTTGCTGGCATCGATGCCCGCGACAACGACGTGCGCCGCTATGTGCAGTCAAACATGATACATGTTTTTGATCCTATTTTGGACTACCTTTGGGACCAGTACGATAAGTGGGACGGCAAGGACCATATCCGCAAACTCGCCCGTACGGTGCCCACGAAGAATCCGCACTGGGAGGACTGGTTCTATACGTGGTTCCTGGGTATGGTACGCCAATGGCAGGAGGGCAGCCAGGCCAAATATGGCAATCAGGCCGTGCCATTGCTCATCTCTACACAGGGATATAACAAGAGTACCTTCTGCGAACAGCTGCTGCCGCCGGAACTGAGCTTCGGCTATACTGGTAACCTGCAGATAGACGACAAGAAGCAGGTGTTGCAGCAGATGGCACAGATGCTGCTCATCAACCTCGACGAGTTCAACCAGATATCGCCCAAGACACAGCAGGGATTCTTGAAAAACATCATCACACTGTCGTCCGTGAAGATCAAGCGTCCATACGGCCGTCACGTAGAGGACTTCCCACGCCGTGCCTCGTTCATCGCCACCACGAATCAGACAGATGTGCTGGCAGACCCCACGGGTAGTCGTCGTTTCCTCAGCGTAGAGCTTACCGGCCCTATTGACATCAGTACCCCGCCGAATTACGAACAGCTTTATGCCCAGGCTATGCGTGCCCTACACAAACACGAGCCATATTATTTCGGACCAGCAGAGACGCAGCAGATTATAGAATGGAACAAGAGATTCAGCGTAAAGACGGCTGCCGAGCAGTTCTTCTTCGACTATTTTGAACCAGCGAAGGATACCAACGAGGGAACATGGATGAGTGCAACGGCTATTTTCAGTTTCCTCAAGGAAAAAGTGGGTGTCAGCCTGTTGAAAACAACAAGTGTTCTAGCCTTTGGACATAGACTTTCCAATATTTCTGGTCTATCTAAGCGCGTGACAAAGTATGGCTCTGAGTATTGTGTGAAGCCAAAACGTAAAAATAGGCAGAATTCTACCACCTAACAATAATCTACCACCACCCGATAAATGCTTTGTATAAAAGGTTTTAGGGGATATTGATGGTAATATAGGTTGATTTTAAAAATTAGAATTTTATGACGAACAAACGAATAGGATATATTGATGCCATGCGTGGATTCACGATGATACTCGTGGTCTACTCCCATATCTGTACCTTTTGTCTGGGTGACTCAAATATGGCTTTCAATGACGTGTTTTTTCTATTTCGTTTGCCTTGTTTCTTCTTTATCAGTGGTTGGTTGTTTAAGGTAACTGATCCTGTTTGGCCAATTATTAAGAAAAAGTTCATGGTACAAATAGTTCCTACACTCTTTTTCTTGTTCCTGCTGGCACCACCACCAGCCTATTTCCATCAGTTTGGTGCATTCAAAGGGGGCTATTGGTTTACCTTTGCACTGTTTGTGTACTTTATGTTGTATATCGGTTGCTATCTATTATTTCGACGTTATCAGGGTGTAAAGGCCGATATCCTCATGTTGTTGGTGGCTTTCGCCATATCAATGTCCGCTTATTGGTATGATATAAACTATTCTCGGCTTTCTTCGATGCAGACGTGGCAAAAGAATATATTGGGCTTCTTGAGTTTCGTGACGTGGCGTTATTATCTGTTTTTTATTCTTGGCATCTTGGCTCGGAAATATTTCCCGCATTTCTTAAAACTTACCAGTAGTGTTACAGTGGTGGCTGTTGTTGTAGCTTTCTTTGTTATCTCAAAGATTCCTCAAAGTGATTTATTCGTCCGCGAATACTTTAGGTTTGCAATTGGAGGCGTTCTAGGCATGACCATGATCTTCGCTGCATTTCGGTTCCTTTATACGTATTCTAGGCTCTCATCTCTCGTCTCTCACCTCTCACCCCTTGAATTTGTTGGCACACGAACTTTAGACATCTATCTGCTCCATTACTTCTTCCTGCCAAGATTCCTGATGGCATATAGCCATCAGCTTCATGCTTATAATAATAGCATCCTTGAATTCGTTGTCATCATGTCGATAGCACTAATCGTATTGCTTCTCAGTCTCCTGATGAGCTACATCATCCGCCTCAGTCCTTTCCTCAGTCACTACCTTTTTGGGGCGAAGTATAAACAATAGATTGAGATGTTACTTTAGCAAAAATACAAGGATAGATTTTAGACCAATGTATTTCAGATATCCAGAACGCATGGCGCGCCAAAATACTGCAGGCTTGTCCTTGAGAGGAATCAGGTGTCCTGTATAGAATACTTTGCTGAGTGTATAACGTAAGAACTTGTGAATGATGGGTGTGTGGCTAAAACGTAATAATTCGTCGGCAACAGTAAGATAACAATCCAAGTTTCGCTTGGAGAAATTGGTAGTCATTGTTGATGCTTCTCTGATGCGATGGCCAACAAGATTTCGCTTTAAACAGAATATATTATCACTGTTTAGAGTGAGGATAGTCGTAAACAACTCATCTTCATGAATGATACCTTCGTAAAATCTAAGACGTATTTGGTCCAGAAATTCTTTGCGTATAAAAAGCAGCCATACAACACAATTATGAGTTTGTGTGTCTAGTAGCAAATTGAGAAGGTATTCACCATCGTACGCTTTGTTTTCATCAACGAGATGTGTTCTTTTTGTATTTCTTGAAATGCGGTTAATACCTTCTTCAGAGAAAGATTCCCCGTCAAAGAATATAAAATCTGCCTTGTTTTGCTCTGCATAGTCGTAGCAGGTCTTAAGGGCATCAGGCTCTGTCAGCTTATCGTCAGAGTCCATCATATATATATATTGACCTTTTGCGTGCTTTAGTGCAAGGTTTCTTGCAGCCGACTGCCCTTGGTTCTCTTGGGATAACGGGACAATTCTTGAGTCCTGTTGTTGCCATTTCCTAATGATGTCCTCACTATTATCTGTCGATCCGTCGTTGACAGCAATAATCTCTATGTCCTTTAGTGTCTGTTGGGCAATAGAACTGAATGTCTCATCCAGATATGAAGCAACATTATAAATAGGTAATATGATGCTGACTTTAATCATTTGCTTATATTTTGTTGCAAAGGTACAAAAAAGTTCATAGTTCACAGTTCATAGTTCGTTGTTTTTTTACTATGGTAGCAATTTTTTTACTTCTCACTATTTACTTTTCCTTTTTTTTTGTTACCTTTGCAGCATCTAAACGAACATGCTTATGAGTAGTCTTTCGTATAAAGCAAAGATGCGCCTATGGTCTATCTTGCACCCCATCAGGTCACTGAAGGCGTTATATTTCATCCATTTCATTGAGAAGACTGACAAATGGAAAGAGTTGATTGACAATAAACCGAAGGAGGCAATCGAGATGAAGTGGAACAGATTTTATAGGAAGAAATTTCCATGGAAGAATCCCCGGACGCTGAATGAAAAAGTCACGTGGATGGAGGTGATGACCGATACTTCGAAATGGACAGAATATACAGATAAGTATGAAGTGCGGAAACATATCGAGGAGCTCGGGCTGAAAGACATTCTTACGGAGTGTTATGGCGTCTGGGACCGTGTGGAAGATATAGACTTTGACAAGCTGCCTGATAAGTTTGTCCTAAAATGTACGCATGATTGTGGCAGTACCGTGATAGTCCGTGACAAGAGCAAGATGAACAAAAAGGAGATTCTTGATTTCTTAGACAAGCACGTTTCCGTCAGGTATGGCTATGCATCCTGTGAACCTCATTATACAGCCATCAAGCCGCGCATCATGGCAGAAAGTCTGATAGAGATGGATAATAGTGAGGAGTTCTCGTCAGAAACAACTGTTGACCACAAGATCAGATGTGTTGACGGCAAGGCACAGTATGACATGGTGTGCTATGACCGCAGTTTGGAAAGTGGTAGCGGTGGCAGTAAGACAGTCTATGACCTGTATGATATTCATACATGGCAGCCCATGCGACAATATCTGTCCGATCCTGGGGTGCAGTACAAGAATGTGCCGCGACCGAAGAATCTGGAGAAGATGATTGAGATTGCCGAGAAGATTGCTCAGGGATTCCCCCAAGTGAGAGTGGATCTTTATAATGTCAAAGGAAAAATTTATTTTGGTGAAATGACGTTCTATGCCTTTTCAGGTATGAACAATCATTTTACCATGGAATTCCAAAGGATGATTGGCGACAGAATCCACCTGCCTGAAGTGAGGTAGTTTATGCCCACCCTTTTTTAGCGATTATACTACAGATAGATAGCATTATCTTGACAGGCAGATGACTTAATATGAAGAATGCAAGATTCAGGAATCTGTACCGCCTGAACTTCAATATTTCGAAGAAAGTGTTTGGGTGTAGTATAACATGATGTAGTCGGTGTTGGTCATCAGCAATGGGAGGTGTAATCTGGTGACGGTGTTTTAAGTATGCACAAACTATATTTAATTTATGCTTCATGAGTTTGGTACAATGTACGTCATAGTAATCCTTCTTAGTAAGTTTCTTGGCATTACAGGTAACATATTCAATGATATTGAAACCGGTTTCCATTTCTTTTGCAGGAATAATCTGACGTGATTGTCTGGAGGTGATGGAATTATATCGTACTAAGTAATTGTAAGTAATATCGGAAAGAAATACTACGCGGAGAGCAAAAGGATAAAAATCAGTGAAGAACACGAGATCTTCAATTTTTCTGAAGTGAAAACGCAAATGGTTGTCCCTAATGAATTGTGAAAGGAACAAAATATTCCATGAAGTAATGTTGACATGCATCTTAACGTCTTGACAAACATAGTGCTGGAATTCTCCAGATTTCAGGAATTTCTTATTAGGCAACTGTCCACCAGTTTTGCAATTATTACCAGATGAATCAACATACCGAAAAGAACCGTATGTGACTTGACTCTGTGTTTCTTCTGCCGCTGTATATAATAATTCAATGGCGTTAGGCTCTATATAATCATCAGAATCCAGGAAGTATATGTACTTGCCATTAGTGTGTTCAATAATAGTGTTACGACATTCTGATATACCCTTGTTTTCTGTGTGATGTATGATGTTGATTTGATTGCCACGTGGATGTGTACGCTGTAATTGCTCTAGAAGGTATATCGATTTATCGGTACCACAATCGTCCACGGCTATAATTTCAAGGTTTTCATAGGTTTGACATAACACACTTTCTATGCATGTTGTCACATACTCTTCAACTTGATAGATTGGTATGCCAATGGTAATCTTGTCATTCATAATAGTTGAATTATTTATTAGTTGAGTTTAGTACTATATTATTCAATAGCTTTGAAAAAATTCCTAGCATAAGTAGTCTTGTCGAAAAGTTTGGCACGCTCAAGGGCTCCCATTGCCATTTCTTTTCGTTTTTCAGGATGTTCATAGAGGTCAAGAATAGCAGCAACGAGATTGTTGACGATATTATTCCTGTCAACAATAGTGGCAAATCCCTCGCAAATTTCAGGGATGCCGCCACTTCGAGTTGTTATAAGTGGCAAACCCGCAGCCATTGCCTCAACAATTGTCAGCCCGAAGGGCTCCTCCCACATGGAAGGAAGAACTGCTATATTGGCAAGGTTCAAATAGGAAGGCATTTGACTATATGGAACGAAGCCAGTGAAGACAATCCGATCTTCAATCTTCTTGGCTTTTTCTTTTAATGAGCGAACAAACTCATCTTCGTTAGTTGCATTTGCAAAAAAGGTACTGCCAATAATCATCAGTTTGATTTTGGGCTTGTTTTGGAGTTTCAGCAAAGCATCAATCAGTTCGGACACTCCTTTGTCTTTGTTGACCCGGCCACTATAAACAATGACGAAGTCCTCCTCAGACAAACCGACTTCTGACCGACTTGTATTCTTATCCTTCCTCGAAGAAAACGCCTTTGTGTCTATGCCGTTATAAAGTGTCTGTATCTTGTTGTCGTGCCGAATCGTGGCAACTCTTTCTCCAATGTAGTTAGAACAGGTCAATATCTTTCTGAGATTATTTAAAATATTAATGTTGTTTTTTGTTGTAGAGTTAAGAAGATCGTTACCGAGGCGTAAGACTAAATTCTTGTGGCCTCGTTGAGACAATTTGCAGACGTAACCAGGGCAATTGTCTAAATAAATACAATCATAGTTTTGATTCTTTAGATGTGAATAAACTTTTTCGAAATAGTATTCTATAAAATAGTTGTAGTATTCACCCGAATGGAGATATCCATATATCCTTCGGGCTAATCTGGCCTTGAAACTGTTGACATCAATAAAGACATAATGGTTCATAGTAGAAGAAACAGCAGGATGCATGGAGGCCTCCTTGTTCCATGGACTATATACAGTGATGTCGTGGAATTTCATCCGATTATTATACTCTAGAAGAAAGTCGATTTTATTCTCTACAGCTCCTCCCTGTACGGCGGGAATGGGCAACATACCACATGTTAAAATAGCTATTTTCATAGTTTTTATTATTTGTTCTTACTTAACCTTAATTTCCAAATAATGCGGTCCTTCCACTGGTAATACTTTGTCATCAATGAGCGGTTGCGGCAGAGCCAGCGGAGGTGGAGACTGACGAAATGTTTCGGATAGTCAATGATGGCATTAGGGGTTACTAAAAAGTGGCTATAGTCGGTGACCTTGTCCTTCATGAATCCCCGATGCTGGAAATGCGCATAAAGCGACTCTTTCTTCTCTAATTGCCCATTATTGAACCGCAACATATATAGTTTATTATCAACGTGTTCGAAGATAACTTGTTCCCATCCTCTAGTAAGACTATTGAAATGATACGACTGTTTAGGTTTAGAGGCATTGTCAAATGGCCATTCCAACCAACAATCTTTTGGACGGCAGTCGCGCCACTTGTCGCTACATCCTTTGTAACGGAATTCGTCGAAGAATGTTATCTTAGCTGTTGTGAATGCTTCTTTGTAACTTTGATAGCCATCTACTTGTCGCATGAAATAGGTGTTGGCATCCACATCGTTGCGCAGAAGGGTTAGATGTCCCCATCCCAATAAGAACTTGTGCGATAGAACAGCGTCTGTGAGAAAGTTACGGATGTCGCCATATACTAAGTCGAGGTCTCCAAATCCCCAAAAGTCATATCCTTTGATGTATTCTTGTAGAATATATCCGTATGCTTGTTTGTACTCGCATAGTTTGTAGGGACGGTCGAGAATAATAGGGAATTCAAAAGACTTTTGTACTATTTGTTTGAAGTCGCAGAATTTCATTCTATACACGATGATATTCTTGGCAGGTTCGACATCCGCATCCGTAAAGAACATGAAATCCACAGAGGGGTTCTGCAACGCAGAAGCCCTCCACATATTATACTGTGTGGGTAATGTACCGAAATACGGAAATATTATGACGATGGATTTCATATTTTATTGAATAATGATAAACATTGGATTTTCTCGTATATCGCAGGTTTGCGTGCAACAAAGTATTTCATGCCTGTTGTGAATTGAAATAATAGAATGAAATAGACACCAAGAAGGGGAATGTAAATCGCTAATCCATAGAGTGCAAGAGACAAGACAGTATCAGAATGACTGTCGATAACAGTATACTTAAGCCACAGTGTAATTAGAGACAATAATGTAAATAGAATGTAGTAAGGAATCATGCCTCGCCAATATTCCCACACACTTTTATGGAAACCTTGGGTAAATAGATAGTAGGGCTTCCATAGAAAACTAATCAAAGAGAAACTGATGATCTTGCCCAATAAAATGCCTATAATGCCATAAAAAGGTGCAAGTAGTAATGTGACAGTAATGTTGATGAGTAACTCAGCCCAATTAGCCCATACATCAGAGTATAAACCAGAGGCTCCTAAAAAAATATAGACAGCAGCTGGTTGTAACCGAACAAATAGATTGATGATTAATAAGTATACAATTATTTCCTCCATTTGATACTGATGCCCTAGCCAGCATCCAATGAAGGGTTGGAGAAATAAGAGAAGGGAGAAGATAATCATACCTAATATGAAGAAACGGGCGGCAGTCATCTCCCAATAGACTTTCATAATATTTTTTTTATTCCCTTCAGCCATCAAGTTGCCAACACCAGCACTCAAACCGTCAGATAATATATTGACTAAGTAGAGAAACTTATTAACGATCATAGTGTAGTTGCCATAAAAGGCAACTTTAATGACCGAGACGAATGCTCCAACCAGTATTTCGTCGCTTTTGTATAGAATGAAATCCTTAATTTTCTGAACAAAAATCTGACGTGTTTTTTTCAAGACTTCAGGATATGTTTTGAGATTAGCTTTCCCTTCCTTGAGATTGATGTTGAGCCATGGATATAGTTGCTTGATACGATAATTGAAAACAATGATGCCGATAATAGTGAAGATAAGACCAACAACCACCCATAACCACAGATTCCGATAATAATATGCTAATAAAATCTGGACAAGACTTTGTACGATGCCAATGGTTTGGAAATAGGCATTGACAAGATACTGCTTCTGGTGGGCACCAACTAACAACTGTTTATAATTGAAAAGGTATCCTGCAACAGATGATGCGAGAAATGAATAGAAAGCGAAATATACCAATGGAAGTCCAGTGCCTAGATTGTTGAACCACCATGGGAAAAAGATGCTGACAATAAGGCCACCGCCAAGTATGACTAAACCGATACAGCGATACAGGAAGGCCAGCATTGACATCACTTCGTTTATTTTGTCGTGGTTTTCTTCTTGTAATGGTTTGTAAAGGAAATAAACGATACTGGTACCGATACCCAGTTCGGCAACACTGAGGAAACTCATAATATTCATGAGCATGCCTGTCAAACCGATGAACTCGGCTCCAAGGCAGTCTAGGAATATTTTGCGGGAGAAGAAGGCAAGAAACAAGGAGAGAACATAAAACAACATGCCCACCTTGATGTTCATCACACTTCTATGTACCCGCTCACTCATTTAAATCAAATTGAAAATTAATAATTGACAATTGAAAATCACTTATCGTGTGATGTATGAATGAAGTCTGTGTTCTTATGATCAATCTTTAAGATGTTCATGACCATTTTCCATACGAGTTTGGGAAGAGATAATAGCTTCCCAAATACGGAATGACTGCGCAGTTGCTTAGGGGTTGCAACGTAAAGGGTAATGCAAATAGCAAGGAATAGACACCACCACTTAATATACCATGATAGCGAAAAGATTAGTGAAAATGCTGTCATGACAAAGGACATTCCAAATGCACCCACTACTAACATAGAGCGTGGTATTAATGCTTGTTGTATTGTTTTGTCAATGAAATCTATATTACCAGTTTTGATAGCTGTGGGAATATAGGGGAGTAAACTAATGAGACTTTGTATCTGAGCCGTCATCCAGCGAAGACGCTGCTTTTGGAAATTATCCTTGTTCGATACTTTTTCGTCAAAGACGTGGATATCCGGTTCGTAATGGATATAGACCTTTTGTTTGAGCAAAAGTGCTTCCATTTCACGGTCTTCACCTGCAGTTGTAAGTTTATAGACGTTTTCCTTGAATAGTTTGAAATCAAAGCACATGCCAGAGCCAATGAGGGCTGACGACAAACCGATACGGTTATGGGCCTTGCGGAAAATCGTATTGTTGATTTCCTCGCTGACACCGTCGAGTACGGCGATGTCGTTATCTTTGTTCTTGGCGCAACGGTGACATTGGATGGCTTTGTAACCATGAGCACAAGAATCATTCAGCTTCTGCAAGAAATCAGAGTTGACCACGTTATCGGCATCCATAATGATGATGTAATCATAGTCTTCCTTAATCTGGTCCATGGCATATTGCATGGCTTTGGCCTTACTGCTCTTCTCGAAAACAGGCTGAAGTAGGGTGATTGGAAGTTCACTCAAAGCCTGATTGGTTTCTGGCTTCATGTGGTCAGAAATAACAGCCACATGGAAAGAATTGTAGGGATAATATTGACCTAAAAAGGTTCGGACAGAAGGAACAATGACACGATCTTCATTATAGGCAGGGTATAGTACCAAATAGGAAAAAAACTCTTTTTCTCGCATGGCTAACTTCTGGTCAGTCAAAAATGAAGTAAATTCATTGATGCGTTTCTTCCATAGTGTAGATACCAATGCAAAGAAAAGAATATATAAGGTTGAAGCTGCTAATAACAGCCAGATGAGAATGTCGATAATATGTAAAATGGTCCAAAGCATGACAGTTTATTGTTTAAGATTAACGGTTTCCGTGAATTTTCTTCCTAACTTAAATTTATGCAGGACAGAACTCATTAATACAACAGGAATCTTGAAGAAGGTACTGTCCCATTTTTCGTCTACCAAATAGTTAGGAGTGGCCATCGCAAAGACGAAGAGAACGACAGCAAAGAGAATCCACCATTTTATGGCCATCGTAAAATAGATGAATGGGGTTATTAGACACATGAAAAGAATGATGGCCATCATGACCATGCGGGAGAGGATCATCCATTGTAGCAACTTGTCTATCATGTCGTAATGGCGATGAATGATAGCAACAGGAAGATAACGGAGATTACGTAGAATTGCTCTCCATTGTGTGATAATCCAGTTGCGATGTTGACGGTTGAATTCTTCAGCTTGACGAACCTTCTCACCATATACCATGATTTTATCAAAATAGTCAACATAGATATGATGCCGGAGAAGCAATGCTTCCAATTCCTTATCTGCCCAATTGATTTTAGCTGCCAATATCTGTTGTTTGAACCATTCGAAATTAAACACCATGCCGGAACTTGCCATAGCGGCTGAAAGACCTACGCTGATATGACCACGACGGAAAATAGAGTTGTTAATTTCTTCGAATATAGCTGATAAGCGTGCCGACACTGTGTCACGGTTAAGTGATACTTTATGTGCCTGAATTGCTCTGGTTCCTGCAGATTCGTATGCATCGTTCATCTGTTCAAGAAATTCGGGCTCTACAACATCGCCAGCGTCTAAAATAATAACCACATCATAAATCTTAAACTGAGGCAAGTTGTTAATGGCTAATTGCAAAGATTTGGTTCGGGAACTCTTAGCATAGTTGGGCGTCAGCAACGTGACTGGTTGCTGAGCTAAATGAAACATCGTTATTTCGTCTTCATAATCGGCAATAACCGTTACATCGAATAACCGTTGAGGATAAGTCTGTCCTAATATAGAATTTACAGTCATTTCTATGCTTTTGCCACTTTTGTGGGATGGTATGAGAACAATAAAACGGTTCTGGTTCTTCGCTTTAGGGGTCTCACTATGTCGGGCAAACATAGAGGTGAAGGCAAAGATTCCCAAATATAGCACTGTTAGTGCCACTAAGACAAATATGATGATGTCTGTATATGTCAGTATTGTCCAAAAAACCATGTCTGTTTTAGTTGAGAGTTGAGAGATGAGAGTTTAGAGAAGTGAAATCATGGATGCCTTTGATGGTGGCTTTTGCCAAGTCTAAACGGCGTTGGAGGGTATGTTTGAGAATATCTCTGAATGCTACAAGCCCTATCAAATATATGTATGATATATAGCGAGTTGCGCTTAAGTTATTACGTCTCACAAACAACAATCGGTTGCGTGTGATATAGTAGGTCCGCAAAGGACTCTGTTGACCAGTAGACTGACTTTCCTTGTGGTATATTGTAACGTCTGGCTCGTACCAGATGTCATAGCCAGCACGACGGATCATCATAGACCAGTCTAACTCTTCGTAATACAGGAAATAGCATTCGGGCATCATACCTGCTTTGTCAACCACTTCGCGCTTCATCATCATGGCTGCACCATGAGCATATGGCGTCGAATGGGCCGTATTATATTGTCCTTGGTCTGGTTCTCCACAACCAATGGCTCGGTTGCGCATGGTAATATGAGAGAGTGGGGTATAGCCCGCAAATTGTATAGGGTTGTTTCCCCAAGTGAATTTGATTTTTGGAGAAACCATTCCGATTTTTGGAGAACTCTCTAACTTGTCTATTAATGGTTGGAACATCTTACATCTAACATCTTCCTTCTTACATCGAAGTATCGTGTCATTGTTGATAAAGAAGAGGTATTTGCCACGAGCTGCTTTAATTCCTAAATTATTACCACCGGCAAAACCTAAGTTCTCTTTTGAACGGATGACTTTTACTTGTGGGTATCGCTGCTGAATCATTGAGGCTTCGTCTTCTTGGGAAGCATTATCTACCACAATTACCTCTATGGATTCATCCTCTAAAGGTAATGTTTCTATCAATTCGTAGGTGTCATTTAATCCATTAAAATTGATAGTGATAATCGATATGTTATACTCTGGAAGCAAGTTTTTTCTCTAATTTTAGTCTCTTTTTTTCTTCTTGTTCGGCAAGTATCTTATTTTCATATTCAATCCATTCTTTCTCAATCCGTGGCAACACATACACCATGCTTAATCCACCATAGAAAATTAAACAATTTGGGAATTGCATAAGTACCTGATTAGCATATCCTCCGAATTGTATTGCGACAAATGCACTACATAATCCGCCTCCAATGCCAATTAATGATCGGCTCTTGAGCTTAAACATCACGATAAAGCATGCTCCGCCTAACATCATAATCGTGGTAAGTAAAAATATGGTTATGCCAATGCGTCCTGTTCTTAACCAAATAAATACATATTCTGAGTCAGTTGGAATTCTTGCCATCAAGTTATATTTGTTGTTAGCAGGAACATTATCAGACATCATTCCGATGCCGATACCCCAAGGCGCATCTTTCATATATTTTTTCATGGTTTCTTGATTGATATCTCGAGCTACCGAAGAAGCATCACTCTTGTCAAATGCCGAACGCATGCGACGAATTTGTTGATTGCCATTTCCGATTTTCGTAAATGCTAATACGAACAAGAACAGTCCTCCAACAATAGCTGCGGGAACAGCAATTTTAACAGATTTTGATAGTACAATGAATACTGCGATTCCTGCAAATAAACAGAAGATGGCTGTTCGGGTTCCAGAATCAAACATACTCTTAATTACTAAAACTGCTGTGATCAGAAATAGCCATTTGTGCTTTTTGAACTTGGTTGTAATTCCAAAGATGATAAATGCTACTGCTGCAGCAGCAGCATTACAACCATAGTTAGCAGCATCGCTGAATGTTGAGAAATATCGAATCAGTGTGCCGCCTTGAATGATATGTGTTGTTCTACCGCGACCATATAGGAAACTGCTTTCAGCAGGGGTTAGACCTATATGAACTTGCTTCCATGTCCAAATAGCAGAGAAAAGTGAAAGGATTGCCCAAAGTATAAGATATTTGATTAGTATCTCAGGCGAAGATATATAGATGGAGAATACGAGAAAAATGTATAAAAGCTGAAATGCAAGCAATCTAGCACCTGTATACCATGCTCCAACATTCATTCCTAATCCGCAAGTGTTATTAAAAATCTCTAAGATGCAAAAGGAACACCATATTAAAAGAGCAAATAACATTAGATTTCCAGCACGTTCGAAATGAGGCGTTTTCCTTGTATCAATAATGGCAATTCCTAGTAATAATAATTGTAATAACTCATTAGGTAGGGACATAGGACCTGGTAGGGAAAAACCTTTCATTTGGATAAAATAGTTGATAACTATCAAAAGCCAAAATGCAAGCATCCTCCATCTAAAGACTGCATAGACAGATAGAATTAGAATTGGAAGTAAGCAAATAATTACAAAAGCAGAGAACCCAGCATGGATAAACTGATAAATAGCCAGCAAAAACAGGAGGAGGAGTAACAATACTCTTCCTCCATGTTCGTTTGCGTATGTTTTGAACGCTGTGTTGGCCATTTATCTTGCGTGTTCGTTCTCTACTGCTGTCAAGCCTAATTGGGACATGCGATAGACAAAGTTGTTGAACTTCGTATAAGGTGGCAGCTGACCGACAAATTCTTCAACTGCATAACGATTGGCCTCAGTAAGGTACATAAAGAGACTATTTTTGTGGCTCTCGTCTAACAAATCCTGTACCTCTTTGAGCGCTTTTTGGTCAACATCCTTCCAGGTGCGGTTGGCACGTGTAACCATTAAGTTAATCGTTGCCATATTCAGAAGAGAAGGAGAAATTGAGTTCTCATCAAGATTAGGATACTCGATAATGGCTATCTCATCAGGGAGAATATCCGGGCAGAGATCCTTAATATCTTTTGCTAAGATAAATTTGCTGTCCTCAGCCAAGAAGTCTTCATCATAAGTTAGACGGCGAACCTGAAGACCAATAGATATCCAAAAATTCTCCAACTCTTGAGCCAAGTAACTTCTACCATTACCAGCATCAGTGGAGAGTAAATTAAGAACATTTTGCTGTCCTTCCTTAAAATGAGGAAGTAAAGCTTTACTAAGCTGTCTAAGAGCCATATCAGCAATGGTCTTGTTGAAACGACGATAGCGCAAATTGCTCTCTTTTGGGAAACAGCCCATGACGGGAACTTTGGTGATACGTTCTGAACGCATACGGTCGCGAAGGGTGCGGTCGAGCAATTCGATGAGGAAGAAATATACAGCAGTAAAGACAAATGCGAGCATAAATGCACCTAACAGAACCATCATACGATTTGTAGGTTGGGCATTTAATGGGAACATAGGTGGATTAAGCACGCGTAGCGATGCTGTTGACATCTGGAGGTTGCGTTGGCGGAGACGTGCGTTATTCAGAGATTTTAGCATCTCTATGTAGTTTGCCTCAATAAAACCAATATGTCGCGCTTTACGATCTAATGTAGCTCCAATGGGCGCATAGAACAAATACTGTTGATCCAAATTTTGCTTCATGATGTCGGTAGCCGTCATTTCTGCCTTAGTTTTCTCTAATAACAATAACTGTTCCAACCAACGACTTAACATGTCGTTGGCTTTTACACCAGTTTCGGTACTGTAGGTTGATGCTTCAATGTCCTTTGTTAGTTGGGTAACACGACCGGTAGCAGCTTGTAAATCACGCTGCGCTTTAGCTAACTCCTGTTGTGATTCTGCGCTGTTCCCACCGCCTTCGCTACTCATCAGTTTTAAATTAGAAATTCGGGACTGGATGCGAGAGATATCCTTGACCTGATTGGTGAATTCCCTATTGGAACGAATAATTTGGGCGCGATTACCCAATTGGCGCTCCAAATAGTCCATCAAAGCTTTTGAAGTTGTATAGTTCAGTAATTGGTCATTACGGAAGTTCTGCTGCTGCATCTCCAAAACAGTGAGTTGCTTAGTTTGTTCAGCATAGTTAATGACGCGTTTGGATACATTATAACGTATGAGATCATCCTCAGCATTGGTCAGAATGCGATAAAGACGAGCAACTTCACGTTCAAAAAACTTGATGACATTATTTGTCTCACCGAAGCGCAGCTGTTGGTATTGACGCGCAAAAACTTCATTTAGAATGTCTAAGGTGTTAAATGCTATGCCAGCATCGTTGGTAGAATAGCCAATGTCAATGATGTCACTACGGTCTAACTGAAGAACTTTCAAACGAGAGGTAATACTATTGATTCCAAACCATTGATGATAATTCAATATAGAAAAAATGTAGTTATTGATGGAGGGCTTTTCGTAAGCCTTCAAATTGGCATAAGTCGCTGATTCGCTATTATGATTAATCAGTGCCTTGACATCAGGCGGAACTGTTGCACTCAACTCACGGAAATGCTGGGCGGAAATGTAGTTGTTATCCTTGTTAGGATTGCCATACATCATACAACGGCCAAATAAACGAAGGGCCACCTCATGTATGGTGTTGTCGGTTGTAATAATCAACATGAGGTTAGTGATATTTGTCTGTGACTGTCCACCGGCAGCACCTGTTCCACCTTCCAAATTATAGCCGGTAATCATGCCCGTGTATATAGTTGTGTTAGCATCGTAGATGCGCTCCATGTCACGGGTCATAAACCATGCAACAACGAGCGCAATAAGGGGAAGAATCACTAAATACCAGCGAATCTTATATAGGAAGCGGACGAGATATCTGAATAAATCCATAGTGATAGGAAAATATTATTATTTCTTATTCTTTTTAGCTTTTTCTTTGGCTGCTTTCTTTTGAGCAGCCTGGTCAGCTTGCTCCATCTTACGGAATCGCTTTTCTTCTGCTTCCGCATTTTTGCGAATACTCTTTTCTACAGCCTTGTTCTCTTTTCGAATCTGTTTGTCTGTTTTATCAATTCCAC
This sequence comes from uncultured Prevotella sp., assembly GCA_946404405.1. Taxonomy (GTDB): domain Bacteria; phylum Bacteroidota; class Bacteroidia; order Bacteroidales; family Bacteroidaceae; genus Prevotella. The sequence continues at coordinate 38,544 of CAMJDL010000010.1, forward strand.
TGTTTAGAGTAATATCTGTAGTGGTATTGGTGAGAATAGGTGTATGCGTTAAAATCTCCAATGTAATGATGTCGGTCGTAATCTGTGTTTGCAGATTTTGGTAAGTAGATACGGCTGTTTGTTCCCAACGCTTAGTACTGGCAAAATCTTCAATTGTCATATTGCCCTGATGAAATTCTTCCAAATTCAGCGCACCTGCACCTTGATACATAGCCGCATTCTCACTGGCAGTCTTTAGAGCTACAAGGTCGTTGGTGATCTTAACAAATAGAGTCGCAATTTGTAGTTTAAGTTGATCGTATGCTTGATCTTTGGCAATAATAGCTTGATCAACTTCTAATTTCTTACGTTTGACTGCAGCCTTCAAATCAAGGATGTCTTCCAAGGGTACAGCCAAATTAACACCAACATTCCAATAGCTTTGTTCGTTACCCTGATATTGCTGTAATACCAAGTTATAGGAACTGGAACTCTGTCCCCACATATCTGTCTTGCCATAGCTATAGCTGGCATGACCTGTAACATACGAGAAGATATGACGCTTCTGCTTGGCAACCTCGGCCTGGGCAATTTCTTGCGCCTTCTCTAATGATAAAATTTGGGGACTCTGTTTGGCATTCTCAAACAGCACAGACAAGGGAGGCAGATGGAAGTCCGAGAAATTAATAGTGCTATTCTCGCTGGAATCAAAGAATCCAGCACTGATGCCACTATTGGTATATTGAGCACTGCTCAATAAAGGTAAAAAGATAAAAAGGTAAAAAGGTAAAATAGATTTTACCCATTTTGCAATGTTGTTAAATCCAAATAATCCCATATTTTACTTCTTTAGCTTCTCTAACTCCTCTAACTTCTTTAACTTCTTTAACTTCTCTGTCTATACGTTCTCTTTCTGCTTGAAGGCAAAAAAAGTACGAAGGATAATCTTCATGTCAAGCATGAAATTATAAGTCTGACCGTATGTGATATCAAGCTGCTTGCGCTCCTCGGCACTCATGACGCCACCCTTGCCGCGTTCCTCAACCTGCCAAAGGCCTGTAAGGCCAGCAGGAGCCATAAAGCGGTCGATGCTCTTATCGGCTGTTAGTTTCTCGGCCTCATAGAGAGGGAGAGGACGGTTGCCTACAACGGACATGTCGCCCTTGAGAATGTTGAACAACTGAGGAAGTTCGTCGATGCTGTATTTACGGATGAAACGTCCCACCTTGGTAACGCGAGGGTCGTTTTCGATTTTGATAAATGCATTGTCGTTTTCCTCTTCCTTCTGCTTGCTGAAATCGCTTTCGGCGACGACAAAATCGTCGCCAACAAGCATAATTTCTTCGTCGCTAATCATCATTTCTGATTCCATGCCCATGTCGAACATTGCCTGCTCAGCCTGGTCGCCTAACGGGGCAACAATGGTCTTATGCTCTTCTTGTTCGTGAGCAGCGTATTGGTTATGTTCCTTGCTTAACTCCTGTAAGCGCTGTTCTGCATCAACATACATACTACGGAACTTCAGGAAGTCGAAGATGGCGTAATTGGTACCAACGCGCTTGGATTTGAACATAATCGGTCCCTTACTCTCCAACCTGATGGCGATTGCCGTCAGAATAAAGATGGGTGAAGTGACGATGATCGCCAAAATAGAGAATACAATGTCAAACAAACGCTTCCATACCGGAATCTTGAATTTGAGAATGTGGTATTTGGGGCGCTCGTCATCAAAAAGGATGCTCTCACGGTCGGAGATGAACTGAATTTTCTTGTTCAACTCAGTGACAGTAGCCTCACGGCCTATCGTGTCGTTGATGCCGCACTTCATGTAAACATCACGTTCCTCGTCGGTCATGGGATCGGTCATGAGGATGATGTAAACGCTGCGCGACTTCTTCTTCAGGTAGGTAATAGCAGTAATGTCCTCATTCCGTACGTTGCGCTCAAAGAACACAATGAAATGTTCATTGGCGACGTGAGGCGTACAAATCTGGGCGGCATCCTTGTAAATACTGGTCATACGGACCAGTTGGCCTGGGATGTACTTGAGACGTTCCTGTGTTTTTGGGTTACTACCTAAATATACAACACCTATCATACTATATTAATAAATAATGTACGTTAGATTAATTGGGAAGGATCTTCTTGACGCGGATCTTAAGCTCCATCGGGTTAAAGGGTTTCACGATGTAATCGACAGCGCCAATCTCCAACAAACGGATACGCTCGCTGGTAGAGTCCTCACTACTCAGCATGATGACGGGGATGTGACGGAACAACTCATTCTGCTTAATCCACTCCAAAAAATCGTCGCCACGCATTCCTGGCATACGGATGTCGGAAATGATAAGGTCAGGCGTATTACCTGCCTGAAGCCATTTCACACCTTGCAACCCGTCGGGGAGCCACTGAACATCGTAATCACTCATTAAATAGATGGAGAGCACCTTTGCGATGGTCTCTTTGTCATCAAGTATTAGTATTTTCTTTTTCATATATGAAATATATCTTAGTCAGTAGAATTATATCTCCATTTGGATGCAAAGGTAAAAAAATATTTTTAATTGTAGCCAATAAATGATAAAAAAATCATGAAAAAGTGCAAAAAAGTTGGTTTTTAAAAATATTTTAGGGAAATTTGTTGGCTAAAACGTACTATTTATAGATACAATCAACATTTTTATTATGGCAAACAGATATTTATTAGGTTTTGATGTCGGAAGCTCTTCAGTGAAGGCATCGTTGGTAAATGCAGACAGTGGTAAGTGTGTGGCAACAGCTTTCTTCCCGGAAAAGGAGGCACCCATTATGGCCGTGAAAGCCGGTTGGGCAGAACAGGATCCCCAGATGTGGTGGGATAATGCCAAATTGAGTTTAAAGAAGATTATGGCGGATGCCGGTGCCACTGGTGAGGAAATCAAAGCAATTGGTATCTCTTATCAGATGCATGGCTTAGTGTGTGTGGACAAGAATCTGAAGGCACTTCGTCCTTCTATTATTTGGTGTGACTCGCGTGCCGTACCCTACGGCGAAAAGGCTTTCAGGGATTTGGGTGGCGATCAGTGTCTGAGTCATCTGCTGAATTCTCCTGGTAACTTCACGGCTGCTAAGCTGGCGTGGGTGAAAGAGAATGAGCCCGAGTTGTATAGTCAGATTTATAAGATTATGTTGCCTGGTGACTATATCGCCATGCGACTTTCGGGTGTCGCCAACACAACGGTCAGCGGCTTGTCTGAGGGTATGTTCTGGGACTTCAAGAATGGTCAGGTGGCAGACTTCCTGATGAAATATTATGGCTTCGATGCTTCACTGATTGCTGATATCGTGCCTACTTTTGCAGAACAAAGCGTCGTGAGTGCTGAGGCTGCAGCGGAATTGGGACTGAAGGCTGGTACGCCGATTACCTATCGTGGTGGTGACCAACCAAACAATGCGCTGTCGTTGAATGTGCTGAATCCTGGTGAAATTGCTGCAACTGCAGGTACTTCTGGCGTGGTATATGGTGTGCTGGGTGAGGTAAATTACGACAAGCAAAGTCGTGTGAATACCTTTGCTCATGTGAATCATACAGCCGATCAGACTCGTCTGGGTGTGCTCCTTTGTATTAATGGTACTGGTATCTTGAATGCATGGACACACCGCAATATTACGCCTGAGATTGGCTATGCTGAGATGAATGACTTGGCTGCTCAGGCTCCTATTGGTAGCGAGGGTGTTACAATTATCCCATTTGGCAATGGGGCTGAGCGTGTGTTGGAGAATAAAGAGATTGGTTGCTCAATCAATGGCGTCAACTTCAATAAACATTCAAAGGCTCATTTGGTTCGTGCAGCTCAAGAGGGCATCGTGTTCTCATTCTGCTATGGTATGGAGATTATGCAGCAGATGGGTATGAATATCAAGAAAATTCATGCCGGTAAGGCCAATATGTTCTTGAGTCCTTTGTTCCGCGATACACTGGCCGGTGTGAGTGGCGCAACTATCGAACTGTATGATACTGATGGTTCTGTTGGTGCTGCTAAAGGTGCCGGTATTGGCGCTGGTATCTACGCTAATGCTGATGAAGCCTTTGCTTCTCTTGAGAAGTTGCAGGTCATTGAACCTAAGGTTGCCGACCAGGCTGCGTATGCTGATGCCTACGCTCGCTGGAAGGAAGTTTTGAAAGCAAAGTTGTAAAAACTTTTATTGGTATATTTTGGCTTGGCGCTTGCCCTGAAGCACTGCTAGTGCATTGAGGGCAAGCGCTTCCATTTCGTCTTCGCCGGGGAAGGTGTAGACAGGTGCTAAGAAACCAATGCGACGGCGAAGCTCGCTGACAACATAGTCAGAGTGTGCCATGCCGCCTGTTAGCAGAATAGCATCAATCTGACCGCAAAGCACGGCAGCCTCAGAGGCAATCTGTTTAGCAGTATGATAGAGCATGGCATCAACTAATAGCTGGGCTTTTTCGTCGCCATTCTTGATGCGTTGCAGAATTTCGCGCATATTGTTGGTGCCTAAATGTGCTGTCAAACCGGCCTGACCTGCAATTCGTTTAAGTAATTGTTTTTCGGTGTATTTGCCGCTGTAGCATAAACGAATCAGGTCGGCAGCAGGCAGAGAACCGGCACGTTCTGGTGAAAAAGGACCTTCGCCGTCAAGTGCGTTATTGGCGTCAATGGCACGTCCATGTTCGTGGGCGGCCACACTGATGCCGCCTCCTAAATGACAGATAATCAGATTTAGATCTTCATACTCTCGACCAATGCCACGAGCATAGCGGCGGGCAATAGCGCGTTGGTTTAGGGCATGCCAGATGCAGATGCGTGGCATCAGGGGACTACCACTAATGCGGGCCAAAGGTGTTAACTCGTCAACAACGCCTGGATCTGCAATGAAAGCGCGACATTTTGGCTTTTGGCTTTTTGCCGTTAACTGTTGGGTGTTGATTGTTTCTGCGATTTCGTAGGCTATCAAGCAACCTAAGTTGCAGGCGTGATTGTGCATGACGCAGCCATGAAGCGTGTCTTCAATCATTTGATGATTAATCTCGTAGACACCACCGGCTATAGGCTTTACGAGTCCTCCACGGCCAATGACAGCATCAAATTCCAATGGAATATCAGAACGTTGCAGTTCGTCAAGTACCAACTGGCGACGGAAATCCTGCTGCTCGGTGATGGCATCAAAAGGTTCCAGCTCTTCTGCTGTATGGGTGATGTTTCGAAGCAGGATAGGTTTCTCTTCTTCGTAGACTGCCATCTTGGTAGATGTCGAGCCTGGATTAACGACTAAAATTCTCATAGGCATGCTAAGGCAAAAATGATACTATTGAATTTGGCTTCTGCATTGTCACCACGTGAGGGGACTACAACAGGACACTGAGTGCCCCACAAGATTCCTGCAGTACGGGCTTTGGCAAATAGGGTCATCGCCTTATAGAAAGCGTTACCGGCCTCAATGTCAGGCATGACAAGTACATCAGACTCACCATTCAGTGGAGAAGTGATTCCTTTTGCTTGTAAGGCTTGTAAAGAACAAGCCGACTTTAGATCTATTGGGCCATCCACAATACAGCGCCCGAAGTTACCTGCAGCAGCCATTTGCTTAATCTCCTGATAACCGTCTACAAAAGGAAACTGTCGGCCTCCGTGTTCGGCGCAATGGATGAGGGCGATACGAGGCTCATAAATGCCCATCTGATGACAAACGTGAGTTGCGTATTGTATCTGGGCTATTCGCTGTTTTTGAGTAGGATAGGGGATAACAGCAACGTCAGTAAAAAATAAAAGCTTCGGATAGGTTGGGATTTCTGCGACTGAAAGGTGAGAGAGTATCCTTCCTTCGGGCAAGAGACCGGAAACTTTGTTCAAAATGGCGCGTAAAAGGATATCAGTGCCAATCAAACCTTTCATCAGTACGTCAGCATCACCTCGGCGGATGAGTGCTACAGCTTTTTCGGCGGCTCTTTCTGGCAGTTCGTCATGTATACGGATGATTTCAGCCAATCCTTCTTCCTCGGCAAGTCGAAGTGCCTCGCAAGTGGCTTCGTCCTCAGGCTTTACAGCTACTATCCGTCGGCATTTTCCGCTTGCACTGACAAGCAAGCGTAATTCTTCGAAAGTCTGGATGGTTTTCATAGTTATGCTAATTTTATGCAAAGATAGTAAAAAAGGTTTGTACTACCAAATGTTTTACTGCTTTTTTCTATATTAATTTGGTGAACTCATTTTTTTTTCATAACTTTGCACCTTAAAAGAAGAATTATATAAATGGATCATATAAGAAACTTTTGCATCATTGCACATATCGACCATGGAAAGTCGACGCTGGCTGACCGTCTGCTGGAATTTACAAAGACCATCCAGGTGACGGAAGGACAGATGTTGGATGACATGGACTTGGAGCGTGAACGTGGAATCACGATTAAGAGTCACGCTATCCAGATGGAGTATATGTACAAAGGTGAGAAATATATACTCAACTTGATTGATACCCCAGGACACGTTGACTTCTCGTATGAAGTGTCTCGCTCTATTGCTGCTTGTGAAGGTGCTCTGCTGGTTGTAGATGCCACACAGGGTGTTCAGGCACAGACGATTTCAAACCTTTATCTGGCTATTGATAATGACTTGGAGATAATTCCCGTTATCAATAAAATTGATATGCCGTCGGCTATGCCTGATGAAGTTGAAGATGAAATCGTTGACCTTATTGGTTGTGATCCGGAGGATATTATCCGTGCCAGCGGAAAGACTGGTGAAGGCGTTGAGGATATCCTGAATGCTGTAGTTGAGCGTATTCCTCATCCCAAAGGGGATGAACAGGCTCCGCTGCAGGCATTGATTTTTGACTCTGTATTCAATTCCTTCCGAGGTATTATTGCCTACTTCAAGATTGTTAACGGCTCTATCCGTCCTGGCGATAAGGTGAAGTTCTTTAATACAGGCATGGAATATGATGCCGACGAGGTGGGCGTACTGAAAATGGATATGATTCCCCGTAAGGAGATGCATACTGGTGAGGTAGGCTACATCATCTCTGGTATCAAGAATGCCAAAGAGGTAAAAGTGGGTGACACCATTACGCATGTAGCTCGTCCTTGTGATAAAGCCATCGAGGGATTCCAAGAGGTAAAGCCCATGGTGTTTGCCGGTGTGTATCCTATTGATCCTACGGACTATGAGAACTTGCGTGCCTCGTTGGAGAAATTACAGTTGAACGACGCTTCATTGACGTTTGTTCCAGAGACATCTGTGGCGCTGGGCTTTGGCTTCCGCTGCGGCTTCCTTGGTCTGCTTCACATGGAGATAGTCCAGGAACGGCTGGATCGTGAATTTGATATGGATGTGATTACCACTGTGCCTAATGTTACCTATATGTGCTATACCAAGCAGCATGAGGAGAAAGAGGTGCACAATCCGTCAGGACTGCCTGACCAGACGATGATTGACCGTATTGAAGAACCGTATATCAAGGCCAGTATTATTACGGCTGCCGACTATATCGGACCTATCATGACGTTGTGCCTTGATAAGCGTGGTGAGTTGATTGATCAGCAGTATGTCTCAGGTGGACGTGTGGAACTGCGATTTATGTTGCCTTTGGGCGAAATCGTTATAGATTTCTACGATAAGCTCAAATCCATATCTAAAGGCTATGCCTCTTTCGACTATCATATCGACTCGTTCCGTCCTTCGAAACTGGTCAAACTCGACATATTGCTTAACGGAGAACCAGTGGACGCATTGTCTACGCTAACTCATGCGGACAATGCCGTTGCATTTGGACGTCGTATGTGTGAGAAATTGAAAGAGTTGATTCCGCGTCAGCAGTTTGATATCGCTATTCAGGCGGCTATCGGAGCTAAGATTATTGCTCGCGAAACAGTCAAACAGGTGCGTAAGGATGTGACTGCCAAGTGTTATGGCGGTGACGTGAGTCGTAAGCGAAAATTGCTTGAGAAACAGAAGCGGGGTAAGAAACGTATGAAACAAATTGGTAATGTGGAAGTGCCGCAGAAAGCTTTCCTCGCAGTGCTGAAACTTGATTAGGACAAACAATTAAAAACTGAAAATCTATATAACAAAGAATTATTTATGACAACAATTGGACTGACAACAAGAGATGTGGCACGTGAACTGGCCAGACGCTACAGTACGATGACACACGATGAATTGGATGTACTGGAAAGTATTTTGGTGCCTATGAAGTTCCAGAAGGGTGAAATTATCCTGAAGGAAGGTGAAATCTGTGATCGTATCTATTGGGTAACCAAGGGATTGGTGCGCCAGTTCTATTATAAGAATGGCAAGGAATTGACTGAATATATGACTACGGAGAATAACATAGTCATGAGTATTGAGAGTCTCTTCAAGGAAGAGCCTACTCGTCAGCAGATTCAGGCGTTAGAGCCAACTATTTTGTTCGCACTCCCTAAGAATATGTTGGAGCGCGAAGCTGTTCGTAATGTCAATATACAGATGCTATATCGTAAAATATTAGAAGAGTCGCTGATTATCTCGCAGATTCATGCAGATATGCTGCGTTTTGAGTCTGCTCAAGAACGCTACGCCAAGTTGGTAAAACGTTCTCCGCAATTGGTGTTGAGAGCTCCTTTGGTGTATATTGCCAGCTATTTACAGATGACCCCAGAGACGTTGTCGCGTGTTCGTACGTCAGCACTCTTGGAAGGATGATGTGGAGAAGTTAGGGAAGTTAGAGAATACTACTGAAAGTAAACATATTAGGGAACGCCTGACTTAGAGAGTCGGGTTGTTCCTTGAACAGTCCAAATAGGGCGCTGCCTGAGCCAGACATGGCTGCATAGGTGGCGCCCATGTCATATAATTGCTGCTTGATATCCCCAATCTCAGGATGCAGGGCAAAGACGCTTTCCTCAAAGTCATTAATAAGGGTGTCGCGCCATGTTTCTATAGGCTGTTTCACCGTTTCACGGCAATTCTGTGCTGGATAATGTGGATGAATGCGTGAGAAAGCTTCTTTGGTGGGGACGGGAATGTCCGGACGTACCACAGCGATATAGTATCCGCTGAGTGACAGATCGATAGGTTGCAACTTCTCACCAATTCCTTCTGCATAGCATGGACGTGAGAGTATGAAAAAGGCACAGTCTGCACCTAACTTAGCAGCATATTGTATCAATTGTTCGTTAGTAAGTCCTAAACGGAATTGTTGGTTCAGTAATAGCAACATGTAGGCGCAGTCACTACTACCACCGCCCATACCAGCCTGGGTTGGAATGCCTTTCCAAAGATGCGTGTGGATACGGGGCAGTGTGGGGAAGTCTTGTTTCAATAACTGATAGGCTCTTACCACAAGATTGCGCTGTTCGTCGCCTTCAATCGTAATGTTTGTGACTTTCAAGTCGCAGTCGTAGTCGGATGGGAACGCTTCGTTCATCACTTGTACCTCTAATGCGTCTTTAATCGGTACTGGATAGAATACTGTTTGAAGATTATGATAACCGTCCGGGCGCTTTTCTACAACATTCAAGCCAAGATTGATCTTTGCAATAGGGAAATTAATCATATTTCAAAATACTTACCTCTTATTTCTGAATACTTACCTCTTATTTCTGAATACTTACCTCTTATTTCAAAATACTTACCTCTTATTTCAAAATACTTACCTCTTATTTCTGAATACTTACCTCTTATTTCAAAATACTTACCTCTTATTTCAAAATACTTACCTCTTATTTCTCACCTCTCTCTTAAACTCCAGTGTCTTGGGCAACTTTTGCCATTTTCCATTACTGGGCACTTTAATGGTACTGCCAGCTCCTTGCTTGAGCACATAGATGGAATCGCTTTCACGAGTCAGTGTTGCGCTTAGGTCTTCACTGCCAAAATCGTTAATCAACTGCAGTTCTGCTTTCTTTTCGCTTTTGACTTCGCAAGAAGTAATAACCCAGCAGAACGAGTTGTGAAGTTTGCCTAAGTAGCCAGGCAACTGCCCATAGAGCTCCTGCCCAGGAACTGTTACATCCTGATTATAGAAGTTGATTCGCAGATAAACATTATATGTATTATTATAAAGGTACGCGCGAAAAGAATCTCCTTGCTTCTGCGCCCAAATCGATGCGGATAAGAGCAGGAGTAGTACGCTGAATATGACTTTGTTAGGTGTCATGATGCTATATTTTCGTTATAATTTGCTTTTTTCTCGACGCAAAGTTACTAAATCTAAATCAATAAAACTGCATTTTAACAAAAAATATATTCAAAAACATAGTGAGATTTTAATTTTTTTAAGTAACTTTGCCCCCACAATACATGTATTAATATGGGAAAAGAAATGATGAAGCCTGATTTTGTATTTGAATCGAGCTGGGAAGTATGTAATAAAGTAGGTGGTATCTACACAGTACTTTCTTCGCGAGCAAAGACATTGCAGGACGAGATGAAGGATAGGGTCATCTTTATTGGTCCTGACTTCTGGAAGGAAAATGATGATGATTCCGACAAAACAGTTGGAGAAAGCCCTTATTTCAAAGAGGATAAGTCGCTCTTTGCCGAGTGGCAGTGGGAGGCTAAGGAGCAGGGGCTGTCTGTAAGGGTAGGCCGATGGACAGTTCCGGGAGAACCTATTGCTATATTAGTTGACTTCAAGCCTTTCTTTGAAAAGAAAAATGAGATTTATGGCTGGTTGTGGGAACACTACCATGTTGATTCACTCCATGCTTATGGCGATTATGACGAGGCATCTATGTTTTCGTATGCTGCTGCTTTGGTGGTGGAGAGCTTCTACACGTTCAACGTTCAACGTTCAACGTTCAACGTCGGCACCAAGGTGATTTATCATGCCAATGAGTGGATGTGTGGCCTTGGGGCTTTGTATATCAACAACAAGTTGCCACAGATTGGAACTATTTTCACTACGCATGCTACAAGTATCGGACGTTCTATAGCAGGTAATCAGAAACCTCTCTATGATTATCTTTTTGCCTATAACGGCGACCAAATGGCAGGTGAGTTGAATATGCAGTCAAAGCATTCGATTGAGAAACAGACAGCTTGGTTTGTAGATTGCTTTACTACCGTGAGTGATATTACTGCCAAGGAATGTTTGGAGTTACTCGACAAGCCCGTTGATGTCGTATTGCCTAATGGCTTTGACGATAGTTTCGTGCCAAAGGGTGCCCAGTTTACCAAGAAACGCAAGGTTGCCCGAAAGAGACTTCTTGAAGTGGCTAACGCTCTGTTGGGCGAACAGTTGGATGATGATACACTCATTGTTTCTACCAGTGGCCGTTATGAGTTCCGTAATAAAGGTATTGACGTGTTTGTTGAGGCTATGAATCGTTTGCTTCGCGATCGTGACTTGAAGAAAAAAGTCGTTGCCTTCATTGAGGTACCAGGATGGGTTGGCGAACCTCGCAAGGATTTGCAGGAACGTCTGAATAGTAAAAAGGCTTTTGATACACCTTTGGATGTACCCCAGATTACTCATTGGTTGCATAATATGAGTCACGATAACGTGCTCAGCATGATGAAATATTACGATATGCACAATCGTAAGGACGAGAATGTCAAGGTTATATTCCTTCCCTGTTATTTGGATGGTAAAGACGGTATTGTCAATATGACCTATTACGACATTGTGCTGGGTAATGACCTTTGCGTTTATCCTTCTTATTACGAGCCTTGGGGCTATACCCCGCTGGAAGCCGTGGCCTTCAAGGTGCCATGTATTACCACGGACTTGGCTGGTTTCGGCCTGTGGGCTAACAAAGTATTTGGTCATATGGGCGAGATTGAGGATGGCGTGAAGGTGATTCATCGTACAGATTATAACTATTCTGAGGTGGCTGATGCTATAAAGGATACGGTGGCTCAATTCTCTACCTTGCCGCAGAAGCAGATTGATGCTTGTCGTAAGAAAGCTGATGCCTTATCGAAGAAAGCCCTTTGGAGTGAGTTTATTCAGTACTATCATGAAGCCTACGATATAGCATTGCGCAAGGCAGAAGCCCGTAAGGCTCATTAAAGAGATAAAAATAACAAAGCAAACCCTATAATAAACAAATAGTATGAAGATTAAAGCAGATTACACAAACACCCCTACATGGAAGATGTTGACTGTTAAGGCCACACTTCCCGAGGAATTGAAGTGCTTGGACGAGATTGCCCACAATATGTGGTGGGTGTGGAACTATGAGGCTCGCGATCTGTTCCGCGATCTTGATCCTGAACTCTACCATGACGTGAAGCATAATCCTGTGATGCTCCTTGAGCGTCTGAGCTTTGCCCGCAAGGAAGAGATTGTAAAGGATAAAGCACTCATGAAACGTGTTAATAGTGTCTATGCCTTGTTCCGCAAGTACATGGATGTCAAGCCCGACGCCAAGCGTCCTTCTGTAGCCTACTTCTGTATGGAATATGGTATCCACTCTGCCCTGAAGATATACTCTGGCGGTCTTGGTATGTTAGCTGGTGACTATGTGAAGGAGGCTTCCGACTCTAATGTAGATATGTGTGCAGTTGGTTTCCTTTATCGTTTCGGCTATTTCACACAGTCGCTGTCGATGGACGGTCAGCAGATTGCCAATTATGACATGCAGAACTTTGGGTCACTGCCTATCGAACGTCAGCTAGACAAGGATGGTAACCCAATGGTGGTTGATGTGCCTTACACAAACTATCAGGTTCATGCTTACGTTTGGCGTGTTAACGTCGGTCGTGTGAAGCTCTATTTGCTGGATACCGACAACGAGATGAACTCGGATTTTGACAAGCCTATCACTCATAGTCTTTATGGTGGCGACTGGGAGAACCGCCTAAAGCAGGAAATTCTTCTGGGTATCGGTGGTATGCTGTTGCTTAAGAAATTGGGCATCAAGAAGGATATCTATCATTGCAACGAGGGTCACGCAGCACTCTGCAATCTGCAGCGTCTGTGCGATTATATCGAGGAAGACGGTCTGACATTCAATCAGGCTCTTGAATTGGTTCGTGCCAGTGGCCTGTATACTGTTCATACACCAGTTCCTGCTGGACATGACTATTTCGACGAGGGCCTGTTCGGTAAGTATATGGGTGCTTATCCTCAGAAACTCGGTATCTCTTGGGATGAGTTTATTGGCATGGGTCGTACCAATCCCGAGGACAAGGGTGAGAAGTTCTGTATGTCAACCTTCGCTTGTAACACGTGTCAGGAAGTTAACGGTGTATCTTGGCTTCATGGCGAGGTGTCAAAGAAGATGTTCGCTCCTATCTGGCAGGGTTACTATCCAGAGGAGAACCATGTTGGCTATGTTACCAACGGTGTTCACTTCCCCACATGGGCAGCTGCTGAGTGGCGCGCTGTCTATGCCAAGTATTTCGACGAGAAGTTTATGAGCGACCAGTCTAACGAACAGATTTGGCATGGTATCTACAACTGCCCTGACGAAGAGATTTGGACTACCCGTATGGCTTTGAAGCAGAAGTTGTTCGACTATATCAAGGTGCAGTTCCGTGAGACTTGGTTGAAGAATCAGGGCGATCCTTCACGTGTGGTTAAGTTGCTCGAACGCTTCAACCCCAATGCACTAGTCATCGGGTTCTGCCGTCGTTTCGCAACCTACAAGCGTGCTCATCTGCTGTTTACAGATTTGGATCGTCTCAACAAGATTGTCAACGATCCCGAACGTCCTGTGATTTTCCTCTTCGCAGGTAAGGCTCACCCCGCCGATGGCGCAGGTCAGGGCCTCATCAAGAAGATTTTCGAGATTTCACAGCGTCCTGAGTTCCAGGGTAAGGTTATTTTCCTTGAGGACTACGACTTCCTGTTGGCTCGTCGCCTTGTTTCGGGTGTTGATATCTGGATGAACACACCTACACGTCCGCTCGAAGCTTCTGGTACATCAGGTGAGAAGGCAGAGATGAACGGTGTTGTCAACTTGTCCGTAAAGGACGGTTGGTGGCTTGAGGGCTATCGCGAGGGTGCTGGTTGGGCACTGACTGAGAAGCGTACCTATCAGAATCAGGGCTATCAGGATCAGCTCGATGCCGCAACCATTTACAGCCTGCTCGAAAACGAGATTATTCCTCTTTACTTCGATAAGGACAAGAAGGGTATTTCGAAGAACTGGATTAAGGTTGTCAAGAACTCTATTGCGCAGATTGCTCCACACTACACTATGAAGCGTCAGCTCGACGACTATTATTCTAAGTTCTACGAGAAACAGGCTAAGCGTTTCAAGGAGCTTTCGAAGAATAACAATCAGTTGGCTAAGGATATTGCTCTGTGGAAGGAGACCGTGGCAGAGCGTTGGGATGCCATCAGCGTTGTTAGTGCTGAGTCTACCGCTCCTGTTTCTGGTCTGCATGAGACAGGTGTAAACTACACTCTCCGCTATGTTATCAATGAACAGGGACTTGATGATGCCGTTGCACTGGAAAAGGTTAATGTTGCTGTCGATAAGGATGGTAATGAGAAAGTCTTCTCTATTGAACCACTGAAGATGGTGAAGAAGGAAGGTAATCTCTATACCTTTGAAGTGCAGCACTCACCCAAGCAGGCTGGTCAGTACAAGAGTGCTGTCCGCATGTATCCTTGCAATAAAAACCTGCCTCACCGTCAGGACTTCTGCTATGTGAAGTGGTTGGAACTGCCAGTTGGTAGTAACTAATCGGTAGGTTATACTCCATAAATAAAGGTGGCAATCATAATGGTTGCCACCTTATTTATATGATAACAATTTTGTTATTTCAGCTGTTTTGCTACGAATTCTTCCAATTTCTCACCACGAAGTCCACGTTTCAGGATTTTACCCTGCTGGTCGACGACAATGGTATGTGGAATGCTGTTCACGCAGAAATGCTTTGCAATTGCGTTCTCCCATCCTTTAAGGTCGCTCATCTGTACCCATGGAATGTTGAGTTGTTGGGTTGCAGCTTTCCATGCATCGCTGTCTTCGTCAAGTGATATGCCGATGATGCCTAATCCCTTGTCCTTATACTTGCCAAAGAGCTCCAGCATGAAAGGCATTTCTTGACGACAAGGACCACACCAGGATGCCCAAAAGTCGATAACTGTTATTTTGTTCTTGGCAACCTCGGCTAATAGACTCAGTGGCGTTCCGTCCAGTCCGGGCTGCGTGAAGTCCTTGATGGTCATGCCTTCGGCACTCTCGGCAGCTTGTTTCAGATTGGCCAGCATCTCTTGGATCGCCGGACGGTTCTGCTTTTCTGCAGGGAGTTTGCCAATCAGTTTCATACGTGTCTCATTGTCAATGAGTTCTTCTGGATAGTAGGTAAGCAGGAAGTAGCCAAACTCATTTTTGATATTCTTCTCAGTAGTCTTCACGACTATAGCAGAAAAACGCTGGTTCAGTTTGTCAATCTGCTCCATACCTTTTTGCTGTTCCATTTCATCAACTGTATTGCCGTAGATGTGCTCAGCAATGCGGTTAATCTCCTTGCCGATGGTCATTACAGAGTCGTTCAACTCCTGCCATTGTTCGTTACATTTTGTGCCACCAACACGTGAAGCTCCCGGTGTTTCCACCAACTTGATACTGATGTTGCCAGGTTCTACGAAGAATGGAGCATTCAGCTCGTTGCGCTTCTCGCTATATACCATGCAAAGATAAGTTGAATCGGTCTCACCGCTCAACTCAAACTTACCATCCTTTACGATTAGCGTATCCGTGGGGATACCAGTCTGTAAGTCGTTGGTGATGTATAGCGTATCGCCATCTTCCAACCCCTCTGCTGATCCACTGATTTTGTAGGTGTTAGAATGGCACGCTGTCAGTGCGAGTACTGCTGCACTAAACAATATACTGGCTTGAAATGCTTTCATTATTGATGACTCGGCGAATAGTTTCTGCAAATAAATCTGCAACGCTAAGCTGTTTTACTTTGGCACAGCGTTGTGTATAAGGGATGGAGTCGGTGAATACGATTTCCTCAAGGGCGGAGTTTTGTACGCGCTCACTGGCAGGGCCGCTCATCACACAGTGTGAAGCACAGGCACGAACAGTTTTTGCGCCAGAAGCCTTCATCAGGTCGGCAGCCTTGGTAATGGTACCGGCAGTATCTACCATGTCGTCGATAATTACAACGTTCTTGCCTTCTACCTCACCGATGATTTGCATCGAGGCTACTACATTGGCACGTGCACGCGTCTTGTTGCACAATACCAGTGGACAGCCCAAATACTTAGCATAGGTGTTGGCACGCTTTGAACCGCCAACATCTGGTGACGCAATGACCAAATCGTCGAGCTTCAGCGACTGCAGATAGGGCAGTATCACGTTCGAGGCATACAGATGGTCGACGGGAACATTGAAGAAACCCTGAATTTGGTCTGCGTGTAAATCCATCGTGATTACGCGGTTGACACCTGCGGCAGACAATAGGTCAGCCACCAATTTGGCACCGATGCTTACGCGTGGTTTGTCCTTACGATCCTGACGAGCCCATCCGAAATAGGGGATGACGGCATTGATGGTGCGTGCTGAAGCACGTTTTGCTGCATCAATCATGAGCAGCAACTCCATCAGATTGTCTGAATTGGGAAAGGTGCTCTGCACCAAGAAGATGTCGCGTCCGCGAATACTCTCTTCGTAAGACACAGCAAACTCACCATCCGAGAACTTTGTGATTTGCAGTTCTCCGAGCGGGCAGCCTAAGCTTTGGCAGATTTTCTCTGCGAGGTACGTTGTGGCAGTACCTGAAAACACCATGTAGTTTTTATTAGCGCTCATCTCTTATGATTTGTTTTTATCCTATTGCTTTACGTATCTTGGAAAAATGGTCTATCAGTGCCTGGTAGTCCAATTCCTGATGGATGTTGAAACGGTTCCACAGGTCACCACTAATAACAATTCCTCCAAATCCCAGGTCCTTGGCCATACGTACATTGTCGAGATTCATACCTCCCAATGCATAAACGTGTTTGTCTATCAGTCCTTTGCGTGACGCTTCTTTCAACTCGTCTAAAGTAAATGTGGCCTTCTGGTCTGGTTCCGTCTGACTGTCGAAGATATACTTCAACAACACGTAGTCAGCATTCTTTTTAGTTGCCTTGAGTTGGTCCAGATGTGTACATGTACGACTGATATGCCCCTTGTAGCCACTTGGTGGCAGTGTGGTTTCATCGTCTATATGTATGCCGTGCAACTTATATTCTTGTTTCAGATAGAAATTGTCGTGTACAGTGATCTTAGAGTAGTATTCGTCTGACAGCAGCGTGAGCAGTCTTTCTGAGTAGATAGGCTCAGAACCGGGCTTATACAGATGCAGGTTGTCCAGTCCTGCTTCGAATAGGGAAGTCAGGATTTTGTCTTCTTCAACGAAGAAGTTTGGCTGCGTCATTATAGCGAGTTTCATACTCATCTTTCAGTTCTTACTTCTTAGACTTCGTTTTTTAGTTTGCTGCTTCGAATTCTTTGAGGAATCTGACGTCGTTTTCTGAGAACATACGCAGGTCGCTGACTCGATATTTCAGGTTGGTAATACGCTCAACACCCATGCCAAAGGCATATCCCGAGTATATCTTTGAGTCAATGCCACACTGTTCCAGCACGTTGGGATCAACCATACCGCATCCCAGAATCTCTACCCATCCTGTGTGTTTGCAGAATCCGCAACCCTCACCGCCACAGATGAAGCATGAGATGTCCATCTCTGCTGAAGGTTCTGTGAATGGGAAGTATGAGGGGCGCAGACGTATCTGTGTGTCGGCACCGAACATTTCTCGGGCAAACGAAAGTAACACCTGCTTCAGGTCTGTGAAGCTCACATTCTTATCTATATATAGTCCCTCTACCTGATGGAAGAAACAGTGTGCACGGGCTGTAATAGCCTCATTGCGATAAACACGTCCTGGACAAATCACGCGAATGGGGGCTGTCAACTTGCCATCCTCGGTATGCATATTCTCCATCACGCGTGCCTGAACACTTGAAGTGTGCGAACGCAATAAGATGTTCTTGGTAACGTCGTTGGGATGCTGCGAAACAAAGAAAGTGTCCTGCATATCGCGGGCAGGGTGGTCAGCGGCAAAATTCATCTTCGTGAATACGTGGAGGTCGTCTTCTACCTCAGGACCGTCTGCCAGGACAAAACCCATTCGCGAGAAAATATCAATAATCTCGTTGGTGACAATAGTCAATGGATGGCGAGACCCCAATTGTATGGGGTATGGGGTACGTGTCAAGTCGATGGCTTCCTCGCCGGTATCTTGTGTCTCTACCTCTTCGCGTAACTGGTTGATGCGCTCTGTTGCCAGCGTTTTCAACTCGTTAATCTTCATGCCAATAGTCTTTTTCTGATCGGCTGCGACCTCACGGAAGTCGTTCATCAGGGCTGTAATTTCGCCTTTCTTACTAAGGTATTTCAGACGAAGTTGCTCTACTTCTTCCGCATTCTTTGCACTCAGTGTTTGTACTTCTTTCAGAAGTTCGTCTATCTTATCAAGTATCATAATCTTGGTGTAAAACTAGAATTTTGATGCAAAGGTACAAAATAATTCATAATTCATAATGCATAATTCATAATAATTTTGTAATTTTGCACAAAATTTGAGAGAAGTCAGTAAATTAGTCGATTCATGAGACATTATTTCTTCTTGCCGGCAGCCTTTCTCCTCATTTTCATTTCTTGTGGAGGAAGCAAGACAGGTACAGCTACCACTGAAGAGGTAGCCGACAGTGTCGTAGCCAGCGACACAATGACTGCTGTCGATTCATTGTTGGCCGAATTGGACAATTTGCCCATGCCTAAGGCTGCAGATGAGTTGTTTGACGATTTCGTGTTCAATTTTGCAGCTAACCGCAAACTCCAGATGGAGCGTATCCTCTTTCCCCTGCGTATGGTGACTGATGATAAGGTCGAGACCGTCGACCGTCAACAATGGAAGATGGAACATTTCTTTATGCATCAGGGCTACTACACAGAGTTGTTTGATAATGAACGCCACATGGAGGTCGTGAAAGACACCTCAGTCAATCAGGCTGTCGTTGAGAAAATTTTTTTTGATTCGCAGAAAGTCAGTCAGTATTATTTCCGTCGTCTGAAGGGTGCATGGATGTTGGTAGAGGTGCGTTCTATTCCTTTTACCAAATCGAATAACGCTTCGTTCCTGCCTTTCTATCATCAGTTCGCCAGCAGTCCTGAATATCAGTTGCAGCATTTAGACAACGAGGTCATCTTTGTCGGTCCAGATCCTGACGACGATTTCGCTACGATGGAAGGCGTTATTACGCCCGATACATGGGAAGCTTTTGCTCCCCAGTTGCCAAAGAAGATGATATACAATATTATTTATGGTGAACCTCGAAAGGAGGGCAACAGCAAACTCTTTGTGCTTCGTGGTATTGCCAATGGTATGGAACTCGAAATGACCTTCCAACGCAATAATGGTAACTGGCGACTCACCAAACTCTCTACCTGAATGAAAGACTTATGCGATTATAGCCTCTTGGCTCACAATACGTTCGGTATCGATGCCCGCTGCTCCCGTTTCCTTGAATACGAGACAGCGATAGAGGCTCAGCAGGTTGCCGAAATTCTAAGAAACACTTCACTACCATATATTATAATAGGAGGTGGCAGCAATCTGTTATTGACGCACGACTTTCCTGGCATTGTTGTCCACTCTGATGTTAAAGGTTGGGACATTGCCGGATGTCGCATAGCCTGCGGTAGTGGTGAGACCTGGGATGAGATGGTTGAGGTTAGCTTGCAAAACGGACTCTACGGTGCGGAGAACCTATCGCTCATTCCTGGCGATGTGGGTGCATCTGCTGTGCAGAATATTGGAGCTTATGGCGTTGAGGCTAAAGACTTTATTCGCGAAGTTCATGCTGTTGAAATAGCTACAGGACACTTTTGTATCATTGACCGCGACGACTGTCAGTATGGCTACCGTAAGAGCCGCTTCAAACAGGAGTGGAAAAATCGCTTTCTCATTACGATGGTAGTCTATGAGTTCTCCAACGTCTATCAACCTCGTCTCGACTATGGCAATATCCGTAGTGAATTAGAGCGTCGGGGCATTGCTGAACCCACAGCCCAGCAGTTGCGTCAGGTTATTATCGATATACGCAATGCCAAACTGCCCGATCCTAAGGTGCAGGGCAATGCTGGTAGCTTCTTTATGAATCCGGTAGTCAGTCGTCAGAAGTATGAGGAATTGGCTGCCCAGTATACCCAAATGCCTCACTATACTGTTGACACAGACCACGAAAAGATTCCCGCAGGTTGGATGATTGAACAATGTGGCTGGAAGGGCAAGTCGCTTGGTAGGGCAGGGGTTCATGATAAGCAGGCTCTCGTTCTCGTCAATCTTGGTGGCGCTACAGGTCAGGAAATTGTAGATCTCTGTGAGACTATCCGAAAGGATGTGTCAGATAAGTTTGGTATTGATATCCATCCCGAAGTTAATGTGATATGAAACTAACTTTCTTAGGCACGGGAACTTCGTGTGGCGTCCCCACAATTGGCTGTCAGTGTCACACCTGCACAAGCTCAGACCCTCACGACAAACGGTTGCGCTGTTCTGCCCTCATTGAGACGGACAAAACCCGAATACTCATCGATTGCGGACCTGATTTCCGCGAGCAGATTATGCCACACCCCTTCCGACGTATTGATGCCATCCTTATTACTCACGCCCACTACGACCACATGGGCGGTATGGACGATATTCGTCCTTATTGTCAGTTTGGCGAAATCAATGTCTATGCTGACCCTATCGCCCGTAAGGGTATGCTACAAATGCTGCCTTACTGCTTTGCCGAACATCGCTATCCTGGTGTGCCGGCCATCCAACTTCATGAGATTCATCCTCACGAGACTTTTACTATTGGCGATTTTCGCATAACTCCCTTTCAGGTCATGCACCACGATCTTCCTATTCTTGGCTATCGTATTTCGCAAGGACAAAAGACGCTTGTTTACATTACCGACATGAAGTCCATCGCTCCTGAGGAAATTCCTTACTCTGAACAATGTGATGTATTGGTTTTGAACGCATTACGACCACTTCCGCATCACTCTCATCAAACGCTTGACGAGGCCGTTAGTTTTGCTCAGCACATTGCTGCCTCTCAGACGTGGCTCATCCACAGCAGTCACGATATGCCACGCCACGACGACGTCAATCGACTGCTGCCTTCAAATATCCAAATGGCATTCGATGGTCAGGTCATTGATATTGCATAAATCAGAAGAAAAGAATGATGTCAAGAAGAAATCTCATAAATATTATCTGGATACTCTGCACTGTACTGCTTATTGTGAGTTGTAATAACGGCAACGATGCTACAAAGGATGTGGAGGAAAAAACTGCTTGGCAGCAATATGACGAAGCACGCAAGGCAAATGACCTTGACCGTACATTAGTCCTTATCGACAGTATGAAGCAGGCGAAGATGATTACGACGTCGAAGGCTGACTATCTGCGTGGTCTTGAGTATGACCGCGCATGGAAGATGCGAATTGCGGAGAACTTCTATAAGAAAGCATATAAGGGCTACGCCTCCAATCCTTCTCATGATTGGGAAAGCTATACTGATGCAGGTTACAGATGGTCGTATCTGCGCTTCAGAAGAGGAGATACCGAAGGAGCCTTGGACATTGTATCCAAACTGCTGGCTCAGGCAAAGGAAAACACAGCTTTTCCAAAAAGTGTCGAGGCATCCTTGCTGATGTTGATGGCCGACTGTCAGTTGCAATTGCACCATAACGACGAGGCGCGGCTCACGTGGCAGAAGGCATACGAGATGCAACAACAGGCTATTCAAGCAAATCAAAGAGCGGAACTGCCTTGGATAAGCATGAGCATCTCTGACTACCTTTATAAAATGGGAGACATTGAAGGGGCAAAAGAGTGGCTCGACCGTGTTGAACAGGAATTTCCCCTCTTTGAGCAAAAGGGCGACTCTTTGATTATTGAGGAATGGAGAGGTCATATTGCCCTTAAACGGGCACTCTACCTACAAGAAACTGGGCATTCTGCCGAAGCTGCCGCTACTTACGCCTCAGTACCCAACAGCCGCATCATGGAACCTGATGGTTATAGAGAGGCTGCCGACTACTTGATTGCTGCAGGCCTCTACGACAAGGCTGCTTACTGGTACGAGCAGATAGACAGTACCTATTTGGCAACTGATGGTGCGCAGATGACTTTCGACATCATTTCCACCCGCCTGTCTCCACGCTATTCGGTCTATCGCAAAGCTGGTCGAAACGCTGACGCATTGATGATTGCTGACAGCATGAGCGCAGCTATTGACTCTGCTCTCATCTGGCAGAAAAAGAACGATGCCAGTGAATTGGCCGTTATCTACCAGACACACGAGAAGGAACTGGCACTGGAAGAGTCAGAATTTAAGGGTACCGTCTATCGCATTCTCGTCATCGCTGCAATCTTTATTTGTCTGCTTATTGCCTACCTGCTTAGGCGCTCCTATATATATAATAAGGTACTCCTTGAGAAGAATCGCCGTCTGATTGCTGACATGGAACAACGCGAGCAGGAGCAGCAGCAAGCTATTGAACATTTGAAGGCAGAACCCGAAGAACAACTCACTACTGAGCAGCAGCTCTTCCGTCGTATCTGCGATCTCATGGAGTCATCAGACCGCATATATACAGACCCGGAACTCGACCGTAATCGTATAGCTCAAATCCTCGGTACCAACGAACACTATGTCACTGATGCTATCAGTATGTGCGCCAATGGCAAGAGTGTTAACGGATTCCTTAACGAGTACCGTCTGAGATATGCAGCCCACTTGCTGGCAACGACCCGAGACCCCGTGACGGTTATAGCTGAGCTTTCTGGCTTCTCGCGTAGTTCTTTCTTCCGCGTATTCAGCGATGCCTACGGTATGTCGCCATCTGATTATCGTCAGGTTGCCAGTAAATAACAAAAATCATCCATTTCAACGATAACCAGAAGCCTGACAATCTCTTGTCAGACTTCTTTTTTTCTCGATTTGAGACTGTTGAAATGCAGTTTTTCTCGAAATGAGACTATTTTTTCCTACCATGAGACTATTGTTTTCATCAGTTGCATTAAATTTGCAATCGAAATAATATTATTAAAGCGTATGGAATTAACGTTTATCTTTACAGTAGCTCTAACTACTACCATGATTGTTGTGATGCTGGTATTGATAGCTATCATAATATATCAGCGTTGGCGCATTGGCGAACAGAACGTCTTCATCGAGCGCTTCATCCGGCAAAACGAAGAGATGCGAGAGAAATTGAGAAAGGCTGGAATTGTGTGAGAATGATATTAATTAAGCGGACATCGAAAGGTGCCCGCTTGATTGTTGTATAATATAAGGTTATTTGCGTTTCTTGCGTCCGAAAATGTAGCTGTAGCTGCGCATGAGTTTGCGTACCAACAGGAATCCGTCGATGGCAGTAATGCTGTTGCTGACCAGATGGGCTACAAGTTCCCCCTTACTGCTTGATTGCTCTGGCGCAGTAAGTTCATGCCAAAGGTTTGATATCTGGCCTGACTGTTCATGAATTTCATCCTTCAGCTGGTCTTTGCGCGACTGTATTTCATCGAGTGAACTATACATGGGACGTGAGTTTTGAGAGATTTAGTTGATTAGGACGTCAGCCAGGAAGCGGACAAGCGGACGCTCAATCCACGCCTTACGGTTGACGAAAACAACGACGAGCAGAACCAGAAAAAAGAGGGCAACGAGTAAGAAGGCGAGGGCAGTGCCTGTGAAAGGGACAAGCCAGTAGACGCAGGCAAATGAGAGATAGAACAGGAAGGATATGCCTAAGAGAAGAAAGACGAAGGTCAGCGTTAGTGCTGTGGCCAGACGTACTATCTTCTGGATAACGTCAAGTTTCAGGTATTCGCCCTGAAGCCCGACGTAATTCTTGACAGATTCCACCAATTGCGCGATGGACTCTACATTCTTGTCGCTCGACAACATCTATTTAATGATCAATCTTATACTTCGGGAGCTGCGTCGGCAATGTCGTCAACGAGGTCGCTGACCTGCTTGCGGCTCAGCTTGATGTTGTGCTTCTTCATGAAGTCATCAACAGCATCGGTGATTTTACTGCGGGTGTCAACACCTTTTTCAGGGGCTATCAAAAGTCCAATCACTGCACCAGCCAAAGCTCCGCCGACAAATGCGCCTAAATAACCTAAACTTCTCATAATATTTAATAATTTTAATAAGTAAAACAAGTTTTCGTTGGCAAATGTACGGAAAGATTTCGAAATTAACAAACTTTACGCACCTTTTTTTTTGAAATTGATGTAGAATTTGTAACTTTGCGGTGTTTTTTAGGAACAACAAATAAAATAAAGGATTAAATTATAAAGGAAAAAAGTATGAAAAAGTACACCTTAATTTGCGCAGCAGTGTGCGCAGCAATGGCTTTTACAAGTTGTAAATCGAGCGAGAGTGCCTACAAACAGGCTTATCTGAAGGCTAAGCAGCAAGAGGAATTGCAGCAGCGTCAGCAGGCCGAGCAGCAGGCCGAACAGCAGACTGCCGCAGTCGAGCAGCAGACAGAGGCTGCCGTAGTCACTCCGTTGCAGGAGAAAGCCGCCGACCAGACGCAGGTTATGGATAATGGTGATAACGTACAGGTTCGTCAGGAGACTGTTTCTGTTGTAAACGGTGACGGTCTGAATAATTTCAGTGTGGTTGTTGGTTCATTCTCTCTGAAAGCTAATGCTGAGGGATTGCAGCAGACTTTGAAGCAGCAGGGATATAATGCTCAGGTAGTTGTCAACAAGAACGTGGAACCCGCTATGTACCGCGTCATTGCTACAACATTTGCCACAAAGGCCGAAGCTGCTGCAAGCCGTACTTCGCTGCAAGGAAAGTATCCTGGCGCTTGGCTGCTTTACTCTAAATAAGCAGTGGCACGAATCTTATCAATAGATTACGGAAAGAAACGAACGGGGCTTGCTGTATCCGACCCGCTGCAGCTTATTGCCGGCGGGTTGGCTACGGTGGCTACGCACGAGTTGTTTGACTACTTGGTGCAGTATGTCGGGCGTGAGCAGGTGGAGCGCATCGTCATTGGCGAGCCCCGTCAGCCTAACGGTCAGCCCAGCGAGAATCTGGCACGCGTCCAGCAGTTCGTCAACCGTTGGCGCAAGCAGCGACCGGATATCCCCATCGACTACTACGACGAGCGTTTCACTTCCGTATTGGCCCATCAGGCAATGCTCGATGCCGGACTGAAGAAGAAAGCCCGACAGGACAAGGCTCTTGTCGACGAGATCTCGGCCACGATAATCCTTGAGGATTACCTCCGTAGTCGCAAATAATATTATCATTCATCATTTATCATTTAGGCCAAAGGCCGCATATTATGATTCTACCTATTTATATATATGGTCAGCCCGTATTGCGAAAAGTGGCTGAAGACATTACACCCGACTATCCCGAATTGAAACAGCTGATTGCCGACATGTGGGAGACGCTGGCCGAGAGCGAAGGTATCGGATTGGCAGCACCGCAAATCGGGCGTTCCATCCGTTTGTCGGTCATTGATCTTGACGTGCTCTCTGAGGATATGCCCGAATATAAGGGATTCCGTCAGGTGTTCATTAATCCGCACATCATCGAGGCTGACGACTCGAAGACCGATACCAGCGAAGAAGGATGCTTGTCGCTGCCTGCCATTCACGAGAAGGTGGGGCGCCCCACACGCATCCATGTGGAGTGGGACGACGAACAGTTCCAGCATCACGACGAATGGATTGAGGGTTACTTGGCTCGCGTGATGCAGCATGAGTTCGACCATCTGGACGGTAAGATGTTCATCGACCATATCTCTCCGCTCCGCAAGCAGCTTATCAAGGCCAAGCTGAAGGCGCTGACTTTGGGGCGCTACCGTTGTGGTTATAAGACTAAACCCGTCAGAAGGTAAAAATGCGGCGCATTTTTTACCTTCTTATATTGTTCCCACTGGTTGCTCATGCTCAGTTCAACACCGACCGACTGGTGATGATAGGACGCTCGGCGCTCTATTACGAAGACTATGTGCTGAGCATCCAATACTTTAATCAAGCTATTTCTGCCAAGCCCTATCTTTACGAACCTTGGTTCTACAGGGCTGTTGCGAAATATTATCTCGACGACTATGCCGGGGCCGAACGCGACTGTTCCGAGGCTATCGAGCGAAATCCCTATATCGTAGGCAGCTATGAGTTGCGCGGTCTCTGTCGTATCCAGCAGAAGAACTACGACGCGGCCATCGGCGACTATAACACCGCTCTGCGCTACGATCCTGAGGCACAGGGACTATGGCATAATCGTGCGCTGTGTCGTATTCAGCAGAAGGACTATGAAGGTGCCCTTAGAGATTTGGATACGATGGCGACGCGATGGAGCAAGAATGCGCGTGTGCCCGCTATGCAGGCCGAAGCCTACCTGTTGCTGAAGGATACGACGAAGGCCATCAGTGCCCTCGACAAGAGTGTAGAACTCGATGCTTACAACGGTGGCGTATGGGCGCAGCGAGCCAGTATCTCGTTGGCACGCTCAGAATGGAAGGATGCCGAGGAATTCCTTAACAAGGCTATCCACTTGTTGCCCAAGGAGGCAGGCCTCTATATCAATCGCGCTATGGCGCGCTTCAATCAAAGTAATCTGCGTGGTGCGATGGCCGACTATGACTCGGCACTCGACTTCGACCCCAACAACTTCCTCGGACACTACAACCGAGGCCTGTTGCGTGCTCAGGTGGGCGACGACAACCGTGCCATTCTGGACTTCGATTTCGTGCTGAATCTGGAGCCCGACAACCTCATGGCCCTTTACAACCGCGCTTTGCTGTTAGAGCAGACGGGTAATCCGAAGGCTGCTATCCGCGACTATTCCAAGGTTATCGACGAGTACCCGAACTTCTGGACGGGTCTGCACCAGCGTGCACAATGCTATCGTAAACTGGGTATGAAGAAGCAGGCCGAACTGGACGAGTTCCGTATTCTGAAGGCACAAATCGACAAGCGTTTCGGCAAGCAGCCGCGACTGTCGAAGAAACAGATGCGTAAGCGTAGCGACGAGGATATCGAGAAGTACAACCAGCTGGCGATGGCCGACGAAGAGGATTCGCAGCAGGAGTATCAGAGCGCCTATCGCGGACGCGTGCAGAACCAGAAGGTTGGCATGGACTATCAGCCCATGTATGTACTTTCTACTCAACGCCAGCAGAATGCAGTCAAAAAGTATATTGCCTACGATCGTCAGGTTGACTCGCTGAATCGTGTCCTGCCGCCCGACCAGCAGCTCTACATCGTCTGTGGCGAGAGCACTATCAAGGATGCGACGCCTTATATCCGGCGCGACCCGACATCTGCCGTAGCTCTTTGGTTGCAAGCCATTATCCAGGCTCAGCAGGACTCGACCGACGTACCGCTGATGACGGCACACCTGCTGGAAAACCTGACGCAGGCCATCAATCTGGCGCCTGCCAACACCTACCTGCACTACAACCGAGGCAATGCCTATGTGCGCTGCATCGAGTTCCAGCATGCCATCGAGGATTATACGCGTGCCATTCAGCTTGACCCGAATCTGGCTGAGGCCTACTACAATCGCGGATTGGCCCGGCTGGCTCTGAAACAGCAGGACGAAGCCGTCAGCGACCTCTCGAAAGCGGGCGAATTGGGACTTTATACCGCGTATGCGATTATTAAGAAAGTGAGAAAGTAAAATAATGCATAATTCATAATGCATAATTCATAATTATTTTGTAATTTTGCACCCGATTTAAATTCAAACATATATTGTAGATATGATTAACATTACATTTCCAGACGGATCTGTTCGTTCGTATGAGCAGGGCGTGACTGGCTTTCAGATTGCCGAGAGCATTTCTCCTGCTCTGGCACGCAGCGTTGTAAGCTGTGGCGTGAATGGAGAAACTGTTGAGTTAAACCGTCCTATTATGGAGGATGCATCGATTGCCCTCTATAAGTTCGACGACGAGCAGGGTAAGCATACCTTCTGGCACACTTCAGCCCACCTGTTGGCCGAGGCTCTGCAGGAATTATATCCAGGCATCCAGTTCGGTTTCGGACCTGCTGTCGAAAACGGATTCTTCTATGACGTCCTGCTGCCTAACGGCGAGATGATCAAGGAGAGCGACTTCCCAACGATTGAAGCAAAGATGAAGGAACTGGCTGGCAAGAAGGAGCCCGTGGTTCGCAAGGAGGTGGCCAAGGCCGACGCCCTGAAGCAGTTTGCTGAGTGGGGACAGACCTATAAGTGCGAGCACATCGAGCAGGATCTTGAAGACGGTTCTATCACAACCTATACGCAGGGCGCATTTACTGACCTCTGCCGTGGTCCGCACCTTGTGGATACAGGCGAGATCAAGGCCGTGAAGCTGACCTCTGTAGCAGGCGCTTTCTGGCGTGGCGATGCTACTCGTGAGCAGATGCAGCGTCTGTACGGTATCTCGTTCCCCAAGAAGAAGATGCTCGACGAGTATTTGGAAATGCTCGAGGAGGCTAAGAAGCGCGACCACCGTAAGATTGGTAAGGAGATGGAGCTGTTTATGTTCTCCGATAAGGTTGGTAAGGGTCTGCCCATCTGGTTGCCAAAGGGTACCGAACTCCGTCTGCGCCTGCAGGACCACCTGCGCAAGGTTCAGAAGCGTTTCGGCTATCAGGAGGTTATCACGCCGCATATCGGTTCTAAGAACCTCTACGTCACCTCTGGTCACTATGCACACTATGGCAAGGACTCGTTCCAGCCCATCCATACCCCCGAGGAGGACGAGGAATACATGCTGAAACCCATGAACTGTCCTCACCACTGCGAAATCTTCGCATGGAAGCCCCGTTCGTATCGCGACCTGCCTCTGCGTATTGCTGAGTTTGGTACCGTTTACCGTTACGAGCAGAGTGGTGAGCTGCACGGACTGACCCGTGTACGTTCGTTCACGCAGGACGATGCCCACCTGTTCTGTCGTCCCGACCAGGTGAAGCAGGAGTTCCTGAACGTAATGGATATCATCGGCATCGTGCTGACCGCCTTCGGCTTCAACTTCGAGGCTCAGATTTCGCTGCGCGATCCTAACGACCACGACAAGTATGTTGGTACCGACGAGGACTGGGCACTGGCTGAGAAGGCTATCGTCGAGGCTTGTCAGGAGAAGGGACTGCCTGCCAAGGTAGAATACGGTGAGGCTGCTTTCTATGGTCCTAAGCTCGACTTCATGATTAAGGACGCCATTGGCCGTCGCTGGCAGCTGGGTACCATCCAGGTGGACTACAACCTGCCGAAGCGCTTCCAGTTGGAGTACACCGACGAGGACAACCAGAAGAAGACACCCGTCATGATTCACCGTGCACCCTTCGGTTCTATGGAGCGTTTCTGTGCCGTACTCATCGAGCACACCAGCGGTCACTTCCCCTTGTGGCTCACACCCGACCAGGTGGCTATCCTGCCGCTGTCCGAGAAGTACAACGACTATGCCAAGGAAGTCGCTAAGAAGTTCGACCTTGGAGGCGTTCGTCCTACCATCGACCTGCGCAACGAGAAGCTGGGCCGTAAGATTCGCGACAACGAGCTGAAGCGCATACCTTACATGGTGATTGTCGGCGAGAAGGAACAACAGGATGGCACCGTTGCCGTACGTCCTCAGGGCGGTGGCGAGCAGAAGGTGATGACCATCCAGGAGTTCATAGACCATATCAACGCTGAGGTCAAGGAAATGACGAAGGACTTCTAATCGAGTCCGTTCCGAAATAGCAAAAGAGGGCATGTCTGTGGGCATGTCCTCTTTTTTAAAACCCTACCTATTTTAAAATCTGAAGGACACAATTAGAATAGTGTCCGATATACACAAATGAAAATATTATACAATATTTCGGTGGTGTTTAGACGCGGTGTTTAGAGAGACGATTAAGATAATTTTCAGATGGATGAAGAAAGTCTCAGAGTGAAAAAGGAAGAATCCTTTGGGGATGAAGTAAACGGGTTGGAGATGTCGCTCCTTTGATTAGGTAGGTGCGTTTACTTGATAATGAAGCATGATGCGAAGGGTGGGGGAGAAGCTGAGAAGAAATGTGATTCGTTTGATGGAAGGATGGATATTTGCCAATAAAATGGTGAAAAACATGAGAATCAGAATGTCTGATAATGTAAAATAATAGGAATGTTTTGTACCAAGGACGTTTGTTAAGGGCGTGAAGAAGGGGGAAGCGGGCGATTGAAGGTAAAAGAGAGGACTGGTGTTGGTTTTAACCCTCTCTTTTTATTTGTTTATAATAGATTGATACCGAGAATTTTAACTAATAAGTATTTAAGTAAAGAGTTATTTATTGACTTTCCACGTTCCGTTCTTGTTGGCTCCTATGCGTTCTATGATTCCTTTCTTGCGCAAACCCGCCAAAGCCTTGTTTACACCGGCTTCAGACAGTTGTAGGCGGCGGGAAATGGTGCCTATAGTGATGCGTGGATCGTCGGCTAGAAGCTTGACTATTCGCTGCTCAGACTTGGTAAGGTGTGCCTCATTGCCCTCGTTTTCGGCGCTTTTCGGCGATTTATTCTGTACTTTTTCTCTACTTTTATCCTTTACTTTATTCTCTACTTTATTCTTTACCTCCTGTGATATAATATCCAGTAAACAGCGCAAAATGAATTCGATGAAATGGGCGGTTTTTGCCATTTCACCGATATAAGCCAATACGCGACGATATTCCTGCTGGCGCTCTACAACTGTGGTTTCAAAAGGAAGACCTGCCAAAATCGGGCGCCAACGGGCTAAAAGCAGTGCCTGCCAGTATAGTCCCAGACGCTCGTTACCCTCCGAAAAGGGGTGAATTTCGGTTAATTCGTAATGAAAAATACAACTGCTAATGAGTGGGTGCTCGTCTGTGTGAGTCAACCAGTCGAAGAGCATCGCCATGTGTAGTTGGATGCGTTGGTCGTTCTGACAGTAGCGTCCTATCCCCTCACTCAATCCGTCGACCATTTTTTCGTGTGCCCGTAAAAGATCGTCTTCCTTGAAGGGGTCGAATTGCTCATCATGAATCTCTGGAGTGCGCCCAGTGAGCGTCTCTAAGATTCCAATCTGTTCTGATATTTCGGCAATCAAATTGATTGATTCCGCTGAAACTTGGTAAGATGGTTTAATCATAAATTCTTTACATATTTATTAATTTATCGGTATTCTAGTTGTAAATTTCTCGTGAAAACAGGCTCAAAACAGTCACTTTTGCCCTATTTTCTTGCAAAAGTAACTATTTTATTAACGATAACACAAATAATAATCGAAAAATTCGCATAAAATAACATATGGCACATCAGCCATCTTCCCTCTTCCCTCAGCCCTAGGGCTTTTTTTGTGCCGTTTTCCGTACCTTTGCTGAGGGCTTTTCGTTAAACATTGCAACTTTTTCAGCGCGATTGCGATTAATTTTCGGATTATTTCGTATCTTTGCACGCAGAAAAATAAATACGACGACGTTATGACGGCAATTACAATCAACATCCCCAACCACGAGGTCAGCTTCTTCAAGAAGATGATTGCAAAGATGGGCTGGACGTACAGCGAGGCCGACGTGGTGCGCTCGGCTGCCACGCCCAAGGAACAGGCACTTGCCAAGGTTGACCATGCTTTCGGACAGCTGCGCCAGATGAAGGACGGCGAACTCCAGGGCATCAATGCGGAGGACCTGCTCAATGAACTGTAAGATTGATACCACGCCCGACTTCGCTCGCGACCTGAAGCAACTGGCGAAGCGCTATCCCTCGATGAAGGACGACTACCGCGACTTCCTCGATGCCCTGCGCAAGTCACCGCTCATGGGCGAGCCGTTGGGCAAGCACCTGCGCAAGGTGCGCTTCCCTATCGCCTCGAAGGCCAAGGGCAAGAGCGGCGGCGCGAGGGTCATCACCCACACCGTGCTCGTCGAGAGCGACGGTGCAGACATCACGCTCGTCACCATCTACGACAAGTCCGACCAGGCCAGCATCTCCAACCGCGAGTTGCGAAAGCTGATGAAGAAGAACGGACTCGAATAACCACAGACTCACCTAAGAGCCCTACGCAGCGCTATGTGCTGACCGAAGCAGCCCAAAAACTATTAAGTTAATTTCTAAACGACACGACTGACTTATGGAACAGAAAATCTGGAGCAGCGAGAGCAGAGTTAAGTGCGCTTGAACTTTGCCGAGTTGTGACGGATTTCGACAACGTCAAATTCAGCAATAACAGTATTGACCTTCAGGTGCTGCGTGAGTTTTGCGAGCGTGAGGGTGAGGCGGTGTCTTACCGCAAGGGTGATCAGATGGAGCGCGAGGGCGACCCGTCGCGTTGGTTTGCCTACGTGACGGATGGTTGCTTCAAGTATGTGACGCACGGCATCAGCGACGACAAGGCTCCGATTAAGCGAGAGCCATCAAGCTCGCTTGGAATGGCCGAGCGTGAGGAGGCTCGACCAGTTATGCGAAGCACTTAAGAAACTGAAGAATGCTCCGTTGGAAGAAACATAACTGTCCCCATTTTTTTGGGGTGATAGTTCTGCTTTATAAGAAAACCTGAAAAGTTCAAGGGCCTGCTCCGCGTAGTGTGAAGCAAGCCCTTGAGTTTTATTTATAAACTGTCATCTGTCATCTGTCATTTTTAGACTTCTCAATAAGCTGAAAACAGTCCTTGTCTAACTTTGTTATCAGCTTTCGTCTAACCCACTGGCTTATCATGTTGCCAGTACCTTTCTCTTCCATTCCGTTCTGCAAGCGGGCAACGACAACGGCGTTATAGTTAAAGCGGCCTTGCTCGTCTTTCTGGATTTGTTCCAACAGGTTTGCCGGGCCACGGCTCGATGTCTTCACCTGACTGTCGGCATGGCGAATCAGGTCGCCAAAGAAATGGAGTTTCAGCCAAAGGTCGTAGTGCAGACTCCAACGGCAGAAACCTTCTATTGCCTTCTCCCACTTCTTGCCGTTGGCAATATAGATTAACATGGCCTTACGGAATACAGAAACCAAGGCTCTGCGTCCAAGATTGTCGAGCACTTCATCGCCCGACTTCACCACAAAGTCGTCGAGTTCAGCCTTTAGACGCTCTGCCATGCGACGAGCCTGCGGACAGTTGACCTCTCCGTGCGTCTGACGCAGGTTATCGATGAAGGGTTTCAACCGCGCGTCGTACTTCTCGTCGTACTTGCCGTGTTTGGGGATTGGGGCACCCAGTCCACGGTCAGGTACGGTGGCCAGCGTCAGTCGGCTAATAGGACCGTCGGTCATGGCATTCTTGAAGTAGTATACCGCCTTGCCCGGCGTGGTCGATGCATTCCAGTTGATGCTGAGCGGGCCTTGATAAGTAACGCTCTGACTGCCCACACGCTCCTGTCCGAATGGGTTATCCTCGTCGTCGGCCATCTTCAGATAGGTGAACGGACAGTTGGGTCCTGGCTTCCAACCTTCAACGGCAAACCACTGGTCGAACTCAATCATTCGGGTGTGGATGATGTTTCCCTGCGAGTCGGACATCAACTCGGCCAATCGCGCCTTGGTAATGTCGCAGGCCACACTCTTCACGGCTACGTTGGGACGCTCGGGCTTGTCTTCGTTCTGGTTCTTGCGATTGCACTGATCCTTGTACTTCTCAAGTACAATGCGGTTAGGTCCGTCCTGTGTCTTCTGAGGAGTCTCCAGATGTTTCAACATGTGCTTGGTGCTTGAGTCCTTGCCACCGCCTGTACCGGCCATGATTAGGCAGTTCTGACGGGCTTCACGGACAGTCTCGTCGATGTAGATGAACTTGGCATCGCAGTACATGCCCAATGGCGGGAACATGGCTTGGGAACCAGTCTCTTTCGTGTCCTCAGGTACAGGGCCTGTTGCCGTCTTGACGAAACGAGGCATTGCGCTCTTTGAAAGACGTGGCGGTACGGGACTGGAGTAAATCTCGCTTAGCGACGCTGTGTCGCCATAGATGACCTGAGGTGTCTCAGTGTCCTGAACGTCAGCTTTAGTTGTTGTCTTTGCCTGACTAATCTTACGACTGGCTGCAAACACCTGACGTTGGAACTGGGTCAGTTTCTGGCTGTCGTCTGTGTACTTTGTGTAGAAGTCGGTTACCAGTTGCTGGCACTCTTTCTCCCTGAAGTACACTGGAGTCATTTCCTGTAGGACACCCAAGAACTCCGGCTTAGTCAAAAGCTGGGTAGCACCTACCGACAGCACGGACTTCACGGCATTGTGACGGCCACCAATATCTACCAGGTCGTTCACCGTGAGACCAACCTCCTTCAGACACTCCTTTGCGATGAAGCGGGTTCGGTCGTTGGCAACAGCAACCTCTGTCATAGTATTCTGCATCTGAGTCGTTTGGGGGACAACAGTCTCAGGCTTCTTCAACGGACGACCGTCCACATCAAGTCCACGCAGCAGGAAAGCCTCGCGACGTTCCTCAATCTCCTCGTCGCTTAGGGGCTGCAGCCAACGCTCCGAACGATAGACCTCGTCGCCCGTCATGTTGATGTAACGCTCAGGTGTGGTACAGCTTTCGTCATAGGGAACGCCAATCTCTTCGCAGAAGGCTTTCTGAGTCTCTTCTATGGTCATACCCACTGGCATACGAAGCCAGATGTGGCACTTCTTACGGGGCGAATAGTCGATGTACTCCACCATGCCCTGGAACTCCGACATCTCGTCCTCGTTCACCTCCAGTGCACGTTTGATGGCCTGCTCGACCAACGACTTTTCGTCGATGTCATTGCACGTCTTGTAGGTGAATGCCTCTGGAATGATGTCGGCCTGGGCACGATGGTTGTTCTTGAACTGCGAGTAGTGCGGACAGATGGTGGGCAACATGTCCTTCACTTCCTCCTTACCCTCGTCACGAATCTCGGAACGCATCTGGGGCAAATCCTCGCAGTTGAGCATCTTCAAAATCTGCTCTTCCGTTCCTGGCTCTGCATAACCACGATTGTACTTCTTCTCAATCTCACCCGTCGTACTATTTTTCAGACGGGGATTCACTGCAAAAATTGCTTTTTTCATATCCTTTGTGATGTTAGAAATTAAACTTTTCACAAAGGTACATATAAAAAATGTACGTAGTTGTTGTGGCTACGTACAGCACGGGTATTAGGATAGAATTAGTATAGCGACTTTTGCTGGTGTACTACGTTAGTACACTTTTTTGACAGTTACTGACTCTCCGTGGCTTTGACAAGATTCTTCAGGAAAATACCGGCAATCTTCCTGCGTTGGATGAAGTCATTGCTGGTGATGTCGCTTGTCTGCCATTCCCGATAGGAAGAAGGCCAATACGCACCAACGCCTTTGTCTATGGCATAATAGCTGAAGAGATTGCCGTTATACTCATCTTTATATATTGCAGGAGAGAGAAAACGGTCTATGTCCTTGACAACATCGTCCTTAGGGTAGATGCCCATCTTGGCAAACCGCCTCACGAAAGCGGTCTTGGTGGCTGTGAAGCCCAGATGCTGACAATAGTCCACAAGTATACGGTAGATGCCGCCCCAATCCTTTTCGCTTTCAAAATCGTTCAGCGTCCATTTGATGGCTTTCACTATCTGTTCGTCAGTCGCATCGATACGCTGGTGTTCGGCAATGCCAAGACGACGAACGTACTCATCCATCCGCTTCCTCAGCATTGCCCTCTCTTCGTCGGCAAAGCGATCCGTCATGGATGAAATAACTACACTCACCCCTTCTTCGCACCCACAATCGAGGGCACGCTGCCGAAGGAAGCGCTGGAGTTGCTCCACGTCATCCCGCGGCATTTGCTTTGACACCTTCTGCCAATAGAGGACATCCAGCATCGAAAGGGGCCTATACTCTTGCTGCATCTGCTTTCGTTCCGTTCAAATCATCTACAAACCACTGGTATTTCTTGTCCTTGGTAGTGAACGTAATGCTGTGTAAGCCTTCATAGTGGAATGCTCTCACATAACTGTCGCGAAGGTCGGCAAGGTATTTGATGGATTCTGAATTGGTATGTATCTTTTTCACGAAGGGTGGTTCGTTGTCAAAATAGTCATAAAAATAGAAATCGCTCTCTTTTGATGCATACACCATACACGATTGACCATTATTCTCCTCCGAGAACTCAAGTCGTACCTCGTAGTCGTTTATGATGTGCTTTGAGTCATCGGTGGGAAGTTCAAACTTCGAGCCGTATGCCAGTAATGCCATACTGAGAGCCCCGGGGACTATCAGTACAAAATCAATAAAGTGGTGTGACTTACTACTTAACTCCATAAGTTTCTTCAGTGTATATAGCCCAACGGACTCACCCTCCCGGCAGATGACCATGCAGTCTTTCTGTTCTGACTTCATCCACACTTCACCGTCAATGCCGTATTCGACACCCACGACGGGATAGCTTTTGGCTACAGGGTACGTGTCAACCACATCCCCCGTTTCGGCATCTTTCACCGGCTTCTCATTTACGACTATCAGTGTGGCAATATGTAGGCCAAACTTAATATCTGGGCTACAGATAATGTTATACGGCTTGTCGAGCCTTACTAATTGAGTTTCCATGCTTATCTATATTATTATGCAATATACAAAACAACTTATCTCTTTGCGTTTGCAAAGATACAAATTATTATTGAATATCCCAACAAAGACAACAGACTTTTGTTTTCTAACTGTCATCTGTCATTTGTCATTTTATTAAATTGAATTCAGCTGTCTATTTTAAGATTATCAAGTTTCTTCTCTAACTGATTTAGCTTCTCTAGAACTTCGTCATTATTGTCGGCTGCCATTGCGTCTACAAATATGCTGTTGACAAGGCTCATCCCGATAATACCACCCATAAATAGGAGAATTGAAAAATAGATTCGTGCAAAGATAGCCATAGCCGTACCGCTATTAGTAGCAATTGCTTCTGGCATATCATACCACCCTTCGATGGTGAACAAGCGGAAGATTGAATACACACTGAGAGCAGGATTTCCAAAATACTGGGGCGATGAACTGCCGAATAAGAATGTCGTAATAATACTGAACACCAATAAAAATACTATCAATCCGATAGTTACAATGAAAGAAGCCTTGAATGCCAACTTAATTCCATTAAGCAAGCTATCTATGTTTGGAATGAATTGAAGCAAACGAAAAGACTTAAATGCTCGCATCGTTCGTAATGACAATAGAATACTCGTGGTTGGGAATACTACTCCGAAAACGTTTATGCATGAAGGAAGAGCTAACATTACAAGGATAAAATCAAAGCGATTCCAGCCATTTGCCCAATATTGCGAGAAACCATCAACCTGAATCTTAACAATAGCTTCAAATAGAAACAGTAAGGTAAATAAGCTGTCTACCATGAGCAGGCTTCCCCCTTGATTGGTCATGAAACCACTAATAAATATAATGCCAGTGTTGATGAGTACCAACACCAGCATTATAATATCATTTGTAAAAATATGCCTGACGAGCCCCATTTTACACGTAACGTTTAGCTGCTTCTATCAGTTGTTTCTTAAAATTATAGATGTCGTCCAACTTATCGATGCATTCCATTTGCTCGTTTCTGTTTTCATCAATAAAGCCAATACGCTTATTGTTTGTGTTGTTGAAATGCAACCTACAAATGGGCCTGCGGTTATTATCGTCTGCAAAGATTGCAAAATAAGATTGGGAATCACGATAGGTTACACGTTCTGACGATATAACCTCGCATACTATACTCTTTACAATATAATAGCCTTCCAACTCCTCGACAGTAGTGATAATCTTTGATGCCTTATCATCCTCTTTTGCTGGCTCTTCGTCCTTCTGCTCAGCAATAGGTGATGTGGATTGGATAGGTGCACCAGCTGCCTCGGTGGCTTTTATGGCAATACCCAGTTTCTCACTCATGACATCATTGATGTGACTTTTTAATGCTCGTTTCACGATGTCTGTGAACTGATCCAATACTTTCTGTGTGACAATGCCCTCATAGACGCGCTTGGTCAGCAATTTCACAAGTTCTGCTGATGGTTCTTCGAATTCAGAACGTATAATTTTCTTGACTTCAGACATGTATTTCAATTCATTGGCACTGCTTAAAATGTTGTCCAAGTCAAAGTTCTCCTTACAGAATTTCTTCACTTCCTCAATTTGTGCTTCACGGATTTTCTCCAGATTAATTTCGAGGAATGGGACGTCGTCCATGATGTTTTCCTTAATCAAGTCTGCATAGAATCTATAAACTATGCCATTCGTCAACACGCCAAACTTTGCCTTTGAAGCGACATAATAGCGCTTCAACTGATTGTCATGCAAGTTCAAATCCTGTTTCCAATGCTTGCATTCAATCAACATGATTGGGGAGCCATCCTTCATGATGGCATAATCAATCTTCTCACCTTTCTTTTTTGTTATATCGCAATCCATCTCAGGCACAACCTCCAGGGGATTGAAGACATCGTATCCCAGAATCTGAATGAACGGCATGATAAATGCGTTTTTAGTTGCCTCTTCAGTTAAGATTGATTCTTTTAGAGACGAAACTCGATCTGCTAATTGTAAGATTGAATCTTTAAAGTCCATAATACTATAGTTTTACTTTGCCCAATCCTCCCAGTCCCTCAGAAGACTCTTTAATTAATGTGAGAAGCGTGGAACTGTATGTCCACATCTTCAAGTTGAGGTCCTGAGAAAACCTGGTACGGGAGATAGGATAACATTCCACGCTATACGTGGAAGTCATCATGTTCTCTTGCCGTACATGAAATTTCTCAGGTTTCAACTTACAAGACGAGCATAACGCTTCTTTTTTATTCCACAATGTCACACCAGCACCTTCACTATGGCTTCGCGCCAGCGTTCAAGGGGCAAAGTTACAAAAAAATCCTAAGACTCCAAAGAATCTTAGGAAAAAATCGATAATGTTTTATTGAAATCATTATATGCATGTCATCGCTCGACAAGCAAACGTCCTATCTCATTCAGCGCCATGAAACGATAGCGTTTAGAATCGTAAGGCAGCGCAGTATATGCGTAGTGCCTAGCTTCAGCCTTTCTGCGGAGGGCATCTTCCACCAAATTGATGATAGTGGGATGCAGGTATGCACTCTCTTTAGGTTCCAGTAACAACAGGGCACCTTTTGAACAGGCTTCGAAATAGACTCCACCTGGTTTGTAATAACGCTCATGGGGAGAACCTACGGCAGGGAAACCGTCTGCCAGCAGTACCACCAAGGGGAAGCCATGTTCGCGAACGGTTTTGGCTATGAGCCGTTCACCGTCGCTGATGGCTGCCGAATAAGTCACCGCACCATTACGGGCTGCTGTCAACACCTCTTGCAGCCGTTTCTCAATGGACGCCCTGTCGGCACTCCGTGACATCTCCACTAACTGACGATCGGGCCACTGCAACAGGAAATGGTTGCCTAAAGAGGTAAACGACACCCCACAAAGCACTGTGTCTCTGTGTATCCGAAAAAGGTCGGGATTGTGTCTTTTTAGCCAAAGGCGGCGCGGATTATCCTTTACATAGTCAATCATCCTGCTCAACTGTCCCTGAGCATGGAGGATACGCTCGTGATAATAGGCCGCATCTTGCTGCCAAATGCTACCCCTGTCCGCAAAAATGCGAGCAAAATGCACAGGGACATCACTGTGCAACTCAGTGGCGTTCTCGCCTCTGCAATAGTACTCCTCCTTATAGACCTTGGTGCATCCGCTCTTGAATCCACGCACCACCGCTCCAATGCTTTGCGGAAGCGGTTCCAACACCTGGATTACCAAATGGACATGGTCTGGCATCACCATCTGTGCCAGCATTTTCAGGGCATAGCCTTTTTCTTTGTAGAATTGCGCAAGTCCGCTGAGCATCTGACACACTCGTCGCCCGAAAGGGTTTAGCCTGACAAAAGCCTTTTCAGCACTCTCGCCCTCGAGCGTTCCAAACAGCGGATAACGCCCCTCCACAGGTAGTGTGAAATGATAGATGGCTCTGCCTCGGTAGTCCCATCCCTTTTCACGATGGTGCCGCATGGGGTCAACCGGTCGCCATTGCCTCTCTACATTGTTTATCGTCTGTGTCATTATCTTCTATTAGTCCGGATATCCCAGTACCATCTGCAAAGATACGAATAAAATCTGTTATTTAAAAGTAATTCTGGTAAATATTCATTGGCATATGAAAAATGACAGATGACAGATGACAGTTTTAGTTTAAGGGGGTGGTCGGCCTATAGAGATAATTATCTATATTAATAATTGTATATTTATACTATATATATAAATATTTATAAATAATAATAGAAATAGAATTATTCTCCATGGGGCTGATGGGCTTTGTTTCGAAACTGTCATCTGTCATCTGTCACGAATCCGGTCATAACATATCCTTATCTTGCAATAATATGCCTTTATGCGGAAATAACATGGCTCTGCTGAATGATTATGGTTGGTTGTTATTTACACAAAAAGTACACAAAAGATTGCAAAGCCACACTTCGCACCTTCAGGTCGAAGAACCGTCTCTTTTGTGTACTTTTTAACGAAAAAAGTTGAGAAAATATTTGGATATTTCAAAAATTATTCGTAACTTTGTATCGTAATAATAAAGGCGGGATAAGGCCACCCGATGTAGTTGGCCTGACGAGTTTCTAATACCATAAAAAACACGACAAAAGGTATGATAGAACTGTATCTTTCAAAGGTGACCGAGAATTCGGAAACCGAAACTGCGGGCAAGACCTACGCCCGTGTGAATTACAAGGAGTCGATGGAGATCAGCGACATGGCACGCCACATGGCCGAGCACAACACGGCTTTCTCCGAGGGCTTGATTCTGGGTGTGCTGACGGACTTCGTGAAGTGCGTGCGCGAGCAGGTGTTGAACGGCAACACGGTGAAGATTAAGAATCTGGCCATCTTCAAGGCTACCGTGGAGGCCAATGCCCTGGATAAGTTGTACGACGCCGATCAGGACAAGACGGTGACGGCATCGCTGGGCACAATGGCCGAGGGCGCGAAGACCGGTCCTGCCGTGAAGACCATCAAGCTGTTGGCTCAGTCGACTGGCGAGTTCACTCGCGACGAGCTGAAGAAGGACGTCAAGTTCGGATGGACCGACAAGGCCAAGGCCGAGATTGCGGCTGCCAAGGGTGAGAACACCAACGCACCCTCGAACACTGGCGGCAATACGGGTGGCGGAACTACGGGCAACGGAGGTTCGAACACTGGCGGTAACAACGGCGGCGGTGGCGGCGGTGACGACGAGCTGGACGAGAACTAATGGAGCAGCGAGCGCAGAATGAAGCTTGCTTCAATTCTGCCGAGTCGTGACATTAGTCGATGGAATCAACTGATGTCTGATGGCTGAAGGCTGAAGTGAAAAAACTGGGCTTACTATTTGGTGGGCTCGGTTTTTTTACTAACTATATTTATTTATAGTAAAAAATAGGTAATATAGTAAAAAAACAGAATATCTATGTTTTAATTCGAGAAAAATTTGTATCTTTGTC
>CAMJDL010000011.1 GCA_946404405.1 uncultured Prevotella sp.
ACAGCTTAGAAGGCTGTTGCTCTATCCAGCTGAGCTACGGAACCAACCATTAAAAAAAGAGCCGAAAAACGGGGCATTTCCCGAATTTCGGCTGCAAAGGTACTAAATATTTGTGAGACCTACAAATTTTCGGCCTACAAAATTTATTTGTTTACCTGGAACTTGGTGTCGCCATCCTTGAAGAAGGCATTGATCTGCTTGGCAGCAGCGATACCAGCGTTGATGTTGGCCTCGGCTGTCTGGGCACCCATCTTCTTAGGTGTTGAGAAGTAGCGACCCTCGAACTTCTGGAACTCGTCGTTGGCATCGGGCATGATGTCGGTAACGAACTTCAAGTCCTCGCGCTCCTGCATCAGCTTGATGAGACCGGCCTCGTCGATGACCTCCTTACGGGCTGTGTTGACGAGAATGCCACCCTTCTTCATCTTACCAACCAAAGCGTAGTTGATGCTCTGCTTGGTCTCAGGTGTTGCGGGGATGTGCAGTGATACAACGTCGCAGGTCTCGAACAGGGTGTCCTGGTTGGCAACGGCGTGAACACCAGCAGCCTCGATAACCTCTGCAGGGCAGAAAGCATCGTAAGCGTAAACGTCCATACCAAAGCCCTTGGCGATGCGAGCCACGTTGCGGCCAACGTTACCGAAGGCAAGGATACCGAGCTTCTTACCGAGCAGCTCAGAACCGCTCTTACCATTGTAGAAACCACGAACGGCCATGACCAGCAGACCGAATACCAGCTCAGCAACGGCGTTGGCGTTCTGACCCGGGGTGTTCTCAGCAACGACGTTGTGTGCGGTAGCTGCGGCGAGGTCGATGTTGTCGTAACCGGCACCGGCACGAACCACAATCTTCAACTGCTTGGCAGCGTCCAACACCTCAGCATCGACCTTGTCCGAACGGATAATCAGTGCGTCGGCATCCTTCACAGCGTCCAGCAATTGTGCCTTCTCAGTATATTTCTCGAGCAGGGCCAGCTCATTGCCGGCTGCCTCTACTTCTGCCTTGATACCATTCACAGCAACTGCTGCGAAAGGTTTTTCTGTTGCAACAAGAATCTTCATAATTATCAATTATCAATTGTCAATTATCAATTAGTGGTTAGCTTCAAATTCCTTCATGCAAGCTACGAGTGCGTTGCAGCCTTCGATGGTCTGAGCGTTGTAACAAGAAGCACGGAAGCCACCAACCGAACGGTGACCCTTGACGCCAACCATACCCTTTGATACGGCGAAGTCAAGGAAGTCCTTCTCGAGCTCCTTGTACTCAGGAGCCATCACGAAGCAGAGGTTCATCAGTGAACGATCCTCTTCCTTGGCAGTACCTACGAAGCACTTGTTACGGTCAATCTCGCCATAAACGATTTCGGCACGCTGCTGAGCCAGCTTGTCCATTGCTGCAACACCACCGTTCTTCTTGATCCAGCGGAGCGTCTCAAGTGCGCTGTAAATGGGTACTACAGGAGGCGTATTGAACATAGAGCCCTTATCTACGTGTGTACGATAGTCGAGCATGGTGGGAATCTCACGTGGAGCCTTGCCCAGAGCGTCGTCCTTAACGATGACGATAGTAACACCGGCCATAGCTAGGTTCTTCTGAGCACCAGCGTAAATAGCATCGTACTTGGCAACATCAATAGGACGGCTGAAGATATCAGATGACATATCAGCAATCAGACGTACGGGAACATCGAGGTCCTTGCGGATTTCAGTACCATAGATGGTATTGTTGGTTGTGATGTGCAGATAGTCTGCATCAGCAGGAACAGTCCAATCCTTGGGGATGAAGGTGTAGTTGGCATCAGCTGAAGAAGCCACCTCTACGACCTCACCGAAAAGCTTAGCTTCCTTCATGGCCTTCTTGGCCCAAACACCAGTGTTCAGGTAGGCAGCCT
The DNA here is from genome assembly GCA_946404405.1 of uncultured Prevotella sp. Classification (GTDB taxonomy): domain Bacteria; phylum Bacteroidota; class Bacteroidia; order Bacteroidales; family Bacteroidaceae; genus Prevotella. The sequence continues at coordinate 1,892 of CAMJDL010000011.1, forward strand.
TCTTAATCAGGAAGTTGTAGGGAATCATGCAGAACTCGAGAGAGGCACCACCACCGAGGAAGATGACTGAGTAGCCCTCAGGAATGTCGAGGAGCTCCTTTACCAGAGCTACAGCCTCGTCAACAACGGGCTGGAAATCCTTTGCACGGTGGCTGATCTCCATCAGAGAGAGACCCGAACCATTGAAATCAAGACACTGCTGAGCGGTCTTCTCGATGACCTCGCGGGGAAGCATCGAAGGACCGGCGTTAAAGTTGTACTTCTTCATTTGTTTGAAAGTTTTTTATTGTTTGTTGATACATTTGTTTCTAAAACGTGGCGCGAAGTTACACTTTTTATTTCAATTAACCAAATATTTGAGCAATAATTAAGCAAAATATGCCAATTTGATTGCTTTTTGTCAAGTCAGAGTGGCAAAAACGTTCAATGTTCAACGTTCAACGTTCAACATTAGCGCACCTCCTCAACAATGGTTTTAATACCTTTTATTTTTTGTCCTTGTACCAGATGCAACGTTTGTTTGACCTTCTCGCGACGAATGGCCACGTAAGCATAACGGTCTTTGACATCGATACGACCAATTTCGTCGGCCTTCAGTCCGCCATTCTTACAGAGGAATCCCACGATGTCACCCTTTGAAATCTTGTCCTTCTTGCCCTTGCCGATGTAGAGGGTGGCCATCTTAGGAAGACTCACCCCCGCCCCCTCTCTGAAGAGAGAGGGGAGTGGATACTCCTCAATGTTGCCTTCTACATATTCAGGAATATGTTCTTCAGGTCCTAAGATAAAGAACGAACGGCCTGTGGCATCCCAACGAGCCGTGCGGCCTACGCGATGGATGTAACCCTCCTGACTCTCAGGCAGATGGTAGTGGATGATGTTCTGGATGTTGGGAATGTCGAGACCACGCGAAGCAAGGTCTGTGGCAACAAGAACGTTGGCAGAGCCGTTACTGAATCGGTAAAGCTGGTCTTCGCGCTGGCGTTGTTCCAGTCCGCCATGAAAACAACTGGTCGTGAAACCTTGCTCACGTAGGTAGCTGTTGACACGCTCGACGGACTCACGGTAGTTAAGGAACACGATGCTGCTCTCGTCGCCAAAGCTTAACAGCAACTGACGGAGTGTCTCCAACTTGTCTTTCTGAGGGCTATGCACCTCGTAGAGGGTGACGCGTTCAGAGGTTTGTTCCTCCTCAGGCAGAAAGTCTATCAACGTGCCTTTCTTCGACATGTTGACGAACTGGGGAATCTGTTCGGCATTGGTAGCCGACAGCAGAATACGACGCTGAAGACCAGGCAGGCTCTTGATGAGTTTCTGCATCTCGGCTTGGAATCCCATCTCCAGACATTTGTCGAACTCGTCGATAATAAGATAATGTATGCCGTAGCGCGAGATGTTCTCCTTGTCGAGATGGTCGTTCAGTCGCCCTGGCGTACCGAAGACAATCTGCGGGCGTACTTCTTTCAACACCTTGTGCTCGTCCATTGCTGCACGTCCGCCATAGCAGGCTGTTGAGCGCAGTCCACAACCCATGCTTTGCAGTACTTGATGCGACTGCAGAGCCAGTTCTCGTCCAGGAGTGATGACAAGTGCTTGGATATCATTCGAAGTGTTGTCAAGTAACTGTACAAGGGGTAGGAGATAGGCCAGCGTCTTGCCCGAACCGGTGGGTGACAGTAAAACAACATCACCGTCGGAGCCTGTGATAGCTTCGGCGGCGTGTTGCTGCATCTCGTTAAGTTCTGTGATGCGGAGTTTAGTCAGAATTCTCTGTATATCCATCCCTCACATCTTACATCAGATATCTTACTTCTTCTTCTCGTCCTTCTTGACTTCAGCAGTCTTCAAAGTTGACTTGTAGCGCTTGTTCAGACCATTAATGACGTCGGCAGTGATGTCGAAACGCTTAGCTGCGTAGAGAATGTTGTCGCCCTGCTTGGTCAGAATGAGGTCGTACTTCTTGTCCTTGTTATAGGCTTCGAGGAAGTGTGACAGAGAGTCGCGCAGACCTGCATTGTATTTCTGGGTCTCCTGAGCTAGCTCATTCTCCAGACGAGCCTGCAACTCCTGAAGGCTCTGCTGCTGGCGTTGGATGGCTGCCTGCTGGCCTTCGGCCTGCTCACGGCTGGTGAAACCATTGTTCTGAAGCTTCTGCTGGAAGTTAGCCATCGCACTCTGCAGTGCCTGTCCCTTTGAGTTCAAAGTGTTGCGGGCATTGGTACTCTTCTTCTCAAGAATAAGCGTAAACTCCTTGCAGAATTCATACTGAGTCATCAGCGAGTCAACTTCAACGTAGGCAATCTTTACACCGCCCTCCTGACCAGCCTCGGCTGCTGCAGGCTTCTCGTCCATCTTGGGACTTTCGTTGTTGCACGATGCCAGAGCTACAATAGCAGCTGCGGCCATAAACATGTACTTTTTCATTTCTTACTTATTATTTTTATTCCGATGTTTCGTTATTTTGATTTCTCGTCAACGGCAAATCTGCTCTTGGTACGCATCTCACGATCCTGGTCAATGACACAATGAATACCTCGCTCGCGCATGGCCTCACTATCGTGAATATGTTGCGACGAAAAGGTGCCATTCTTGCGAAAAAGCACTTTTACGAGGAAAAATGCCATTCCTATAGCAATTATTAACGTACTCGTTAGCAGAATTTTCATCATAAATGATTAACTTTGCGGCTGCAAAGGTACAAATTAAAAGTGAAACATTAATATTAAACATTAAAATAATCATTAAATATGAATAAAAATGAGTTAAAACCTGCTGTGGTCTTCGAAGAATTTGCGAAGATTAACCAGATTCCACGTCCATCGAAGCGTGAAGAGAAGATGATTGAGTACTTGAAGAACTGGGGTGAGAGCCACGGATTAGACACTCAAGTCGATGAAACGGGTAACGTTATTATCCGTAAGCCTGCTACGAAGGGTATGGAGAATCGTAAGACTACCATTCTGCAGAGTCACATGGATATGGTGTGTGACAAGTTGGTGGACTACGAGATAGATTTTGATAATGACCCCATCAAGACGTATATAGACGGTGAATGGCTGACAGCAGAAGGAACAACCTTAGGTGCTGACGACGGTATTGGCTGTGCAATGGAGCTGGCACTGCTGGCTTCGGATGATATCGAGCATAGTCCCATCGAGTGTGTCTTCACTCGCGACGAAGAGACGGGACTGACGGGTGCCGAAGGTATGAAGGCTGGCTTCATGACGGGTGACTACCTGATTAATCTTGATTCCGAGGACGAAGGTGAAATCTTTGTATCGTGTGCCGGTGGGCGTAATACGACGGCAAAGTTTGCCTTCAAGAAAGAGGATGCGCCTGCAGGTTCATTCTTCTTGCGTGCTCAGCTGAAGGGTTTGGTAGGTGGCCACTCTGGTGACGATATCAACAAGCAACGTGCTAATGCCATTAAGCTGTTAGGTCGTTTCCTGTATCAGACCATCAACAGGTACGAAGGTGTGCGTCTGGCTCAGTTCAATAGCGGTAAGATGCATAATGCCATTCCTCGCGACGGTATGTTCGTGATTGCCGTTCCCAATGCTATTAAGGAAAACGTCAAGGCTGATTGGAACATCTTTGCCTCGCTGGTTGAAGAGGAGTTCTGTGTGACTGACACACAGATGGTATGGGCAATGGAGAGCACCGAGGCAGAACCGGTCATTGAGAGTGGGGTAGCCCGCAACTTCATCTTTGCCCTACAGGCTGTAGATAATGGTATCTATGCCATCTGTCAGGATCCAGCCTTGAATGGTATGGTTGAGACATCAAGCAATATTGCCAGCATCGAGACATTGGATGCTGAAATCAAGATTGTATCGTCACAACGTTCCAACGTCATGTCGAATCTCGACAATATGTGTGCCACTATTGGAGCTTGCTTCCGTTTGGCTGGTGCAGAGGTGAAGCATTCTGATGGTTATCCTGCATGGAAGATGCGTTCGAACAGCGACTTGCAACGTATCGTGAAGGCATCGTATGTGAAGCTGTTCGGTAAGGAGCCCATCGTTCGTGGTATTCATGCAGGACTGGAGTGTGGTTTGTTCTCGGAGCGTTATCCCAATCTTGATATGGTATCGTTTGGTCCTACACTGCGCTTTGTACATACACCTGACGAGCGTCTGCATATTCCAACCGTACAGATGGTTTGGGATCACCTGCTTGATGTGCTGAAGAATATCCCTCAGAAATAATGAAGCATATATATATAATAATAGGTGTAGCCCTGTTGCTGTTCGTTTCGTGCGGACGGCAGCAGACGGCTAAATCTATTGTCAAGGATTTTATGGAGGCCAATGTCGGGGATTACTCAAAGGTGAGCTATCTGGAATTCTGTGACATAGATTCTACGCGTAACATCAGCGATTCGCTAATCCAGGTATTGCATGGACGTACACCAGCTCACTTCAGTAAGAGTATCAGCTATCAGCAGCGTGGGGGAAAGACCCTGTGGCTTATCCGTACACGTTATCTGATGGATGAAGATACTTGTAGCGCCACATTTTATCTGGACAAGGATATGACAGGTGTTGTAGCATTTAAGGAGAATTAAATAGTTAGAAAAGAACGATATGAGAAAGCTGCTATTAGCCATCATGACAATGGCAACGATGGGGCTTGCTGCACAGCAGGCACCAGAGTGGAAAAATCCACAAGTGAACCAAATGAACCGTGAGGCACGTCGTGCCCACTTCTTTGCTTATGAAACTGCGGAGTTGGCTGCAAAGGCCAATAAACAACAGTCGTCACGATTCCTGTCAATGGAGGGCATGTGGCGATTTAATTTTGTAAAGGACCACAACTTAGCTCCGACGGACTTCTTTGCTTTGAAGTACGACGACTCGAAATGGGTGGATTTTCCCGTACCAGGACTTTTTGAAATCAATGGCTATGGCGACAAGATTTATAAGAACATAGGTTATGCCTGGGGAACGACCTTTGATAGTAATCCTCCCTTTATTGGCGAGACGAACAACTATACGGGCTCTTATCGCAGGACATTTGTGTTGCCAGACGATTGGAAAGGACAGCAGGTTTATTTCCATGTAGGCTCTGCTACCAGCAATCTAAAGGTATGGGTGAATGGTAAACTCGTGGGCTATTCGGAGGATTCGAAGGTTGCTGCTGAGTTTGATATCACCAAATACGTGAAGAAGGGTGAGAACCTGATTGCCATGCAGGTGATGCGTTGGTGTGACGGAAGCTATTTGGAAGACCAGGACTTCTGGCGTTTTACAGGTATAGCCCGTGAGGTATACCTCTATGCACGTCCGAAACAACATATAGAAGACATCTTCGTACATCAGGATTATGTGGACGGACGTGGTGTGTTGCAGGTTGACGTGAAGGCTCCAAAGGGTACCACTACAGAACAGCTGTTAACTGATGACAATGGTCAGGAAATTGATTTGGCTCAGGTTAAGCCTTGGTCAGCAGAGACGCCCAATCTTTACAATCTGTATGTTACACTAAAGAAAGGTAAAGACGTATTGGAGGTTGTTCGCCAGCGTGTTGGTTTCCGTCATATCGAAATAAAGAACGGACAATTGCTGGTAAACGGTAAAGCTATCCTTATTAAGGGTGCCGACCGTCACGAACTTGACCCTGATAGCGGCTATGTGGTATCTGTTAAGCGCATGATTCAGGACATCAAGATTATGAAGCAGTTGAATATCAATGCTGTACGTACCAGTCACTATCCAGACGATCCACGTTGGTATGACCTGTGCGACGAGTATGGTATTTATGTGACAGCGGAAGCCAATCTTGAGAGTCATGGTATGGGCTATGGTGACAAGACATTAGCCAAGCGTCAGGACTTTGAAATGATGCACCTGGAACGTAATCAGGCCAATGTCATGTCGTTTAAGAACCATCCTTCTATCATTGTTTGGTCGATGGGAAATGAGGCTGGTTACGGACCGAATTTTGAAAAGTGCTATGAATGGATCAAGAAGTATGACACAACTCGTCCTGTACAGTATGAACAAGCAGGACACTGGGGTAAGACAGACATCTTCTGTCCGATGTATATGGGGTATGAGGATTGCGAGAAATATTCGAAGGGTGATAATCAACGCCCGCTGATTCAGTGTGAATATGCTCATGCAATGGGTAACTCGATGGGTGGCTTGAAGGAGTATTGGGATTTGATTCGCAAATATCCGAAGTATCAGGGTGGTTATATTTGGGACTTCGTGGACCAGGGATTGCGTGACAAGAGTCCGATAACGGGTCGTGAAATCTTTACCTTTGGTGGTGACTATGGCAAGTATCCAGCCTCTGACTATAACTTTAACTGTAATGGTATTATAGCACCCGATCGTCGTTTGAATCCACATGCTCACGAGGTACAATATTGTTATCAGAATGTATGGATAACGGATAAAGGTTTGAAGGAAGGCAAGTTCGAAATTTATAACGAGAATTTCTTCAAGACACTTGATGACTTGGAATTGCAGTGGTTTGTTGGTGGTGCAGGAGAACATCATCATAATAATCCTGGACGTCCTGCTGGTATGACCTTCGGACATGGTGGTACGATTGATATCAGTGGTATTCAGCCGCAGCAGCGTAAGGTCATTACTTCTGAGGAAATGCAAAAAACTATCAGTCGCGTACTGGGTCATCATGGAGACAACGAAATCTTTGTATCTTTCTACTTCAAGTCAAAGAATGGTGCACCGCTCATTGACAAAGGACAGATAATGGCCAAGCAGCAGTTCTGCATCAATGCGTATAAGTATCCTTCTATTAAAGACTACGGAGCCAATTCTGGTATCTGTGGTATTGAGAAGGAAGAGACCAATACATACGTGAAGATCTCGGCAGCCGGCACTGAAATATTTGTGGGTAAGCGTTCGGGCTTGATTGACTACCTGACAGTAGACGGTAAGGAAATGTTACAGAACCGTGAGAGCATTGTACCCGAATTCTGGCGTGCACCAACAGACAATGACTATGGAGCAGGTTTGCAACGTCGCTTTGCCACTTGGAAGTCACCACGCATGGAAGTGAAGAGTTTTGAAGGTGCAGGTAATACCGTCGTTGTCAAATTCAATATGCCTGATCAAAAGGCTACGCTGGAGATGACATACGCTGTTACAACTAAGGGTGAAGTGGTGGTTGAAGAATTGATGATGGTAGACAAGGATGCCAAGGTTAGTGATCTTTTCCGCTACGGTATGCAGTTGCAGATGCCAAAGCAGTATGACCAAGTGGAGTACTATGGTCGCGGACCTGTGGAGAACTACATTGATCGCAATAATAGCGAGTTTGTAGGTGTCTATAAGAATGCAGTACAAAACGAGTACTACGAATATGTACGTCCGCAGGAGAGTGGAAACCATACGGATGTGCGCTGGTTCTCGGTTGTTAATAACAGCGGCGAGGGCTTGCAGTTCTACTCAAACGCTCCGATGGAGGCTTCTGCCATTCCTTACACAAACGATCAGATTGACGACGGCATGTATAAGGACAAGAAGTGGGGACACCACAGCGGTGACTTGATTCCTGCTGGCAAGACATGCGTGCATATTCAGCAACGTCAGTTTGGTTTGGGTTGTGTCAACTCTTGGGGTGCTTGGCCTCGTCCGGAATATCGTCTGGGATATAGCTACAAGAACTTCAAGTTCGTCATTAAACCCTTGCGTAAATAAATGATTAACTTGTAATTATTGTTAGTATGAAGAAGGTTCATTCACTGTTTTTTGAACTTATACAGGTTTCTGTCGGACAACAGGATTGTTTGTCACGTGGACCAGAACCTGAAGAGTGGCAGGAATTGTATGAGATTTCGAAACAGCAACATGTTGAGGGTATCAGTTACCATGGTGTAATGAAACTATTTGAGTTTGGCTTGCGTGCACCTCAGGACGTTAGTCTTGACTGGATGTCTGAAGCTGAAACTATACGTGAGACCAACGAGATGGCTGAAAAGCCATCTGCGTTGGCTCAATGTTATGGAGAAGAATTACGTGACTTAAGACAGCCTCGTGCTGAAGAGTTGCCGACAGCATCCAAACTAACTATACAGTACCTGTATAAACAGTACCTGCACCATAAATTGGATATGTGCTTGTTGCTGGATTATTACTTCGTATTGCGTAAGAATAGTGGAAAATACGAAACATTGAAGGGTGGTGGCTTGTTTGATTCATGGGGCGTCCGACGCTTTGCACGTGGTGTGATGTGGATGTTGCAAGAGACGATGAACTTGGACAAGCAGTATATGCCCTTTGAACCTTTAGAAATAGAAGGACGCTTCCTGCTCAACGATATGATGCAAGAAGCGTCTAAGTTGGAACGTGTTGCCCACGTATTGTTTACTTATCCTCTTGGAATAAAGGATCTTCGGGCATAACCATTACGGGCTTTTGCTCGTAGTCTTTTAGCAGTTTTTCGCTGACATACTGCTTGTCAACAACCAAACGGAACATATACTCGCGGAACCAGCGGGCTGTCATAATGAGACAGCCTTGCTGTCCCCATGAGGCTCCCCATGAGTTCTCTACTTTCCACTTGATGGGCTCGCCTTGTGCATTCAAGTCAACTGCAGTCAGAGTCATGGCGTGCGTAGAACCACTATCGAAAGTAGAAATACGCTCAGCCTTAGTCATATTGAATGTGGTATTGAACAGTGAGGCATAGTCATAATTATCAATGTCACTATACCCACGCTTTCTGTCCAGTTGTTTGCCCACATCGTAACTTGAATAAAGCTTGCGCCCATCCTTCAACGAGGCAATAGCCAGTGTCTCGATATCCTCCATTGGGAGGTTCAGATACTTCCAGTTGTGACCATCGTAGGTGTGACGGTCATATTCAACCTCGTAGGTCTTATAATAATCGCGACGAGGATCGTTCATAACCATGATAAAAGTACCGTTCAGTGGTCCACCGACAATTTCCTGATAGAACTCCTTAGGTGTGTACTTCTTAGGAGCAGAAATGGCTTTGCCATTCTTATCCTTGAAGGCAAAGGTAAACTCTTTGACGGGTTCGCCCAATGTGATAACCAACATGTGGTAAACCTCAGAAAGCATTTCAGTCTTACGCTGTTGGATATCCTTGGCTTTCTTGCCATCAGTTACCATCTTACGCAGTTCCAAACCAAACTCACGCAGTTTCGACTTAATAATGGATGACATCTTAGAGGTGTTCTCTGCAGAATATGTCTCAGGCTGGATACTTGAGGGTACCAGACCGTACTTCTCTGCTAAGTCTGCTACACCACAGAAAGTACCACCATCGTTGAGAGGGTAGTGGAAGAAGAACTGAACGCGCTGATCATCGATAGGTTTCTTACCTGTATCGATAACCCCCTGAAGCATCAGGTTCGACTTCTCCAACTGATCCCAGAAGAACAGGTAGTCCTGCGACAACTCGACAGTAAGTGAGTCAGTACGCTTGGCAAAGTTGGAACGCAATACATTCAGTCCGCTGAACATCCAACAACGTCCGCTCGACTTCTGATCGGTAATCGATTGCTTCTTGGTCTCTACGCTGAAGTAGGTGTCTAACTCACCGGCTTTCTTGCTATTTTGAGCCAACTGATCGATACCGTTAGCTGCTAAGGCGTTACGTAATGCTCTATCCGTAGCGGTAGGTGCGTTCTGTTGTTGGATTTTTTGTAGCATCTGTGCTGAAATACCACCGTCTTTGGTTTGAGCCATAGAACTGATACTCAGCACACATGCCAAGAAGACTATTGTTTTTCTCATGCTTACTTCTTTTTCTTAGTGGAGCTCTTCTTCGTAGTAGTCTTCTTTGTGGTGGTCTTTGCGGGGGTATAATACTTCTTAGCCTCAGGTAACCATCCCTGAATCTGCTCGATACGTGTGGCATCCGATGGGTGGTCTGCAAAGATAGAGTTAGAACCGCCACCAGTAGCTGACGACATACGTTGCCAGAAAGTAACTGCCACTTCTGGATTGTAACCAGCCATTGCTGCAAAGATAAGACCTATATGGTCAGCCTCGCTCTCTTGTTTGCGAGAGAAACCTGATGTAAACAATGCGCCACCATATTGATGAGCAAGACTTGCTAACTGTTGCCAGCCCGAGCCGACGCCTGCACCTTGCAACAAGGCACTCAGGGCAGCCGCACCATATTGCTCTTTATAGGCATTGCTCAAACGCTCGGCTGAGTGACGTGCTACAGCATGTGCAATCTCGTGACCCATGACGATAGCCAGTGATGCTTCATCCTGAGTGACAGGCAGCAGGCCTTCGTAGACAACAATCTTTCCGCCAGGCATACACCAGGCATTCACCTGTTTGTCCTGAACCAGATTGAACTCCCATGAATAGGTCTTCACATCCTCAGCCATACCATTCTGGGTAAGATAAGTCTCTACGGCCTTTGCAATATTCTGGCCTACGCGCTTTACCAAAGCCGTATTCGTTGAATTAGTAGAAGCCTTAGCAGTCTTCATGTAGTCGCTGTACTCCTGAAATGAGAGACTCAATACTTGATCGTCGCTCACCATCAGTGATTGTTGTCTGCCCGTGATGGGCACAGTCTTTGTCGTTCCGCAGCTGACCAATAAGGCAGCTACCATTGACATCAGTAAAAATCTTAAGTGTTTCATAATATATTTGATTAATAATTATTTCACCATATTAGCAATTGTAGCAATCATGGCTGCCAAACCTGTTACGCTGCTTCCGATAGTTATCCACTGGGTAACGGCAGCCATATCTTTCTTAGCCTTGGTGGGCACAATTATTTCGCAACCAGGTTCCACTTTAGTGCCTCTGCCGACCTGAGCCATTGTACCATTCTGATAAATGATGAAGGTCTTGGACTTCTTGGAACGGTTGCCAAAACCACCGGCTTTGTTGATGTACCACTTGTAACCTTTTCCCTCGTTGAAGGCAACTGTATTGGGGAATTGTACGTTACCGGAAATCTTAACGGTACCATTGTACTCTGGTACGATGATTCGGTCGCCGTCACGCAACACAAGGTCGTAGTCGCCACCAGGATTTTTCATGGCTTCGTCAAGATTGATACCAACTGTATATGTCTTAAACAAGTTCAGCTGACTGGCCTGAATAGTATCGTTTTGTTCACCACGATTCCTCATCTGTCTCCTCAAGTCTGCAGCACGATTGCGCTCATCGTCTGTTACGGAGCGCACCAAACGGGCACCTTTTATAAAAGCCTCACTAGTTAAGCCGCCAGCAGCCTTTATGGCATCCGACAAACGCTGATTCTTGGTGCTGAGCGTAACTACACCACTATACTGAACTTCGCCTTCAATGAAGATATTTCGAGGCTCTATATATGTGGGGCTGCGGCGAACCTGTACTATATCATAAGGCTCAAGAATAAAACCAGGTTGTCCATCTATAACGAAACCATCTTTCAATTCAAAGGAGAAAGTCTTAGAAATTTCGCTGCTACCTTCTTGGGCTTTGGGGTCAATGATACGACGGGAAACGTCTACTCTAGCTGTTGATGCTACATCCGTCAGACCACCAGCCTGCAATATCAGGTCTTCGATAGTGGTATTCTCAGCGAATTCATAGGTCCCTGGTGATATCACCTCACCCTCAATACTCAGTATGCGCTCATTTAGACGTTCGTTCTCAGTGGGAATAAACAGTACATCTTCGCTCTTCAGAGGAATATCAGCAACTGTGCCACTTAGAATACCTGCCACATCTACAGCAATTACTTCAAGCGTACGGTTCAGACGCATACGGTGAAGTACGGCATGGGCTGTAAAAGCATCTTCGGTCACACCGTCAGCAGCCTCAATCAGACTTCGTACGGAAGTTACGTTGTTACCCAACTGGAACTTACCAGGACGGAATACGGCACCCTTGATTTCAACCGTGTTCTCATAGCGATTCAGAATTCCGTCAACACTGATAGCGTCGCCATCGTTTATTTTAAAGGTGCTCATATCGAATTCCTCGATGTTGTGAACTGTATAGCGGTCGCCACTCTTACGAGTCAGACGAACAGCCTTTTTGTAAGCATCCCCTGTGAAACCACCTGCATACTTCAGAACGGTTCCAACGCTTTCCGTAGGACGCATCTCGTAGAACATCGGGCGCTTGACGTTACCCTCAATACCTACCAGACAATCATAGGGGCCAACTACAATGACATCGTTCTCCATCAGACGAATGTTGCCTGCCAGACGACCATTAAGGATATATTCATAGACATCGACAACAGTAATCTGACGACCGTTACGGAACACCTTGATGTTACGCAACGTACCGATATCATTGATACCACCTGCCATATATAGAGCATGGAATACCGTAGAGAATGCTGAGAGGGTATAGGTGCCAGGAGTTTTAACTTCACCCATCACGTTGATAGTCATCGAGCGGGTCTGGCCTAAACTTAAACTAAGTTGTGAACTGCTGTAACGTGAACCTAAGGTGCTACGGATATGTGATTGAGCTGCAGCCACTGTCATTCCACTGACTTTTACTGGCCCAACACCAGGAAGTGTCACTTTTCCCTCAGGAGAGACCTGTGCGGTCACAGCCCTTTGTGAGGCGCCATAAATATCTATTATAATATGGTCACCTGGACCCAATACATAGTTTGGGGGAGTTGCAATATTCATACTGGGTTCGAAAGACAGCAACTTATTATTAAAAATGTTTCGACCAAAAACATTCTTGATGTCACTGACAGCTGATTCTGCTTGCTTGATGTTACCTTTAACGGCTGCGTATTCAACGTCTGCCTCTTTCTCTGTCTCACCTTCTGTTCCTGATTTTGCTGTAGTTACTGCTTGTTTCGTGTCTTCAGCTTGGCGCATACGTGATTCTGCGTCTGATACGGCAGCATCGGCCTTGCTGCTAAGACCAACCTTACTAATTTGTTTAGAATACTGGTTGCGCAGACGACGGATTTGATCAATCTTGACGCCTTTTTGCATCAGTTTTGTAACGATTTTCGACTGACTGGTACCTGCTTTTTGTTCTCTGGCAATAAACTCAATTACCTGCTGGTCAGACATCTGTGCATGAATGCTTAATGTTGTAACCAGACACATTGCCGTTGCTAATAGAAATTTCTTCATTTTTGATTATCTGTTGTTTGTATTTTCCTATTTTACATAAATCGGGTGCAAAGTTACAACTTCTCTACGAGAAAAACAAACTTTTTGGCATAATAATCAAAAAAACAAGGGTCTGAAATACAAATTTCAAATCCTTGTCGTTAAAAATTGATTAAACTTAATTACTTTTCTTAGCGCAGACCGCGATTTAAAAGCGTAATGTTGAGCAACATAACGTACTTGCGATACTGTTCTTTGCTCAGGATGTAGTCCATATAGGCCAAATCCTTGTTGATAGCTTTCTCGACCATCTTGTTACGCTCTTCGCCTTTACTGTGTGCTGCAAACATCATTTCGGCTGCGAAAGTCTTATGAATTTCTGCAACACTCTCATACTGATCTGTTGTCAGACTCAGTGCCTTTGCCAACTTCTTCATGTTTACTGTCATGTCGTAAGCCTCAGTGTTGTTCAGGCTGTTGGCGTTCTCGTTCTCTGCAAATGTCATAGTCATGCTCAGCACGGCTACCATAGTTAAAAACAATCTTTTCATTTTTGTTACCCTTTCTGAAATTTTTTAATGTTACACTATATTATTGTTATCCTTTGTCAGGGTCAGCTCGCTTGCTGATTGACGATGCAAAGGTAGGCGGTTTTAAAATAAATTCCAAGTTTTTTTGGAAATTGTTTGCGAACACAGTGTTAATTCTTGACCCACGTCAAATCCTTGATTTTAATCATTATGTTCGTTTTTTATGCCTTTTATTTGGCATTTTGCCTATTTTCTATTACCTTTGCAGCCAAAATGAAATTAAGCATAGATTATGGAGAATAAAAATAGATTTGTGTCTGTATCATATAGTTTGTATATAGACGAAGAAGGAGAGAAACGTTTAGTCGAGAAAACAAGTGATGACAAGCCATTTGAGATTATCACTGGTTTTGGTATTGCACTTGATTCTTTCGAGCAGAATGTGGCATCATTGGAAAAAGGTGCCAAGTTCGAGTTCTCGTTAACTAAGGATGAGGCTTACGGTGACTATCGCGACGATCTGTTGATGGAACTGGGACGTGATGTGTTTAGCATCAATGGTCATTTCGACCACGAGCATGTTTATCAGGATGCCATTATTCAGATGCAGAACGATGAAGGCAACCGTTTCTATGGCCGTGTCGTTGAAGTAGGCGAAGAAAAAGTAAAGATTGACCTGAACCATCCGTTGGCTGGTGAGGCGCTTTTCTTTAAGGGTGAAGTGTTGGAGAATCGTGAGGCTACCGAGGATGAGATTAATCATCTGATGAAGCATCTGACTGGTGGCTGTGGTGGCCATTGTGGTGACTGTGAAGGCGGCTGCGAACATGAACACGATGAAAGCTGTGGTTGCGGACATTGCCACTGATCTATGAATACGTTCGGACAGATATTCAGACTGACCACGTTTGGCGAGAGCCATGGTGAGGCCATTGGTGGTGTTGTGGACGGCATGCCTGCAGGCATTGAGATTGATGTAGACTTCATCCAGCAGGAGTTAAATCGTCGTCGTCCTGGACAAAGTGCCATTACCACCAGTCGTAAGGAGCCTGACCAGGTGGAACTGCTTAGCGGTGTGTTCGAAGGTCGCTCTACGGGGTGTCCTATTGGATTCATTGTACGCAACCAGAATCAGCACTCCTCTGACTACGACAATATGCGTCAGTTATTCCGTCCCTCGCATGCAGATTATACATATTATTATAAATATGGTACGCGAGACCATCGTGGAGGAGGCCGCTCGTCAGCCCGTATCACTATCAGTCGTTGTGTAGCTGGCGCTTTAGCCAAGTTGGCACTTCGTCAGTTGGGCATCAGCATTCAGGCTTATACGTCACAGGTTGGTGATATAGCCTTGGAACGCGACTATCACCTGTATGACCTGTCAAAGACGGAGACAAATGCTGTACGTTGCCCTGATGCCGAGAAGGCTGCCCAGATGATAGAACAGATAGAACGGGTAAAGGCTGAAGGTGACACGATTGGTGGTGTCATTACTTGTGTCGTCAAGGGCTGTCCTCCTGGTTTGGGTGAACCTGAAGCTCATAAGTTGCATGCAGATTTAGGTGCCGCCATGCTCAGTATCAATGCCGTCAAAGGCTTTGAGTATGGTGAGGGCTTTGCTGGTGTTTGCCAGCGAGGCTCTGAACAGAACGATATTTTCCTACCAGGTATCACCACAAAGACCAACCATAGCGGTGGTATTCAGGGAGGTATCTCCAATGGGCAGGACATCTATTTCCGTGTGGCTTTCAAGCCTGTAGCCACTTTGTTGAAACCCCAAGATACAGTCGACATCAATGGACAGGCTACGACGTTGACTGCACGCGGACGTCACGATCCATGTGTCTTGCCTCGTGCTGTTCCTGTTGTTGAAGCGATGACCGCAATGACGATATTTGACCATTATTTACTGAACAAGACGGCAAAAATGTAGAAAAAAGGCATTATATGCAAAAAAAATCCAAAAAAGCATTGCAGTTTAAAAAAATAATACTATCTTTGCAGTGCTATTCGGGTTTGTGAAAATCGGAATATGCTTTAGTTAAGTCTAGTTTAGTTTTTGTGTTGGTTGAGAGCGGTCAATTGTAGGCCGCTCTCAAATTGTTTTCAATGAAGAGGTATAAACGAACAGAATAATATATATGAAAAAAGAACTACTACTGACTGCCGGCGCTTTGTTGGCTCAACAGGTTGAAGCCTCTGAACCACAGAACCTCAAGGCAACGCCTGAGCGTCCTAACATCATCTTCATTCTGGCTGATGATATGGGCTATGGTGACTTGTCTTGTTATGGCAACAAGTATATCAAGACTCCCAATATTGATCGTTTGGCTGCTACAGGCACCAGCTTTTCACAGGCTTACGCTGGTAGTGGCATTAGTTCGCCTTCACGTTGTTCGCTGATGACTGGTCGCAACACTGGTAATACGCGTATTCGTGATAACCAGTGCTATGCTGGTGGCATGACGGGTTTGAAAATCAATCCTCGTGGCGATACGACTATTGTTCGTCGTGCTAATCTTCTACCTGAGGATACCACACTGGCTACGGTAATCCGTACGGCGGGCTATCAGACGTGCCTTGTCAACAAGTGGCACCTTGACGGCTATGACCCAGGTTCGGCTCCCAATCATCGTGGATTCCATGAATTTTATGGATGGACCATCAGTACTGTTCATAGCAATTCACCTTATTACTATCCTTACTATCGTCTATGGGGCGATAGTCTGATACATATTAACGAGAATGCCCACGATGCCCACGTTCGCCATAATACGGAGATTTCTACGGACGATGCCATTGCCTTTATCCATCGCAACAAGGAGAATCCTTTCTTCCTGTTCTTAGGCTATGATGCGCCCCACGAACCTTATAATATTGACGACACCTCGTGGTATGACGAGCATGGCGAGTGGTCACTGAATACCAAGCGTTATGCAGCCTTGGTGACTCACATGGACTATAACATCGGACGGCTTCTGGGTACCCTCGATAATTTAGGCTTACGCGAGAATACGCTCATTATTTTTGCCTCCGATAATGGTGCAGCTGTGATGGCACCCATTAGTGAACTGAATTGTCACGCAGGATTGAAAGGACGTAAAGGACAATTGTATGAGGGAGGTATCAAGGTACCTCTGATTGTGAATCAGCCTGGTCGTGTCCCTGCCCGTCAGATTGCTAATCAGGTTTATTTCCCCGACTTTATGCCTACGTTGGCAGCCCTTACAGGCAGTACCGATGCGCTGCCTCAGACGGATGGTATCGATGTTTCACCATTGTTCTTTGGAGGAAATGTTGATACTGACCACCGTTATCTGTACTGGGAATTTCCAGGCAAGCAGCGTGCCGTTCGTTATGGTGAATGGAAGTGTGTCACGGTAAAGAAAGGTGCTCCGTTGGAACTTTACCACATCAGCGAAGACCCCAACGAGCAGCACAATTTGGCTGACCAATACCCAAAGATGGTGAAGGAACTCGATGAGGTGATGCATCGTATGCACAAACCTTCCGTCAACTATCCCATTCCTGAGGATAATCAGAAGCCTGTCGCTAAAGCACGTAAGAAGAAAAAGTGAATCGTACCGCCATTCCCTTCGGAAGTCCACTCTATGTGATGCTCAAGCCCGTTGGCTCTCGTTGCAATCTGGCTTGTCGTTACTGCTATTATCTCGACAAAGCGCGCCATGAGGAGATGACAGACGAATTGCTCGACTCGTTTATTCGTCAGTATTTAGAGGCACAGACGCAACCAGAGGTGTTGTTTACTTGGCATGGTGGTGAACCTCTTCTGCGTCCTATCTCGTTCTATCAGAAGGCATTGCAGATACAACAGCGTTATGCGCATGGACGGATGATTGACAATTGTCTGCAAACCAATGGTACGCTGATGACTAAGGAGTGGTGCCAGTTCTTTCATGACAACCGCTTCCTGATTGGCATCAGCATCGATGGTCCTCAGGATTTGCACGATGCTTATCGGCAGTCGCCTCGCCAGCAGTCTACGTGGCAACAGGTCATGCATGGCATCGAGCTTTTGAATCAGTACGACGTCATGTGGAATGCAATGGCTACCGTTAATCATCTGACGGCTGACGAGCCCCAGCGCTTCTATCATTTCTTTCGCGAGATTGGTTGCCAGTTCCTGCAGTTTACGCCAGTCGTCGAGCGCCATCAGGGCGTAGTTGACGATTACTCTGTGTTGCCTCGCCAATGGGGTTCTTTCCTATGTGGGATTTATGATGAGTGGGTTCAGCAGGACATCGGCGAGATCTTTGTCCAACTGTTCGATGCCACGTTGGCCAATTGGGTAGGGGAGTCGCCCGGCCTTTGTTCGATGTCGCCGTTTTGTGGACGCTGTGCCGCTATGGAGTCGAATGGCGACGTGTATAGCTGCGACCATTTCGTGTTTCCTGAATATCGTTTGGGTAACATTCGTACCAGTACGCTGACTTCTATGCTTTATGGCGACCGCCAGCAACAGTTTGGTCGCAACAAGTCTGAGTTGCTTTCTCGTCAGTGCCGTGAGTGTCCTTATCTCTTTGCTTGTCATGGCGAGTGCCCTCGCAACCGTTTTGTTGACGACTGCTATGGTGAGCCTCACCACAATTATCTGTGTGATGGCTATCGCCAGTTTTTCGAGCATGTCGCTCAGGACATGGATTTCATGAAAAGCGAGTTGGAAGCAGGTCGGGCTCCAGCAAATTTGATGCTTTATAAAGGTAAAAGTAGAAAAAAGTAAGGCAAAACATCATTTTTCTATCAAAATGTTTGGCTGTTTCATGAAAAAGTTATACTTTTGCAACCGTTAAACAAAAAATGGAGAACAATGAACACGTTGAATAAGTACTTTTACGGCTATTATTTTTACTTTGCAAGCAATTGTGAAGCGGGTCGTTGCGTATAAAGTTCAACGAAAGGATAAGAAGAAAACAACAACCCCGCTTCACATATGTGAAAGTGGGGTTGTTTAGTTAAGAGTTAAGAATTAAGAGTTAGATAATAAAGATGAAGAGAATAGCAATACAAGGATTGGAGGGGTCGTTTCACGATATAGCTGCTCACCTGTATTTCGAGGGCGAGCAGATTCAGTTGATATGTTGCAGTACCTTCGAGCAGGTCTTTCAGAACATGAAGCAAGACCCTACAGCCATTGGCATGCTGGCTATCGAGAACACCATTGCGGGCTCGCTGCTGCATAACTACGAATTGTTGCGCGACTCAGGCACCACGATTGTTGGCGAACATAAGTTGCACATTACGCATTGCATCTGTTGTCTGCCTGACGATGACTGGGACACCATTACCGAAGTCCATTCCCATCCTGTGGCGCTGATGCAGTGCCGTCAGTTTCTGGCTCAGCATCCCCAGTTGAAGAATGTAGAAGCTGAGGATACCGCTGGCTCTGCCAAGATGATTGCCGAAGGACAGCACAAAGGCTGGGCGGCCATTTGTCATGCCGAGGCAGCGCGACTCTATGGCCTGAAGGTGTTGGAAGACCACATCGAAGACAACAAGCATAACTTCACACGTTTCCTGGTTGTTTCGAACCCCAACAAGGCCGATTTGCTGCGCCCCTTGATGGATACCAATAAGTCGAGCATTGTCTTTTCTTTGCCTCACGAAGAGGGCTCGTTGAGCCATGTGTTGGCCATTCTCTCGTTCTACAAGATTAACTTGACCAAGATACAGTCGCTGCCCATTATCGGACACGAATGGGAGTATCTGTTCTATGTCGACCTGATGTACGACGACCTGACACGCTATCGCCAGTCGATAGACGCAATTATCCCATTGACCAAGGATTTCAAGATTTTAGGAGAATATAAAGACGGGAAACAGACAAATTGAAAATTGAGAATTGAGAATTAAGAATTATGATTAGTAAGATACAACCAGCAGAAAGATTGAGTTTAGTACAGGAATACTATTTCAGTCGCAAGTTGAAGGAGGTGGCACAGATGAATGCCGAAGGCAAGGACATTATCAGTCTCGCTATTGGCAGCCCTGATATGCCCCCTTCTCAGCAGACCATCGATAAGTTGTGCGAGGTGGCCCATCAGCCCAATGCACATGGCTATCAGCCCACACAGGGTACGCCTGAATTGCGTGAGGCGATGGCAGGTTTCTACAAGCGTTGGTACAATGTCGATTTAGATGCCAAGAGCGAACTTTTGCCACTCATTGGTTCGAAGGAAGGTATTCTGCACGTCACGTTGGCTTTCGTCAATCCTGGCGACGAAGTGTTGGTGCCCAACCCTGGTTATCCTACATACACGTCGTTGAGTAAGATTCTGGGTGCAAAGATTGTAAATTACGACCTGCGCGAAGATAATGGTTGGCAGCCCGACTTCGATGAGCTGGAGAAGATGGATCTCTCGCGAGTGAAGCTGATGTGGACCAACTATCCCAATATGCCGACTGGTGGACGTGCCCGCATGGAGACTTACGAGCGTTTGGTAAAGTTTGCACAAGACCACAACATCGTCGTAGTGAACGACAACCCTTATAGCTTCATTCTCAGCGAGGAGCATCTGAGTATCCTTCAGGTACCCGGTGCCAAAGACTGCTGCATAGAGTTCAACTCCATGTCGAAGAGCCATAATATGCCAGGTTGGCGTGTAGGCCTCTGTGCTTCGAATGCCCAGTTCATTCAGTGGATTCTGAAGGTGCAGTCGAATATTGAGAGTGGCACTTTCCGTGGTATCCAGTTGGCTGCTGCCGAGGCTTATAAGAATGATGAAGCCTGGCATCGCGAGTTCAATATCGAGACCTATGCCCGTCGGCGTCAGTGGGCTGAGCAGATAATGGATGTGCTGGGCTGTACGTACGACAAGAATCAGGTAGGCATGTTCCTTTGGGGCAAGATACCTGCTGACATCCAGAACGTAGAAGACCTGACGGAGCGTGTGCTGCACGAGGCTCGTGTCTTCATCACCCCAGGCTTTATCTTTGGTTCGAATGGTGAACGCTACATCCGCATCTCACTCTGTGCCAAGGAAGAGAAAATACAACAAGCATTAGAACGCATCAATAAAATAATATAATTATGGAACTGGAATTAGAAAAACTGAACCTTCCGAGTGACAACGAACGCCCCTTCGTCATTGCAGGTCCCTGTAGTGCTGAGACTGAGGAGCAAGTGATGGAAACTGCCCGCCAACTGGCTTTGAAGGGCTGTCATAACTTCCGTGCTGGTGTGTGGAAACCTCGTACCAAGCCAGGCGGTTTTGAGGGTAACGGCGAGAAGGCTCTACCCTGGATGAAGCAGGTGAAAGACGAGACGCACATGCTGGTCGCTACCGAGGTGGCTACGCCTGAACATGTCGAGCTGGCTCTCAAGTACGATATGGACATCCTGTGGATTGGTGCCCGTACGACGGCTAACCCCTTTGCCATGCAGGCTTTGGCTGATGCCATGAAGGGCGTGGATATTCCTGTGTTCGTCAAGAACCCCGTGAACCCCGATTTGGAACTCTGGATAGGTGCTCTGCAACGTCTGAATCAGGCTGGTGTGAAGCGTCTCGGCGCCATCCATCGCGGTTTCTCCAGCTACGAGCAGAAAATCTATCGTAACGCACCAATGTGGCAGATTCCCATCGAGTTGCATCGTCGTATTCCTGAACTGCCTATTATCTCTGACCCCTCGCATATCGGAGGCCGTCGTGAGTTGATTGCACCGCTGTGTCAGCAGGCTATGGACTTAGGTTTTGACGGTCTGATTGTTGAGAGTCATTGCGATCCTGACAAGGCTTGGAGCGATGCTAAGCAGCAGGTGACGCCCGATGTGCTCGACTACATCCTCTCATTGCTGATTATCCGTGATGAGCATGCTACGACAGAGGGCATTCAGCAGTTGCGTAAACAAATTGACGAATTGGACAACCAGTTGATGGACCTGTTGGCTAAGCGCATGCAGGTATGTCGTCAGATTGGTGAATACAAGAGGGAGCACAACATGACCGTGTTGCAGGCTTCGCGCTATAACGAGATTCTCGAGAAGCGTGGCGTGCAGGGAACGCTGACAGGTATGGCTGCCGAGTTTGTTGCCAAGGTGTTCGAGAGCATTCACGAGGAGTCAGTTCGTCAACAGATTGAAATCGTCAATAAGTAAGCTATGAAAATTCTTGTTATGGGTGCAGGCAAGATGGGGTCGTTCTTCATCGACCTGCTAAGCTTTGAACATGAGGTAGCTGTCTTTGAGCGCGATGCCAAACGCATGCGTTTCACCTATAATTGTCAGCGCTTTACGACCTACGAGGAAATTCAGGCCTTCAAGCCCGAACTGCTTATCAATGCCGTCACGCTGAAGTACACCATCCCTGTGTTCAAAGAGGTGATTCCATATCTGCCCAAAGAGTGCATCATCAGCGATATTGCCAGCGTAAAGACGGATATGAAGGAGTTTTACGAGTCCACGGGTATGCGTTACGTTTCTACGCACCCCATGTTCGGTCCTACGTTTGCCAACCTGCAACAGCTCTCTGAGGAGAACGCCATCATCATCAGCGAGGGTGACTACATGGGTCGCATCTTCTTCAAGGACCTCTATCAGAAGTTAGGTCTCAACATCTACGAATACACCTTCGAGGAGCACGATAAGACGGTGGCTTACTCGCTGTCAATCCCGTTTGTGTCAACCTTCGTCTTTGCTGCTGTTATGAAGCATCAGGACGCACCCGGTACTACCTTCAAGCGCCACATGCGCATAGCTAAGGGCGTGTTGAACGAGGACGACTACCTGTTGCAGGAAATCCTGTTCAACCCCTATACGCACGACCAAGTGGCCCAAATCCGCACGGAGCTGAAGGAACTCCTCGAAATCATCGACAACAAGGACGCTGTAGGAATGAAGGGCTATTTGACCAAGATTCGAAATAATGTCCGTCGCGACATTGAAATCAAGTAATAAAGAAATGAGGATGTGCCTATTTTGACACACCCTCTTCTTCTTTTGTGGCCTTTCTGGCTTCTGACATCAGACATCGCTTAGTTCTCGTCGGGCTCGCCTTCGTCACCGCCACCACCACCATTGTTGCCTCCGGTGTTGCCGCCCGTATTACCTCCGGTGCTTGTTCCCCCTCCTTCGGAGGGGTTAGGGGAGGCTGGCGCACTACTGCCACCCTGGTCGTGAATCCAGGTCTCCCAAGGAGTCTTCTCGACGAAGCGCTTCACCTTGCCGTTGATGGTCTCCTTGCGCGACTTGACGACGTCGGTCAGCTGCAGCGTACACCATTCCTCTTTGAACTTGCGCGAGGTCAGGTTCTCGTCGGCCACCGAGTAGGGCAGGAAGTTGAAGTGCACACCCTCCACCTGCGTGTTGATGTCCCATGCACCGGTCTTCAGCTGGGTCAGCGTCAGACCCTCCTTCTTGTTCTTGACCGAGGGCGAGAAGGTGCCCAGAGGCTCCAGCTGAACGGGAATGCCCTGTGCAATCAGCTCGGGCAGACACTGGGTGATCTTCTTCAGCACGCCCTCGATGACGTCGCGGCTGTAGATTGATCCGTGGTCCACCATGTGCTGGGCGAAACCCTTCAGACTCAGAGTCGGCTTGCGAGCCACTTCCAGGTAGTACTTACCGTAACCGGCATTCTGCTGGTTCTCATTCTTTCGGAGGTTCACCTCCATAGCAATCGTGTTTTTTGCCATTGTGTTGTGTGTTTTTTAAAGTGAAACAATAAAGTTAATTTGTAGTGCTTTTTCGTGGTATTAGACCATTTCTTTACTACACTGCAAAATTACTAAAAATAATTGGATTATGCAAATATTTCTACGATTATCTACGTTAAATATTGTTTAATTTTATACCATTACTCTTCGCCTCGTGAACCCTAAGGCTTCAAACCCTGAACCCTAAGGCTTCGAGGGCTGAAGGGTAAGGGTGTTTAAGTTGGGCTTTTACTTTTTTTGAGTTTTTTGATATATCGGAAGTAAGATGGATGTGACTGATTATCAGTATCTTAGGTTTGTCTTTTTGAGTTTTCTCTAACTTTTCTCTAAAAAAAAGAAAATAAAAATATGATATAAGAGTTTTTTTTGAAAAAGTCGCTAAAAACTCAAAGCAACCCGCTAAAAAGCCGTCTGTACGGGCATTTCGGCTCATCAGACGGCTTTTGAAAAACTCAAAATAAACTCAAGAAAACTCAAAACGTCATCGGTTGGAGACTTTCTGACAGATGTAGTCGGCAATGTCGAACTTTGGTTGTCCTTCAGGCGCGTTACGCTGACAGAAGTCCATCCTTCTCTCGCAGCATTTTAAGCTGCCCGAGTTCTGCAAGTACCCTGCCAACGCTCCTACGACGTAACAGATAGCCAACATGGCCTACGGTTGCCGCCAACTGCTGGAGCCCGCTCGCGAAGCCATCGCTTGTCCCATCATCGTCAACTTCGGCTTCCGCAACCCTCGCGTCAACACCCTCGTTGGTGGTGTCAAGAACTCCCAGCACCTCCAAGGCTGCGCTGCCGACATCCGCCCCAAGGACCCCGCAAAGTTCCAGCGCTTGGTTGACTTCCTAAAGGTCTGTGAACATACCGACCAGCTCTTGACTGGCTCCGGCTGGCTCCACATCTCCTGGCGTCCCCTCGGCGTTCCACGCCATTATGTCCGCATCGGTTACTACAAGTAACAACAATCCCCAGGACTCGCAAATCTTGGGGATATTTTACACAACAGGGTCTCCGATGTGTACTTGATTATAACAAATTAGGTTATTGCTCTTCTTTTTGTTACAATTCGAATTTGTAACCAAGGGTAAGCCGAAGGGAGTTGTTGCGTAGAGAAGTCTTGATCCAAGGGACTGGGACTACAGGATCCTCGCTACTGATAGAACCGTTAAAGACCTTGGTGAGTCCCAGATGGTAGCTCATGGAAAGCACGATATGCTTATATTCATACGATGCTCCTGCAAGGGCAGAGAGTGAGAGCGTATTTCGGAGTCCTTCATAGTTACTTTCACTATGTGCAAGCAATAGACCTGGATCTTGGCCATAATTTAATACATAATTACTCTTTACGAGGATATCAGCTTCAGCTCCGGCAAATAATGCAAGACCGTGCCACAAGTAATAATGAGCCTTGAGAGGGATAGAGATGAAGTCTGAATGGATGTTGCCCCAGCAGACAATATCACCACCAGTAAGATATGAAGCCACAGTTTGGGCTGGTGTTACAAACTGATCGTCAAGCTTTGCTTTCTGCTTTGAATACCAAATACCAAGTGAAATAGCCCAGTTTTTGTTAAGTTGATAGCCTGCGTCAATCCCAAATGTCAAGCCAATCTGTCCTTTTGGGTCTAACTTTGTGGAATGGAACCCATCAAGGTCCTGATAGATGGTACCATTTGTTCTGTCCTGATATAGACGGCCTAAATAGACAGTATTTGTCTGTTCGCCAGAAAAAGATGATAATACCCCACCGATACCTGGCTGAATATAGAAATGCCCAGGCTTTGTCTGAGCAGAAACCCCGAGAAATACCATTACGGCAAAAGTAACTATTAATAGTTGTTTCTTCATACTCTTTCGTTTATAGATATTGATGTTTGATTGCACCCCAAAGAAAAGAAGAGCAATCTCAGCCCATAGGTATCTTCAGTTTTAAAGGGTTCAACATTTGTTTAACATCTGCAAAGATAGTGACTTTTTCCGATACTTCCAAGTGTTTCTACACTTTTTTGCATCGAGAACACAACTCGGTCAAAGAACCGGCCTGTAATCAGACTTCATTCCTTCCACCAAGAATCCTTGGTGCGACACAGAGCCTGGACGATACAATTCATGGCCTTGCATTCTGCAACAGAAATGGTGTCGCCGACACGCCGATAGGCGTAATGCCATGGGCTTACAATCAACAACTTTCTGTCAAAGCAGAGGTCCATGCGATGCTCTGAAGGATGATAGAGGGAGGCAAAGCCGTTATCTTCTACAGTTACGACAGGATAGCCTTGGCGAATAACTGTGTCTATGACGTCCCGTTCGCCTGGTGCAATACAGGCCGACACAAGCACAGCACCAGTAGCAGCAGCGGCAAGACAGCGGGATTTCTGGACTTCAAACAGGCTGGCATCCTTTCTATGGCATACCACAGGCAGCAGGCGAGCAGCCAATAATTGGCTACTGCCATAGCTGTCGCAGGAAATCATATTGTTTTCAATGAGTAGACGATGTTTCAATGCGTCCCATATTTCATCGTTAAAAAGCCTTGCACCGCATTCGCGTTGCAGATAACCCCTTAGGGCTGATGGTGTCAGTGCGGTAGCAACAGATGCTCGCTGTGGTTGGAGCCACTTGGGGTTTTGCTTACGCATCAGACGGTAGCGTGGATTGTTGCGGATGTATTCGCGCTGCCTCTCCAGTTGCCCTTCCTTCAGGGGCATTACGTCGACATACTTATAGTCGAAGAGCGGCGGTCGGCCTGTGTTGCCAGTGGAAGGGGGCCTGGAGTCCTGCGGGTGAACCGCAGAGGGCGAGCCTGCAAGTGCGGGTATGGCGGCTTGGGGGCTCGCCTTGGCAGGTTTGCCCTGCCACTCCTGTGTTGTCTGACCGGTCAACGCCCAATAACGGCGGTTACACCCTTTCTTAAACCCGGCAATGACCTGCCCCAGATGCGTCTTCCGTCCATTGCTGCTAACAATGTCGCGATGCACCACCACAATGAAATGAAGGTGGTCGGGCATGACGACATAGTCTTGTATCTCTATCATGGAATAGTGGGCATGGATGCTGTTCAGCAGTTCGTGTTCCACCATTTTCCCTAACTCTAAGAGGTGAACTCGCGGGGCGAGAGGGTCACCGTCAGGTTTATTCACATCTCCTTCGATATATCCAAGGGGCTGCTGTTTACGATCCAAGACATTGATAGTGATGTGATAAGTGCCTGGCCAGCAATAGTTTTTCCTGCTTCCGCGCCATCCCATATGTTTATCTGTACTCATGTCCGCAAAATTACTAAAAACCATCGATATTCCCAAGAATTATGTTGAAAAAGTTTCTTTGTTTTAAGAAAAATATGCTTTTGTCGTACGAACAAGAAAAAGGAGCAGCCGGGTGGGGTGCTCCTTTGATTATAGATAGGATAGGGGATTACTTCTTGTAATACTCGCTGACAATCTGGCTGAGGTTGTCGAGGTCGTAGAAGGCTGCGTAGCTGGGCAGACTGAAGGTTTGAACGCCGTTTGAGATACTATTGTCGGGACCAAAGGGGATGGCGACGTGGGGTATGATGCCACCATCGATGTTCTGCCAGTTTTCGTCAGCCAGTCGGCCATGGGCCGTGGATATCTGGTACTTGAAACCATCGGCGGTGCGATAGACACCGACACCACAGCTGCCGCCGCCACTCTTCTCGCCGGCAATGAGTACGCCGGCTTCCTTGCATAGGGCAGGGAAGAGGTTGCCGCAGGAGAATGAACGGAAGTTGGTGAGCACGCAGAAGTTCAGGTCGTAGTGTACCAGCTGGTCCTGGGCGTCGAACTTGCCGTCGAAGTTGCGGTCTACATCGTAGAACCACACGGTGTTCTGTCCGGTGACGCGATTCTGGGCACGCACGAAGCTCTGGTTGTACATCAGCGAGGTCATGGCGACCACCACGTCGGACGAACCGCCACCATTCTGTGTCAGGTCGATGACGAAATTCTTCACCTCGGGGTCGTTGGCGGCTTGCTCGAGTGCGTCGAGGAATATGGCCATAGGGTCTTCGGGCGAGGTGGCTACCGTCGGGCGCGGACCTTTGCCGCTGTAGAAGTCGTTCCAAGCCTTTTTGTCGGTGCCGCTGAAGGAGTCGAACAGGCAGATGGCTGTATTGCCTTTCTTGACGTAGGTCTTGCCCTCGCCGAGGATGGCATCGCGCTCGGGACTGAGTATGCCGTTAATCTTCGTGACATAAGCATACATCGGGTCATAGAATTCCTTGAGGTAATGCTCATGCATGGCTGGATAATCCTGGGCGTAAGAATAATTTTTATTTCCGGCTATCGACATATTTGGTGACCATATCGAGGTGTGGCCGCCATCCTGCAGATAGAGGTTCATCAGGTCCATGGCATAGGCGTGGTCGGCTGTCTTTTCGGAGAGGAAATGCTGCTTGATGATGCGTCCGTCCTCGGTGGCCTCAAGGGTCTTGTCGAGTCCGCCTTCGCGGATGCTGGCCTCGTAGGGCGACCGTCCGGGCATGCCGTAGAAGTGGTCGACGGCGAAGCAGAACTCAGCGTAGTTGTAGGCGGCCATGTCGGGCGTACACGTCGGCTTGGTAGTCAGGATAGACAGTATTTTAAAGGCATCCTCCACACCGGCAATGCTTTCAGCGCTTTCATCAGGTCCGTCGTTGTCGACCACCACAACCGTCTCGCCATTGCATGCCGTATTGTGGTTGTACATGTCTGAATAGAGGTCAGCCAGCGAAGCGTAGGGGAAGTAGACGGTCGTGCCGTCGCCACGCAGGTTGATGCCGTATTTACCGTAGTCGAAGGTCACGGCAGCCGATCCGCCCGTCAGCGTCTGATGGGAGAATCGGGCAAAGGGCAGTCCGTCGTAGTAGGCGTGTGGCATGCCAGGCTGCACACGGTCCATCAGGTTGGTGAAAGCCATGTAGTCGTCGAAGGCGCACGTCTCGCTGGCCGTGTTGACCGTGGCCTTGCTGAACTGGTTGTCCAGTAGGTAGAGCCCGGCACCGGTCTTGGTCACCTTGACGGTGGTGCCTGGCAGTACCACGTTTTGGAAGTCGGCCAAAGAGATGTAGGGTACTGATGGCATGTCGTCGTAGAAACGAATGGCCACGGTGCCGTCGGCCTGACCGTTGCGGTTCACGGGTATTTGCTTGACAGTAAAGGCTGTCTGCTCGTCAGCTGGTTCAGCATCTGACGGTGTTGCGGGATTGTCGATGATGTCAGTACATGATGTCAATGCCGTCATGAAGGCAGCTGTTGTCAGTAGGTAATGAAGTTGCTTCTGTTTCATTATTTAATTCATTAAAGTTTTGATTAAATAAAATATAAAGAGAATGTGTTCAAAATAGGGCACATTCTCTTTACTTGATAGGGTTGGTAGGGTTTGTTTACTCAATGACTACCAATGCATCGTCTTCCATGACGCTCTGGCCGGGTTTTACGCAGATAGCAGTTACCTTGCCATCCTTCTCAGCCTCGATGTTGTTAGCCATCTTCATAGCCTCCAGAACCAGCAAAGTGTCGCCAGCCTTCACATCATCGCCAACATTCACGTTGATAGACGTGATGACGCCTGGCAGAGGAGCCTTGATGGCATTGTTGGTATTGACATTGGCAGAACTGGATTCGCCAGATTCACTAGACTCACTAGCCTGTGCAGTAGGACGCACCACAACTTTCTTCTCGGGCTCAGCCTCGGGTTCCCATGCCACCTTGTATTCCTCACCATTCACGGTGACTACAGCTTCGTTCTCTACAATATCACCGATGGCAACCTGGTATTCATTGCCATTGATGGTATACTTATATTCTTTCTTCATACTTTTCTTAACTTTTCACTATTCACTATTCACTCTTAACTTGTTAAGGGTGTTCTGTCATCGTCAGGGCATAGCCGTTCCACTGGGTCTGCTTCTCGGCAATCGTGATGATGCCGGGCTCCTTGTCGTGGACGTTGTTGCCCTTGAACTCGTAAAGTGCCATCGCAATGGCTGCATACACTTCGTTCTTCATACGCTTTCGATATTTCGATGTTTCGATATTTCGAGGGAATTACATCGGAATATTTCCGTGTTTCTTAGCGGGCAGGGCATCGCGCTTGGTAGCCAGCTGAGCCAGCGCACGGCAGATGCGGAAACGCGTGTTGCGAGGCTCGATGACATCGTCGATATAGCCGTACTTGGCAGCCTGATAAGGATTGGCGAAGAGCTCGTTGTACTCCTCTTCCTTCTCAGCGATGAAGGCCTTCACGTCCTCACCAGCTTCCTTCTTGGCCTTAGCCTCCTTAGCATAGAGCACGGCAGCAGCACCAGAGGCACCCATCACGGCAATCTCGGCTGATGGCCATGCGTAGTTCAGGTCGGTATGCAGCTGCTTAGAGCCCATCACGATGTGTGAACCACCATACGACTTACGCAGGGTAACGGTAATCTTGGGAACGGTAGCCTCACCGTAAGCGTACAGCAGTTGAGCACCGTGCAGGATGACAGCGTTGTACTCCTGACCAGTACCGGGCAGGAATCCAGGAACGTCGACGAGTGATACGATAGGAATATTGAAAGCGTCGCAGAAACGAACAAAGCGGGCACCCTTGCGGCTGGCGTTCACGTCGAGCACTCCAGCATAGCAAGAAGGCTGGTTGGCTACGATACCAACGCTCTGACCATTGAAACGGGCGAAACCTACGATGATGTTCTTGGCGAACTTAGGCTGTACCTCGAAGAACTCGTGGTCGTCGGTGATGGCCGAGATGACCTTGTACATGTCGTAAGCCTCGTTGGGGTTCTCGGGGATAATCTCGTTCAGCGAGTCCTCCAGACGGTCGATGGGGTCGTCGCACTTCTTACGGGGAGCCAGCTCCATGTTATTAGAAGGAATATAGCTCAGCAGCGTCTTCAGCATCTCGACAGCCTCTTCCTCGGTCTTAGCGGTAAAGTGTGTAACACCCGACTTGGAAGCGTGAACGCTGGCACCACCAAGATGCTCCTGGTCGATGTCCTCGCCAGTCACGGTCTTTACCACCTTCGGACCTGTCAGGAACATGTATGACGTGCCTTCCATCATCAGTGTGAAGTCGGTGAGGGCAGGGCTGTACACAGCACCACCGGCGCAAGGACCGAAGATACCTGAGATCTGAGGAATGACACCCGAAGCCAGGATGTTACGCTCGAAAATCTCGGCGTAGCCAGCCAACGCATTGATACCCTCCTGGATACGTGCACCACCCGAGTCGTTGATGCCGATGACGGGAGCACCCATCTTCATGGCCATATCCATCACCTTGCAGATCTTCTGGCTCATGGTCTCTGAAAGAGAACCAGCATGAACGGTGAAGTCCTGTGCGAAGATGAATACCAGACGACCGTCGATGGTACCGGAACCGGCTACCACACCGTCGCCCAGGAACTGTTTCTTCTCCATGCCGAAGTTATGGCAACGGTGTTCCTTGAACATGTCGTACTCCTCGAACGAACCCTTGTCGAGCAACATCTCGACACGCTCGCGAGCAGTGTACTTACCTTTGTCGTGCTGTTTCTGTATGGCTTTCTCGCCACCACCGAGACGAGCCTGTTCGCGCTTCTCGATGAGCTGCTTAATCTTTTCTAATTGCTTACTCATTTTTATTTTTTGTGTTATTACGTTATTTCGATATTACGATATTTCGATTTACTCAGGGTGCTCGCAGAGCTCCGTCAGGATACCGCAGGTGCTCTTCGGATGCAGGAAGGCAATGTTCAGACCCTCAGCACCCTTGCGAGGCTTCTCGTCAATCAGACGAACGCCCTTCTCGCTGACCTCAGCCAACCCCTTGGCAACACCATCCTCTACGCAGAAAGCTACGTGGTGAACACCTTTGTTGCCCTTGTCGAGCCACTTCTGAATAGTGCTCTCGGGTGATGTCGGCTCCAGCAGTTCCAGCTTGACCTCACCACAGCGAAGGAAGGCTGTCTTAACCTTCTGATCTTCTACCACCTCAGTTGCATAACACTCCAAGCCCAGTACATCTGTGAAGTACGGCAGGCTCTCTTCAATGCTCTGGACGGCGATGCCCAGATGCTCAATGTGAGAAATCTTCATACCTTTATTAAATTATTAAATTTATATAATTGTTTGCAAAGGTACAACTTTATTTTCATTCCCACAACTTTTATCCGCTTTTATTTTGTCTTTTATGTTTTTCTTTGTACCTTTGCAGGCAAAAAATGAGAGATACTAAATATTATAAGGTCGCTGGAGTATTGTTTTCAGTATCAGCAGAGAATAACGACTTTGAGTTAATGACGAACTATGTACCTTTTGCGTATGCGGACGGTTCGGTAGATTCGTCTGTTTTTCAACTTAGTATAGAAGAGGGTAATGCTGTGGCTTTTACTGAAGAAATGCGTCAGGATGACGAAGGTCAGGAAATCATCTGTGGCAAGACTGCTGATGGTAGTCCGGTGTTCCAGTTTATTTGGGCAAACGCAACAGCAGGCTGGCTGGTATGCGAGAATAACTATAGTAAAGCCAAACTCGTGGTGACAGGCCGCTACCGTAAGTTGGCTCTCGACAATGCGTTGATGATTCTATTTGCGCTTTCGACAGCTGATAAGGGTGTGGCATTGTTCCATTCTTCTACCGTATCCTTTGGCGACAAAGCCTATATGTTCTTAGGTGTCAGCGGTACGGGAAAGAGTACGCACTCAAGCCTTTGGTTGAAATACATCGAGGGTACTGAACTGTTGAACGACGACAATCCCGTGGTGAGGGTGTTCGACGGTGAGAAAGCCATCGTTTACGGTTCACCTTGGAGTGGCAAGACGCCTTGCTATCGCAATCTGAGCTATCCGTTGGGTGGTATAGTCCTGCTGAGTCAGGCGCCATATAATAAGATTCACAGCCTGAAAGGAATTCATGCCTATGTGGCTCTTGTTCCCAGTATCAGCGGAAAGCGTTGGGAGGCAAGCATAGCCGACGGACTGCATGATACCGAGAACAAACTGGCTAAGAACGTTCCCGTATGGCATTTGGAGTGTCTGCCTGATGAAGCTGCTGCCCAGTTGTGTCATAAAACTATTGTGAGATGAAGGATAGCGTCATTATCGAAGAAGCCAGCCGACTGGTGAGCGAGGGACTGTGCGTCACGCTGCCAGTCAACGGACAGAGCATGTTGCCGTTCATTATCGGTGGTAAGGAGAGCGTCATTCTGCAAAAGCCGGAAAATCTTCAGGTAGGACACGTGGTGCTGGCTTGGGTGGACGGAAATCATTACGTTGTACACCGTATCAAGGCGATTGACGGGGATGCTGTCACCCTGACTGGCGACGGTAATTTGGGCTTGCTGGAACATTGTCAGTTGAGCGATGTCCGTGCGTTGGCAACGCATGTGGTTGATGCGCAGGGACGTAGGCGCGATTTGTACACGAAATGGCGAATGCGTGGCGTTTATGTGTGGAACCTCATGTTTCCGCTAAGAAGATATATATTAGGAGTTAATAGAAGAATACAGTTTATAAAATAAGGTAAAGTTATGAAGATTAAAAAGGGATTTGTGCTGCGCAAGGTGTGCGGCGAGAATGTGATAACTGGTGAAGGTCTGGAAACCATTAACTTCGGTAAGTTGCTGTCACTCAACGAGACGGCTGCTTGGCTGTGGCAACAGGCTGCTGAAATGGGCGACTTTACGGTCGAGGCCCTGACGGCAAAGCTTTGCGAGACTTACGAGGTGGCTGAGGACCGTGCTCAGCAGGACGTTGCAGCCATTGTCAAGCAATGGCAGGACGTTGGTGTCATAGAGTAATGAGTAGAAACTACTGAATGAATAAATACGTCTGGTGGCTTTGGCAGCATTCCTATGGCATCCGCTGGAATTCGGTGATGCGCATAGTGACGGGTGTCGCTCAGGTTAGCCTTGGTTTGACAATGGTATGGCTCAGTCGCCATTTTATCGATAAGACGATACGTACTGGGTCAACCGATGATATTATTCGCATGATAACCCTGCTCGTCATGACGGGTTTAGGGGGTGTTTTGATGCGTCAGATAGGCTATTGGCTATCTACGACAGCGAATATTCGTCAAACCAATGCTTTACGTTTGCGGATCTTTAGTTGCCTGTTCCGTCGCCAGCTTTATTCTGAACAGGATTTGCATTCGGGCGATGTCACTTCACGTTTGTCGAAGGATATCGAGGCTGTCAGTACCGTTTGTACAGACACGCTTCCACAGATGGCCATCACCATGATTCAACTTAGCGGAGCATTCCTGCTAATGCGTTGGTTCGATGAACGTCTGGCTTGGGCCTTATTGTTGCTGACTCCGCTGGCCCTAGTCTTTGGCAAACTTATTGCACGGAAGTTACGACAGATGACACTTGATATCCGTCAGGACGAGAGTCGCATCCAAATGCAAGTTCAGGAGGGTATGGAGTATAACTTCGTGCTGCGTTCTTTGGGTAGTGAACAGTGGGTGACAGACCGTCTTGGCTCCATGCAGCAGCTGTTGCATCATAATGTTCTAAAGCGTCTGCGCTTTACAGTTATAGCTCGTTTCATCATTGGTATTGCCTTTAGTTTAGGCTATCTGCTGGCTTTTGTGTGGGGCGGTATCGGACTGCGTAATGGCACCATCACGTTTGGCGTCATGACATCGTTTCTACAACTGGTGGGTATGATTCAGCATCCCATACTTCAGCTGCTCAATATGGTGCCTGGACTGATTCATTGTACGGCAAGTATTGACCGTCTGAAGGAACTGGAGACTACCACAGGAACGGATGAGGTATCGCTGGCAAAACCAGCGACCACAACCAACGCAGGTCCTATCCGCTTCAGCGACGTGTCGTTCCGCTATGCCAAGGGCGACCGTATGGTCTTGGAACATTTTTCGCATGAGTTCAAGCCTGGGTCGAAGACGGCCATCATGGGTGAGACGGGCATTGGCAAGACCACGCTGTTCCGCCTTTTGCTGGGCTTCATCGAACCCACCAGCGGACGTGTGGACCGGAATGCGGCGTTCTGCTTTGTGCCTCAGGGTAATACGCTGATGAGTGGCAGCATTCGCTATAATTTGCAACTGGCCAAACCTGAAGCTACCGATCAAGAATTCTATGATGTGCTGCATACCGCCTGTGCTGATTTCGTCAAGGAATTGCCCGAGGGTCTTGACACGCAGTTAGGCGAGCGTGGTAGCGGACTGAGCGAAGGGCAGTCACAACGCATAGCCATTGCCCGTGGCCTGTTGCGACCGGGCACCGTCCTGCTACTGGATGAAATAAGTAGCGCGCTCGATGAAGCCACCGAGCGCGAACTCTTTGAGCGTCTGTTTACTGCGTATCCAGAGCGCACATTCCTGCTTATTACCCATCGCACACTCGTTGCCGAATTGTGCGATGATGTGATTCGGCTTTAATTATTCCGACTTGAACAAGTCCTTGATGCCACCGATGCTACCCATCAGGTTGGTAGCCTCGTAAGGCAGATAGACGGTCTTGGTCTTGTCGCCGGCAGCCAGTTCCTGTAACATCTGGATATACTTCTGAGCCAGCAGATAGTTGGCAGGATTGGTCGACTTGCCTACAGCTTCGGTAATCAGTTCGATTGCCTTGGCCTCAGCTTCAGCCTTGCGGATGCGAGCCTGCGCCTCACCTTCAGCGTGCAGAATGGCTTGCTGCTTCTGTGCGTCGGCACGGTTGATGATGGCGGTCTTCTCACCCTCGGAAGCCAGAATCTCCGCAGCTTTTTCACCCTCAGAGGTCAGAATCTGAGCACGCTTGTTACGCTCGGCCTGCATCTGCTTCTCCATGGCGTTCAGTACGGTTGCGGGCGGAATGATGTCCTGCAGCTCTACACGGTTCACCTTGACACCCCACTTATCGGTAGCATCGTCCAGCACGGCGCGCAGTTTGGTGTTTATGGTGTCGCGCGAGGTCAGCGTCTCGTCCAGTTCCAGTTCACCGATGATGTTACGCAGGGTGGTCTGCGTCAGCTTCTCGATAGCGTTGGGCAGGTTCGAAATCTCGTAGACAGCCTTGAAGGGATCGACAATCTGGAAGTAGAGCAGGGCGTTGATTTCCATCTGGATGTTATCCTTGGTAATCACGTTCTGTGAGGGGAAGTCGTAAACCTGTTCGCGCAGGTCGATGCTGTTCGAGTAGGCATAGCGTCCGCGAGAGAGTACCACGATGTCCTTGGCACGGTCGATGAACGGAATGATGATGTTAATACCTGGATTCAGGGTGGCGTAGTAGCGACCCAGACGCTCAATAATCTTTGTTTCCGACTGTGGGATAATCACAAGGGCCATCTTTGCGAAGAGAACGACGCAGACAACGATGGCAATCAGTACATAACTCATAATGTCCATAATGTTTAAATATTTAATGTTTAATGTTTAATGTTTCTGAGCGAAGCGAATTTAATGTTCACAGCGCTTCGACGGTAATAATCGTGCTTTCGCGACCAACGACGCGGACGGTGGTTCCAACGGCGATGTCGGCTTGGCTGACAGCTTTCCACAGGTCGCCGTCTATCTGTACATATCCGTAGCTACCGGCACTGATGGCTTCAGTGACGCGGCCTGTCCGTCCCAGCAAGGCATCGGCATTACTTGGCTTGTTTGGATCGTTCTTATGTAACCAACGTAGGGCCACGGGACGAATAAACAGCACACTGAGCAACGAGAAGATGGCAAAGATAAAAATCTGCCAATAGATGCTTAAGCCGAGAACTGCCGAAATGATGGCAAACACGGCACCGATGGAGAAACAGATGATGAAGAAGTCACCCGATGAAAGTTCCAGAATCAAGCAGATGATGGCAATAACGGCCCACACCTGCCACATGTTTTGAAGAAAATACTCAATCATAATAGTTACATTTTTTTGGTTTTCTTGTGCAAAGATACGAAATATTTTTGTACCTTTGCACGCAAATTCAGAAAAATAGTAGTAAAAATGGGAAAGATTATACTGACAGGCGATCGTCCTACGGGTAAACTGCACTTAGGACACTATGTAGGTTCGCTGCGTCGTCGCGTTGAACTTCAGAATGCCGGCGACTATGACAAAATGTTTGTTTTCATGGCCGACGTACAGGCTTTGACGGATAATGCCGACAATCCTGAGAAGATTCGCCAGA
The DNA here is from genome assembly GCA_946404405.1 of uncultured Prevotella sp. Taxonomy (GTDB): domain Bacteria; phylum Bacteroidota; class Bacteroidia; order Bacteroidales; family Bacteroidaceae; genus Prevotella. Next base: position 38,253 of record CAMJDL010000011.1, read on the forward strand.
ACATTATCGAGGTGGCACTGGATTATTTAGCTGCAGGACTTGATCCTGAGAAGTGTATCCTGTTTATCCAGAGTCAGATTACTGAATTGGCCGAGCTGACTACCTATCTGATGAATCTCGTCAGCGTCAGTCGTGTTCAGCGCAACCCGACGGTGAAGACCGAGGTGAAGATGCGTGGCTTCGAGGGTGAAAGCATCCCCTTGGGCTTTTTCTGCTATCCCGTGTCGCAGGCTGCCGACATCACGCTGTTCAAGTCCACGACCGTACCTGCCGGCGAGGACCAGGAGCCGATGCTCGAAGTGACTCGCGAACTGGTGCGCCGCTTTAATCAGATTTATGCTCCCGTTTTGGTAGAGCCCAATATCATGCTGCCCGAGAATGCTACAGCACGCCGACTGCCTGGAACCGACGGTAAAGAGAAAATGTCGAAGTCGCTGGGCAACTGTATCTACCTTTCCGACGATGCCGATACCGTTTGGCAGAAAGTGCGCTCTATGTACACCGACCCCGAGCACATCAACCTGAACGACCCTGGTCACGTGGAGGGCAACGCCGTGTTCACCTACCTCGACGCCTTCTCGCGTCCCGAGCACTTTGCCCAGTATTGGCCCGAGTACCAGAACCTGGACGAACTGAAGGACCACTACCGTCGTGGCGGACTGGGCGACATGAAGTGCAAGAAGTTCCTGAACCAGATACTGAACGAGTTCCTCGAGCCCATGCGCCAGCGCCGTCATGAGTTCGAACAGGACATTCCCGAAATCTATAATATATTAAGAAAAGGTACTGAGCGCGCCCGTGAGACTGCCGCCCAGACCATGGACGAGGTGCGTCGCGCCATGCAGATTAACTATTTCGATGACGAAGAGTTGATTCGCAGTCAGGCCGAGCGCTACCGCGCAAAATAATAAAACTCTAGTTCTCGTCCGGCTCGTCGTCACCGCCGCCACCGCCTCCAGGGTTCACGGGCGTGTTGCCGCCGCCACCGCTCGGAGCCGGTGTGTCGCCGTTGTCCGTAATGTCATCGTCCTCAACGACGGCGCCCGAAGCGTCGACGCGCTGCCAGCTGACCTCGGCGGCAAACTGCGCGCTGTACTTCTTGCTGACCGTCGCACCCAGTCGGCTCTTAGCGCCGGCCAGTGTGAAGTCCTCCAGTTTTGCCACCTCGATGATGTTGCCCTGAGCATCCTTCTTGTCCTTCAGCGATGCCTCCAGATTCGGATACACATAGATGAACTGCTCGCCCAAGGCACAGCGGAATCCCTTCAGCACGTTGCGCTTCACAGCCTTCATGTACTCCGTCACCGCCGCACGCATCAGCGACGGCTCAATCGACGTGTTCTCACAAGCCTCCTCGCATACCTCCATGAAGTCGAGCGTGCCGTTTGGCACAGGCATGGCGTAGAAACTGTGCGTTCCCACCTTCGTGTTCTCTTTGATAGTGTACTTAACTTTTGCCATAAATCAATAGGTTTTAAATGTTAATACTATAGTTTTAAAAATCGCGGTCAATACCCCCACTTTCGTTAAAGTATACTTCCAGCTCCGTCAGAGTATACTCTCAGCTCCGTTAAAGTATACTTCCAGATTTCTCGCAATACTGGCTTCTGTTTGCAAATTAACGAAATTTCCGCGGTACAAAAAAAGTGTTAGTTTTTTATTTTCCGGTTTTTCGCGGTCGTCCACCTCCCTTCTTTCCCTTCACGCTGTTCTGCGCCGACAGCACCGACGCACTCTTCCGTGCCCACGGCTCCGAATTCCACCGATACACATAGTTCGTAATCTGCCTCACCGTCAGCCCCATCCGCTCAGCCAGCTCAGCCGTCGGCAACCGCGCATACCACCGCCTGATCTCTGGCCCGTCCACCGTCTCGCAGAACCGCCGTCCTTTCCGCGGCTCCTCACTCTGTCCGTTCTTCATGTCCGTCTTATCATTTAGTCCGACAAAAAAAGGGAGCCCGAAGGCTCCCCATGATTCAAATTACACAATAGGGTCGGTTCTTCGACCTGAAGGTACGAAGTGTGGCTTCGCAATCCGCTGTGTATTATGACCTGCCACCTTGATTCATTTCGTGTTAGGGTGCTGTTGGGTAGGTGATATCACTGCCAAGATAGGTTTCTCCATCGTTCTGATAATCTGAGCCATCCCAATAAATCGTGCCACCGATGGTAATCGTGCCGCAGGTTTGAGTGCCGCCGTTAGCTCTTCCTTTACCTATACTATTAGGACCGGAGTTGCCAGAACTCTTATTTGCAGTAACTCTTGTAACGCCAGTGCCAATCGTGATAGCACCACATTCATTGCTGGCGGTTCCCGAGGTTTTCATAGACGCCCCCGTTCCGATACCGGCACCACCATTATTGCCACCAGTAGCGGTCACCATACCGCCATTAATCGTAATGTCGCCACATGTATTAGTTGCATTATAAGCTCGCCCCGTTCCGATACCTGCACCATTAGAGCCGCCAGTAGCGTTTACCGTACCGCCATTAATTACTATGTTTCCACCACTCAATGTACCATTATCTACTTTGTCCGTTCCGATACCTGCACCATTAGAGCCGCCAGTAGCGGTGAGTGAACCAGAGCCCGTAATGGTCAGCGTGGTGCCTGAGCCGCCTATTTTGATGGCAGCTTTTCCAGAGGCTGCTGAAACTGTATTGTCACCCATGAGGATAATGGTGGCATCGCCAGAGCAGGCGATTTGGCCGCTAGAGATAGTGACGTCGGAGAGCACAACCGTCTTGCCGTCGGGGATGTTTTGGGTGCTAACAGTGCCCGTAATCTTATAGGCATCTTTGGTGTTATCCTCATCAAGTGCGGTCATCGTGGGCGAACTCCGATAGTAACTGCCTACAGCAAGTGAAACATCATCCTTTGAGTAGGACCAGCAGTTGCTGGATTCGTCTGTGGCAACAACTGCAACGGTCTTAGAATCGACTGCGGGAACGGCAACGTAGAATTCCGTACCTGGCGAAGCGAGGGTGGCTTCGGCTATGAGCACGCCATTGGCCATGATACAAAGATTCTTGGCAGATGGGGTTGTCAGTTTCCAGATGGCGAACTGCGCTGCGGGCTGGGTGGTGACCGTCAGGCCTGGCGTCGTGGTCTGGATGGTGCCTGCGCCCACGCGGACGTCGAGATTGGCATTGAGCGTGCCGTCCTGAACGGCCAGCAGGGTGGTGGCATCCTTCACGCCGCTGTGGTCTTCCTTGGCTGCGCTGTAAGGATAGACCAGCGTGCAGGGAGTGTCGTTTGTAGTGCCGCCATCCACGGTGAAGGAGATGGTGGCTGTACCCGAGCCGTCCACGCCTGTGATGGTGGCATCAGCCACTTTCTTCGTGCTGCCTACTGTATAAAGGATGGCGAGATGCTCGTTCTCGGCCCACTCGGCCACAATCTTAGTGCCCCCGTCGCTCACGGCGCGGGTGGTAGCTCCGCTGGTCTTCGGGGCGAGTTGTGCGGTGATGGTGATGCCCTCGGCCTTCTGTGGCTGCGGGGTCGTCAGGTCGTTGTCGTCGTTGCTGCATGCGGCAGTCATCAGAGCCAGTGCAGCCATAAAGAATAATTTCGTTGTCTTCATTGTCTTTACGTTTTTTAGATTGTTACTACACTGTGATTGTTTAAGCGAACGGATTACCGCCGTTGGGATAGTCTTCGGGATTGCCCAATCCACTACCAGCCAGCAGCTGCACTTGTTGTTTCACTTCGACGACCTGCATCGTCGGCCTTTCATACTCTTTTCTTTTCATGTTTGTTAATCATTAAATTAATTAGTAATATTGTTATTAAACACACATTTCATGTAGTATATTTATCATGTCTCCGAATGGTTCGTAGACAAAATCATCGGCAAAGGTAATCATTCCGGCGTTAATTTCAAAAAAAAAAAACAAAGAAAAGTTAACGCCGTAACTTTTCTTTATTTCCGCCCCCGCTTGTTGTGTTATTAATAGCCTACCGTTGACCAACCGACGGCCTGGTACCACTGCATCTTCTGGATGTCGGTGTTGTAGGGGTATAGGCACGAAGAACTGTTATACTTGTCGAGTGGGAAGAACATGCTGACACACCCCTGCTTGGCATCTGTGACGGTGAAGTCATTGAAGTTGACCGTGTTGGTATTCATGGTTTCCCACATAGGCGCTGTGACTCGTTTGGGAACGGCCTGCAGCAGAGCCTGATGCCACGTTTCGTAGGCCTCTGGCTGCTCCAGTAAGGCTGTTCGAATCATGTCGTTCATATCGTACATAGTCTTATTGATATTGTCGTTGCGTCCATTTGGCGAGTAGTAGTAGATAATGCCTTTGGTGGCAACGTCATCGCCCTGTTTCAGGTGCTCGGCAACGGCAGGCAGAACGGCTTTTGTGGCTGAAGCCAACCGTTCCATCTCACTAAGACGGATGACAGAGAGAGGTAGGTAGTTGGAATAAGTGTTGGCATATTCGTCAATAATCCCCTCGTAAAAGTTGTCAGACTGGCTGAACAGGTATTTCACAATCTTATGATAGGGAGCGCCAAAGCCTGGAATTTCAGAGGGCGAGCCTATCAGGTAGTCGGCATGGTTACGCAACTCATAAGCCACCTCAGCACCCATCATGTTGCAACAGTCGGCAAAGATGAACTTCCACTTGATACCTAACTGTTCGAAACAGGTGCGCATATCGGGGATGTTGAGCCACAGTCCCTTGTTCCCATTATAAGCTCTATTGCCGTTGTCGATGCCATAGGCGCGGCGCGGAGCAGCCGCAGGCCTCGTGTCCTTTTCGATGCACCATCCAGTAGCATGACCCCACAATATGAGACCATATTCTTTGGCAGGACAAAGCTTCGTGATACGACCTAACACCTCTGTAAATACACTTGGATCAGAAACATAAGGGTCTTCGCTATACTTATATAGCGTATCAACCGGATGGTCGTAATTGCCAGTGATACGGGCAATAAATGGTTTCTCGATGTTACTAATACGGTCGACAAAAACTACCAGACGGTTGCTGCTTGAGAGCGTGTTGTACGAGCCATTTACAAGTTCCTGGAGGTCTCCGCCTGTATAGCTGGAAAGTGTATTGTCGCCCGAAATGAATACAATGACCGTACGCTGAGCCACGACTGGTTCAGGATTCTCGTCGCTGTCCTTAGAGCAGGCTGTCAGGAGGAGCAACATTGTTATAGAAATCAAAAAATGCTTCATTCTTGTGATATTTTGGGGCAAAGTTACGGCTTTTTCTTCAATTTTTAGTAACTTTGCAGCTAAATTTTACGGAAAAGATGAAGAAACTGATTGTTTTAACAGCGATATCACTCCTATTTTATAATAATGCGTGGGCACAGGAAGAGGTCAGCGACAGCATTGGCGGTGCTCCAGAAGAGTTGCAGGCATCCGCCGTCAACCCTAATATCCAGTGTGAGGACACGTGCTCGCATATTCACGGCATAGACATGAGTCACTATCAGGGCAACGTTTTCTGGCAGACAATAGGCGACAATACCAATATGGCCTATGTCTATCTGAAGGCTACCGAGGGTGGCGACCGCATTGATGCCACCTTCGAGCGTAACATCCAGATGGCTCATAGATACGGGTTGAAGGTGGGTTCGTACCATTTCTATCGTCCGCTGACCGACCAGCAGCGCCAACTGAATAATTTCAGGGCGCAATGTCTGCCTGAAGAGCAGGACCTGATTCCGATGATTGACATTGAGTCGACGGGTGGATTGGATACCGATGTGTTCTGCGATTCTCTGTTTTACTTCCTTGACCTTGTAGAAGAGGCCTATCACCAGAAGCCATTGCTATATACAGGGCGTAATTTCTACAACAAGCATTTACAAGGTAAGGTGGACGACTATAAGATTATGATTGCCATGTATACTGATCAGGAGCCTGTGGTGGCTGACGATCGCGACATAACGATGTGGCAGTATACAGGAAAAGGTCGTATTCAAGGTGTCAACGGCTATGTGGACAAAAGCCGTTTCATGGGTAATCACCACTTAAGGGAAATCCGCTTCAAACATTAGGCAATAGCCAATAGTCTACAGTCAACTGTCAACTGCTAATAGCAAACAGCCAACTGCTAATAGCAAACAGCCAACTGCTAATAGCAAACAGCCAACTGCCAATTGCTATTCCTCGATATTGCGAATAGTGTGCATGAAGTCGTTGAAATATGCTTGTAGCGACTCTCGTGTAAAACGATTTAAAACTCGTTGTGAACGCAGTAAGTTGAGCTTGAACTTGCCCAACAATTCCTGATTGCGTTCACCATCCAAAGCCAGAAACTGATTGCGCAGCGAATCAGAGGGCTGCAGGAAGAAATCATCACTATACCTACGGAAACCATCGACTACCCAAGGACCTATACCATAGGCTATAGATAGTTCGTAAAGCTTGTTCCATTTCCATTCGGACATGGGCTCAATGGCTTCCTTGCCAAAATACTCGTCGCTGAAAACAAGTCGTTGAAGATTTCTGAATATAATGTCCATAGCTGTGTTTCAAGAGTAACGTTTAGGATATCTTAATAAGATGGAAAGTATGGCTGCAACGCCAACAACTAACGGATAGTAAAGGTAGGGCAGGATGCTGACAGGATTGAGCTGTGCCAGTCCGGCTGCCATCAGCATTTGGGCTCCGTATGGAATGATGCCCTGCGTGGTACACGAGAAAGTGTCGAGAATAGAGGCACATTTGCGGTTGTCGACGCCATAGCGGTCGCCAATCTGTTTGGCAATGCCGCCAACGGTCAGGATGGCAACGGTATTGTTAGCTGTACAGAGGTTGACCATCGACACTAGGGCTGCTATCGACAACTCTGCACCACGCTTGTTGCTGACATGACTGGTGAGCATACGGATGAGGTAGTCGATACCGCCATTGTACTTGATGATTTCTAACAGTCCACCTGCCATCATCGTGATAATAATGAGTTCGCCCATGCCTACGATACCTGTGCCCATTGCGCCCAACCAACCGTAGAAGTCGAAGCTGGAAGTCAGGAGTCCGATGAGTCCGCTCGACAGAATGCCCAAAGCCAGCACGGCCATGACGTTCATGCCGAAGATGGCTGTCAGCAATACTATTAAATAAGGTATAACCTTGACGAACGACACGTCTGGTACGTGTTGGGGCGAATGAATGCCTGAACCCATGAAGAGGTAGATAACAAACACCACCAGGGCGGAAGGCACTACAATGAAGGAGTTGACGCGGAACTTGTCGCTGAGACGGCATCCTTGAGTCTGAGTGGCAGCAATGGTCGTGTCGGAGATGAACGACAGGTTGTCGCCAAAGAACGAGCCGCCCACGACGACTGCCGTCAGCAAGGCTATCGACGAACCAGTCTGCGAAGCAATGCCTGCAGCAATAGGCGTCAGTGCAACGATAGTGCCCACACTGGTGCCCACCGACAACGAGATAAAGCAGGCAGCCAGGAACAGTCCCGCCAACAGCATGTTGCCAGGCAGGAGCGTCAGCGAGAGGTTGACGGTAGCATCGATGGCGCCCATGATCTTTGCGGAATGGGCAAAGGCACCAGCCAGAATGAAAATCCAGATCATCAGCATCATCTGCCCCGTTCCGGCACCACGACTGAAAATGTCGATGCGTTTGCCCAAAGGCAAACCGCCGCACACGAGGACGGCGTAAGCAGAAGCAGCCATGAATGCAACCGTGATGGGCACTTTGTAGAAGTCACCAGCAATGATGCTGGTGACTAAATACAATAGAATGAACACCACGAGGGGTGATAATGCGATGAGTCCTTTTTTCAATTCTTAACTCTTAACTCTTAATTCTTAATTCTTAACTCTTAATTATCAATTGTCAATTATCAATTGATCACAGCGTTACGCCGTTCTTGAAGATTGATATTTCACGATAGCCGTTCTCCTCGTTGCGAGCCTTCTCGCCAGAAGCAACAGCCAGTACCTTGTCAATGAACTCAGGAACAATCTCCTGCATGGTACGGCCTTCTACCAGCTGACCAGCTGAGAAGTCGACCCAGTGGGGCTTGTTTTTGGCCAGAACAGGATTCGTTGCCACCTTCATCGTCGGAACGAAAGTGCCGAAAGGTGTGCCACGACCTGTGGTAAATAGCACGATGTGGCAACCGCAAGAAGCGAGGGCAGTAGAGGCTACGAGGTCGTTGCCGGGAGCAGAAAGCAGGTTCAGACCACTGTTCTGCAGACGGTCGCCATACTCCATAACACCGCTGACAGGTGCCTTACCACACTTCTGCGTGCAGCCCAAAGCCTTGTCCTCGAGGGTCGAGATACCACCAGCCTTGTTGCCTGGTGAAGGATTCTCGCCCACGGGCTCGCCATGCGACAGGAAGTAGTTCTTGAAATTATTAATCATGGAAACGGTCTGATTGAACAATTCCTTGTTCTCGCAGCGGTTCATCAGAATTGTCTCGGCACCAAACATCTCTGGTACCTCAGTCAGTACACTGGTACCACCCTGAGCCACGAGCCAGTCGGAGAATTCGCCAACCAGCGGATTGGCGGTAATGCCCGAGAAGCCGTCGGAACCGCCACACTTCAGACCGACGCGCAGTTTTGCGACGCTGACATCCTGGCGCTTGTCTTGCTTGGCCTGAGCGTATAGCTCGCGCAGAATCTGCATGCCAGCTTCCATCTCGTCGCCCTCCACACGCTGGGTAACCAACAGCTTGATACGGCTCTTGTCGTAGTCGCCCAACATAGCCATGAAGTCCTCAGGCTGGTTGTTCTCACATCCCAAGCTCAGCACCAGTACGCCACCGGCATTGGGGTGCAGACAGATGTCGCGCAACACCTTGCGGGTGTTCTCGTGGTCCTCAGAGAGCTGAGAGCAGCCATAGTTGTGGTGCCAAGTCCATACGGCATCAATACCTTCTTCTTTAGTCTCTTTACGAAGTTGTTCGGCCAGACGCTCGGCAATACCGTTCACACAGCCCACAGTGGGCACAATCCATATTTCGTTGCGCACACCAACATCGCCGTTCTTACGGACATATCCCTTAAAGGTTCGCTTTTCGTCTTTAATACTAAGTTTCTCGTTTACAGGTTGGTATGTGTATTCGAGCGTTCCGCTTAGATTAGTCTTCAGGTTATTCTCATTGACCCAGTCGCCAGCCTTCAAGTCCTCGCGGGCATGACCGATAGGATAACCGTACTTGATGATGTTTTCGCCTTGCTTAACGTCAACAATCAGAACTTTGTGACCGGCAGGCGTGTCCTGATTAACTGTGATTTGCTTACCATCCACCTCGATGATGTCGCCTTGTTTCTTAGCGCTCAGACACACTACCACTGAGTCAGCAGGATTAATTTTAAGAAATGTAGCTTGTTCCATAAAATAAATAATGTATTGTTTGTTTAAATTGCTGTCCTTCTGTAGAAGTTCACATTTTCTCTGGTCAGGATTTCTATAGGCATGTAGTTCACAGGATTGACGGCACGTTTCATAACGATAGCATTGAACAGCGCATCGACACTGGAGTAGCCTTGCTGATAAGCATGCTGGGCTATCAGGAACGAGATGCTGCCCTGCCTGATGCACTCTTCATTCTTGGGCACCATGTCGTAACCCATAATCTGAACGTTGCGTCGGTTGGTCTTCTGAAGGAACTGACCAACGAGGTGAGCCTTCGAATTGAACGTGATACAGTGATGCACCTTCGGATGATCCTTGAAGAATTTATCAAGAATCGAGTCGTATTCCTTGTGCTCCTCGTCCAACGGCAGGTCCACTTCCGTAATTTTAACGTCGGGGAAGTGATCGACCATATAGTGACGGAAACCTGTTTCACGGTTAGCCTGCTGTTTGGAAGCCACCTTGCCGTCGCGAGTCTGTTTCATGAGGGCAATCTCTTTCTCCTTGCCAGCAATGAGCATCAGCATCTTGGCTGCAAAATAGCCACTGGCAAACGAGTCTTGTCCGAAGAAGGAAAGAGGCTTCAGGTCAGGCATGTACGAGTCCAGCAGCACGTATGGAATTTGACGCTCCGTCAGCTTCTCAGTAAAGCGGGCAGTCTGTTCCAAGGTTGTCGGCACGATAACCACGCCGTCAATCTTGGCCGTAAAGAATTCGCGTACCATGCGTGTGAATGCTGCATTATTGAAACGTTCGTAATAGACGAATTTGAGGGTGATGCCAAAGTCGCGCCGGAAATCCGTACAGGCCTGTGCCCCTTCTTCAATCTCGTCCCAATACGCCTCCTGTTCGTGTTTGGGAAGTACAACGTAGAAGTTGTACGTCTTGTTATAAGCCAGAGCCGAGGCATACATGTTGGGCTTGTAATCCATCTCGTCCAAGGCCTTCTTTACCTTCTCAAGTGCCTTTGGAGACACGTTGGGACGATCGTGTAAGACACGATCCACCGTACCGACACTAACCCCGGCACGCTCAGCGATATCCTTAATCCTAATCTTTCCTGTTTCCATAACTATGTGCAAAGGTAAATAAAAAAAACGAGACTGCCCCCAAACTTTGTTCTTTTTTTTAAAAAAAACGTTTACGGAAGTTTTTGGCAGTTTTTTTGGCGAATTTCTTGGTCAATTACAAAAAAAGCCGTAACTTTGCAGAAAAGTTAAACAAAGAATCATTTATTTAATACTAAAACAAATGGCAAAGATTGTAACTTTAGGTGAGATTATGCTCCGCCTTTCGCCCATGGGCAACGACCGTTTTATTCAGAGTGAGTCATTCCGCATCATCCCCGGTGGTGGTGAGGCTAACGTAGCTGTCAGTGTGGCTAACTATGGTCACGAGGCTTACTTTGTGTCAAAGCTGCCCAAGCACGAGATTGGTCAGATTGCAGTGAATGCACTCCGCCGCTATGGTGTCAACACCCAGTTTATTGCTCGTGGTGGCGACCGTGTTGGTTTGTACTATGCTGAGACTGGTGCAAGTATGCGTCCTTCAAAGGTTATCTACGACCGTGCCCACAGCTCTATTGCTGAAGCCGATCCTCAGGATTTCGACTTCGACGCTATCATGGAAGGCGCTGCCTGGTTCCACTGGAGTGGTATCACACCAGCTATCTCTGACAAGGCTGCCGAGCTGACCAAACTGGCTTGTGAGGCTGCTAAGCGTCATGGTGTGACGGTATCTGTTGACCTGAACTTCCGTAAGAAGCTGTGGACTTCAGAGAAAGCTATCTCTATCATGCGCCCGCTGATGAAGTATGTTGACGTATGTATTGGCAACGAGGAAGACGCTGAGCTGTGCCTTGGTTTCAAGCCCGATGCCGACGTTGAGGGTGGTCAGACCGATGCTGCCGGTTACGAGGGCATCTTCAAGCAGATGATGAAGGAGTTCGGCTTCAAGTATGTCGTTTCTACGCTGCGCGAGAGCTATAGCGCTACTTTCAATGGCTGGAAGGCTCTGATTTACGATGGCAAGGAGTTCTATCAGTCAAAACGTTACGAAATCAATCCTATCATTGACCGCGTAGGTGGTGGTGACTCGTTCTCTGGTGGTCTGATTCACGGTCTGCTGACCAAGCCGACTCAGGGCGAGGCTCTTGAGTTTGCTGTGGCTGCTTCTGCTCTGAAGCACACTATCAATGGTGACTTCAACCTGGTTGGTGTTGACGAGGTCGAGAGTCTGGCTGGCGGTAATGCTAACGGACGCGTTCAGCGCTAATAGTTAATGGTCAATGTTCAATGGTTAATAATTAGATTATGGCAAAGTTTGATAAGATAGCAGTCCTGAAGAAGATTGGTGAGACGGGTATGGTTCCTGTTTTCTATCACAAGGATTTGGAGACTTGCAAGAATGTAGTAAAGGCTTGCTACGAGGGTGGCGTTCGTGCCTTTGAGTTTACAAACCGTGGTGACTTCGCACAGGAGATTTTCGGCGAACTGGTCAAGTGGGCCGACAAGGAATGTCCTGAATTGGCTCTGGGTATTGGCTCTATCGTCGATGCGCCTACCGCAGCCATGTATATTCAGCTGGGTGCCTGCTTCGTTGTAGGTCCGCTGCTGAATCCTGACATCGCTCCTGTCTGCAACCGTCGTCTCGTTCCTTACTGCCCAGGTTGTATGACTGTCAGCGAGATTGGTAAGGCTCAGGAGTTGGGTTGCGACTTGACGAAGGTATTCCCTGGCGACGTTGTTGGTCCAAACATGGTAAAAGGCCTGAAGGCTCCAATGCCTTGGTCAAAGATCATGGTGACTGGCGGTGTTGCTCCTGAGGAGGAGAACCTGAAGGGCTGGTTTAAGGCTGGTGTCTTCTGCGTTGGCATGGGTTCTAAGCTCTTCCCAAGTGACAAGGTGAAGGACGGCGACTGGCAGTATGTAACTGACAAGTGCAAGGAAGCACTGGGTTATGTGGCTAAGGCTCGCGCTTAACACGCTGTTTGCACTACTTGTTTTTTCAGCTTGTTCATCGCCAGATAGGCAGGCGATGGACAGGCTGAATACTTTATCATATGCCTATCATTACCGCGATATTGACTCTGTAGAACACTATGCCTTAGCAGCGAAAGAAACTGCTGAAGGACTGAACAATCTGGCTTTTGTTAAGATAGTCAGGATGGATTACAAGGCTGCCGAGGACTATCTGAATCAGATTCCAGAGATGACTGACAACCAGTTGGAACTACTGGTGTGCTATGTGCAGCAGATGCGTTTGTGTCAGCGTCGTTCCCGTAATAAGGATTATCACGACTTCCGTGAACGCGCCATCACTTGTATGAAGCGTATTGACGAAGAACATGACAAACTGGACGAACGTCAACAGGGTAGATTACGCTATGCAGAAACGGAGTTTGCCATTGTCAACTCCACCTATTATTATTATGTAGGATTGGAACGCCAGTCCATCGAAGCCCTGCAACAGCTGAACCTTCACGAACTGCGTCGTGATACGGCTCAGTACCTGAACTACTTGTATAACGTTGGTGCAGGCGGTATTCTGACCGAGGGTACGCCCAACCAGATACATGCTGAGGAGATAGACTATCTGCACCGTTGCCTGTCTATCGCCCAGCGTTACCATTTTACTTACTTTGAGGCACAGGCCAAGGAGGCTTTGGCTGAGCATGAGGATGACATCAAACTGGCAGAAGAGGCGCTGGAGTTATTTAAGAAATATGGTGATGTCTACCAGATTGCAGGTGCCTATCGTACGTTGGCCTCCTGCTATCATACCTTAGACGACAACGAACAGGCATTGGTCTACCTGTCGAAAGCCTTGGAGGACCAGCGCATCAATCAGGCCCCCGACTTGGTGGCGAGCATTCGCGAACAGTTGTCGGTGGCATACGCAGCAGTGAACGACAAACAACAAAGCGACTACAATCGTAATATCTATATAGACCTGCAGGAGCAGACGCGCCAGGACCGCGAGTTAGAGGCGCGCGCCGAGACGCTGGACCGTTCGGCAAGCCAGCTCAACTGGATGATACTGGCCGTGCTGGTTGCCATTATCCTGTTGCTGTTCCTGTTGTGGCTGTTCAATCATTTGAACCAGCGGCAAAAGGAAGACCACGCATTGGACGACCTGCTGGAACAAAAGAATGAGGAGGTTGCTGAAGCTCGCCTGCGTGTCAGCAATAACGAACGCCGACACTTGGAGCAACGTGCCAAGGTGTCGCTCATCATGAGTATTACGCCTCTGATAGACCGCATCCTTTATACCGTTGACCATTACGCGAACGACGACAGTCAGCTGGACTATATCCGTGAACTCACCGACAACATCAATCAGCAAAACAATCTGCTGACGCGCTGGATTCAGCTGCGGCAGGGAGAACTGAATCTGCATATAGAAAGTTTCCGCCTGCAGGAATTGTTTGACATCATTGCCCGTAGCAAGACAAGTTTTGAGATGAAGGGTGTTGATTTGCAGGTAGAACCGGTTGATGCTACCGTGAAAGCCGACCGCGTGCTGACACTCTTTATGATTAACACGCTGGCCGACAATGCCCGTAAGTTTACAGAACGTGGTGGTAGTGTCAACGTTTCTGCCACTGTCGGCAACGACTATGTTGAGATATCCGTCAAGGACACAGGCTGTGGCATGAGTGAAGATGCTTTGGCTCATGTCTTTGAGCATAAGGTTTCAGACAAGGGGACGCGCTCGCATGGTTTCGGACTGATGAACTGCAAGGGTATCATCGAGAAATACCGTAAGATGAGCCAGTTGTTCAATGTCTGTATGTTGTCTGCTGAGAGCGAGGAAGGCAGGGGTTCGCGTTTCTTCTTCCGACTGCCTAAGGGCATTGTCAGGCTTTTGGCTATTGGCTTTTGGCTATGGGCTATGGGCCAACCGCTAACCGCTAACAGCAAACCGTTAAAACCCGACAACCCCATTGAACGTGCACATATCTTTGCCGATTCAGCCTATTTCTGTAACGTCAATGGTCATTATGAACGTACGTTGCAGTTTGCCGATTCCTGCTATAAGTATCTCAATCTGCAGTACAACACATTGCGTCCCAATAGTCAGCTACTGATGGTGTCGCAGGGCAACAGTAGCCAGATGCCTGCCGAGATACAGTGGTATCATGACAGCATTGACATCAACTATCAGATTATTCTCGACATTCGCAACGAGAGTGCCGTTGCTGCCCTGTCGCTGCACCGGTGGTCGCTCTATAATTATAATAATAAGGTATATACGCAACTGTTCAAGGAAATGTCGGCAGATAATACGCTGGCCGACTATTGTCGTACGATGCAGCAGTCGCAGATTAACAAGCGCATTGCCATGATTCTGCTAATCGTGTTGCTGTTACTGATAGCGCCTGCCTACTATATGCTCTATTATCGTCATCGTCTGAACGAACGGTTCAAGCGAGAGCGTATGCAGCTTGACAATATCGAGATGGCTGACGACGAATTACACCGTTCAGAGTTGGAAGCCGCTAAGTTGCATATTGCCAACAATGTGCTTGACAACTGTCTTTCTGCCCTCAAACATGAGACGATGTACTATCCTGACCGCATCCGCCAACTGGTCGATAATGGCGATGTGAATGCATTGGGCGAGGTGACCCAATATTATCGCCAGCTGTATGGTATCCTGAGCGAACAGGCTATGCGACAGGTTGAGCAAATACGCCTGCACGTACATCCTATGGAGCTATACGGACAACAGGTGATAGGCGACGAGAATATGCTTCGCTACCTCTTTGAAATCATCAAGCCTTCAGAGGTGCATGCAGAAGTGAAGGACGGTCAGTATGTCACTTATAAGCTGAAGGCCGCCTTTAAGTCGGATATTGACAGCCTGCTTTGTCGCCAGATAGTGCGTGACCATGGTGAAGCTACGCATCGTCGCGGATGTGGCATAACAGTAGAAGACAACGAAATAACTATTACATTACCCAGATACAATGGAAAAATTTAAGATGATTATCGTCGAGGACGTGCCCCTCGAACTTAAAGGAACTGAAGGCATTGTACGTCATGAGATTCCCGAAGCTGAGGTTATTGGGACAGCTGATAATGAGGCCAGCTTCTGGCGACTTATCAAGCAACAACAGCCTGACCTCGTGTTACTTGACCTCGGACTTGGCGGTTCTACAACCGTCGGTGTTGAAATCTGTCGTCAGACCAAAGAGCTATACAAACAGGTAAAGGTGCTTATCTTTACGGGCGAGATACTGAACGAGAAACTATGGGTCGACGTGCTCGATGCTGGTGCCGATGGTATCATCCTGAAGAGTGGTGAATTGCTGACTCGTCGTGACGTGATGGCTGTTTTGGAGGGCAAGCAACTGGTGTTCAACGAGCCCATTCTTGAAAAGATTGTCGAGCGTTTCAAACATGCCGTCTCTTCACAGCTGGCTCGTCAGGAGGCGCTGATTAATTACGAGATTGATGAGTATGACGAGCGTTTCCTGCGTCATCTGGCTTTAGGTTATACCAAAGAGCAGATTACGACCTTGCGAGGTATGCCTTTTGGCGTGAAGAGTTTGGAGAAACGACAGAACGAGCTGGTACGTAAACTCTTCCCTGGAGGCGATAGTGTGAATGCCACGCGCCTGGTGGTTCGTGCCTTCGAACTCCGTATCCTCGATATCGACAATCTTGAGCCTGACGCAGAGTAATCAGAAATACTTTCGGAGTAATCAGAAATACTATCGGAGTAATAGATAATTAAGAATTGAAAAAGTATTTTCCACATATTGCTTTCCTGCTGTTTGCAGCTCAGTTGCTGCTCATGCTAGTGTCATGGTTGTTAGCAGCAGCCATCCCCACAAGTGGTGTCCGTTCGCTATTGTCCAGCGAAGGCCTGCGTTGGTTCTTAGGCCATTTCTCCGATGTATTGGGAACGCCGTTATTGCTTTGCTTGTTGTTGTTGCTGATGGCATACGGTTGTCTGAACGGTTGTGGAATTCTACAATTTAAGTCATCCTATCGCCAGCGTCGTGCATTGACCATCACGCTATTGCTGTTGGTGGTTTATGTCGGTTTCATCCTACTGCTGGTTATGATGCCACACGCAGTTCTGTTGTCAGCTACAGGCTTACTATGGCCTTCACCGTTCTCTGCGGCTGTTGTACCACTTTTTGCCTTTGGCATCACGCTGCTTAGTGCCGTCTACGGATATGTGGCAGGCAGTTATGGCCAAATGTCTGATGTTTATCAGTCGTTGATTGATGGCATACGCATCGGAGCCCCATGGTTGCTATTTTACGTGTTGTTAGGTCAAATCTATTATTCATTACTATTCATATTGCCTCTCTAAATATGCGCTATTTCATTTGGTTTAGCTATGATGGCGAACGGTATCACGGTTGGCAGGTACAGCCCAATGGTGTGACGGTGCAGAGTGAACTTGAACGTTGTCTGTCACTCCTGTTGCGTGAAACCATTTGTGTGACGGGTGCCGGACGTACCGATGCCGGTGTTCATGCCCGTGTGATGGCTGCCCACTTTGATACGGATGCCGTCTTCGAACCAGACACGCTTACCATGAAACTTAATGGCCTGTTGCCTTACGACATAAGTGTGAGCCGTGTCGAGCAGGTAGCTCCAGATATGCATGCCCGCTTTTCTGCGCGTACGCGTACCTATCATTATTATATACACACCTATAAGAATCCCTTTGCCCGTCGTTATTCTCAGGAGATGCATTATCACCTCGACTTCAATCTGATGAATGAGGCTGGACGTATTCTCTGCGAGTATGAGGACTTCGGTGCCTTCTGCAAGGCTGGCAGCGATGTAAAGACGACGCTGTGCCAGGTGACTCATGCCCAGTGGCATCAGATATCCGAAACAGAATGGTATTTCGAGATTACCGCCAACCGTTTCCTCCGCAATATGGTGCGAGCTGTGGTTGGAACCCTTGTAGAAGTAGGCAGAGGCCGAATGTCGTTAGACGATTTTAGGAAAGTGATTGAAGGAAAACAACGTACACAAGCTGGTGAGTCGATGCCAGCGAAAGCATTATTTTTAGAAAACGTTACTTATTAATGGCTTGGTTATTATTAGCTTTTCTCTCAGCAGCGTTGCTGGGTTGTTATGATTCTCTGAAGAAAGAGGCGTTGAAAGGCAATGCCGTCATACCCGTATTGTTTCTCAACACCTTGTTTTCGTCATTGATATTCCTACCGTTTATCGTACTCAGCGCCAGCACCGATATGCTCGACGGTTCCATATTTCATGTTGCTTCTGGTGGATGGGATATGCATAAGTATATTTTGCTGAAAGCCTTGATAGTACTGTCCAGTTGGATATTAGGCTATTTTGGCATGAAGCATCTGCCGTTGACTATTGTCGGTCCTATCAATGCCACTCGTCCTGTGATGGTGCTTGTGGGCGCGCTTTTGGTATTTGGCGAACGTCTGAATGGATGGCAATGGATTGGCGTACTGTTGGCTGTTTTGTCTTTTTTGCTGTTAAGCCGTAGTGGAAAGAAGGAGGGTATCGATTTCAAGCACGACCGCTGGATATGGATGATTGTCGGTGCAGCAGCCTTAGGTGCTGTCAGCGGACTCTACGACAAATATCTGATGGCACCCGTAGAGAGCGGTGGCGTAGGTTTGGATCGTATGATGGTACAATCGTGGTATAATATCTACCAGTGTTTTATGATGTTGGCCATGCTCTATCTGTTGTGGTGGCCTCGTCATCGTGACACCACGCCATTCCATTGGGATTGGGCTATCATTGGTGTCAGCATCTTTCTATCTACAGCCGATTTTATGTACTTTTATTCGCTGTCGTTGCCAGACGCAATGATATCCATCGTGTCGATGATACGCAGAGGTTCCGTGGTCGTCAGCTTCCTGTTCGGAGCAGCTTTCTTCCACGAAAAGAATCTGAAAGCAAAAGCGTTCGATTTGGCACTCGTGCTGTTAGGAATGATCTTCCTCTACATCGGCAGTTCGTAAGATAATGCTCGTGGCACCCAACGTAAACAGGGTGCCGTTTTCAATGATGCGGCGCTCACGAGGCTGCAATTCCACGTCGCCCACAAAGGTACCCGTATTACTGTTATTGTCCATTAGCGTATAGCGCAGATTACCACGCTTGTCGCGACTAACGTTCAGTGTACAGTGGTTCAGGTCGACGCTGGGGTCAACCGTTTCAAACGCTGTATTTATGGGGTTCCCCTTCTGATAGCGGCCTATCACGTTGTTACCCATGCGCAAGGGTAACACCTGCTTGAAGTGGAACACGTTTTCAATCACCACGATACTTCCACATCCTTCAGCATTCTCCTGCTCGTCAGGATTCTCCTCCTTTTGGGTGTTACGCAATTTCGACACACCAATTCGTATGCCAAACTCACGTCCGCACTGGTCACACTTGAACACCAGTGACTGACCAGCTTCATATTTTGTTTCGTCAAAAGTGATGTAGTTGTCGCACTTAGGACATCTGACGCGCTTCATTCCCCCTTTAATCTTTAATTCTTAATCTTATAGACCCAAGCGTCAGCGAACTCAATATCCGTAGCAATCTTGTTCAAGTGCTGGTAGGCATCCGACTGATTATCGTATCCACCGCAAATCACGCGCAAAGTATTGTTTTCCACAAATATTCTTGCATCAGTAATTCCACGTTTTTTCAGTTGGCTGACAAATTCCTCAGCATTACTACGTTTTACCTGACTGGCCAGCACAATGCAATAAGTGTCCTTCTTCTCTGTGTCTTCTCTGACTTCTTTATCTTCTTTAACTTCTCTAACTTCATTAACTTCTTTGACTTCAGCCTCTTTAACTTCCAGAACTTCTTTGTCTTCAACTGGTTGTGCAGGCGTCATATTGCTGTCTTTAGGCATCAATTTGTAGAGAATGTTGCCTTGCAACTGACTCATGGTCTTAGAACCCAAGTTGCTGTTAGCTACAGGTGTTGCCAACAAGAAGAAGCAAGCCACAGCAGCTGCGATGGCTACTGCATTTCTTACCCACGACATCTTGATGACCACTGCACGGTGCTCGTCGTCATCATCCTCGTCCGTAAAGTCGAGTAGGGCAGGACCCTGCTGCATGTCGTCCTCTTGCTCTGTTGTTGTTTCAGGCTCTACAGCAGCCAGAGATGTTGTCTCTGCCAATGGTTGTGCATCTTTCAGACGTTTGAAACTAAAGTCTGACAGACCATATACATCTGGAGAAAGGATACCTGCTTCGCATGGCTCAAACTCAATGTTGCCATCGATGTTGATACTGAGCGTGCCCACACCATTCATTTCGTATGAGCCTTCCGTGTGCAGAATACCTTTCAGTTCTTCCACTTCAGATTCTATTTGACGTAGTGCATCTGGATAGCTCATGTCATAAGCCTCCACATACGACTGTACAAGCAGTGAGTCGTTCAGTGTCAATTGGGGATTGAAACCCAATGTACGATAGGGTGGCAGCCAAAGTCTGTCATCCTCGTCGTATTGCGCATCTACATGGTGTGCAATAAAGCCGCCAAAGCCCGGTATAATCACGCAATCATGGGTCAGCAGCAGTATTTCAATATGTCGTTGTATCTGAATCACGATGCAAAATTACATTATTTTTATGAATTAGACAAATAAATCGCTATAATTTTTTTCTTCAAAATTTTGGTTTTTCGTTTGGTTTACACTAACTTTGCAAGCAAATATGAGATATAATACAAATCAACAGGGTGAGTACGACCACTATGAAGTCCATGAACAGCAGGGACTTCTGGATTTCTTGCTCGCCAATGTGAAGCAAACCAAGACGAAGATCAAGGCGACGCTGCAAGGTCAGGGTATCAAGGTGAACGGCAAGACTGTCACGCAATTCGACTTTCAGGTGATGCCTGGCATGAAGGTGGCTGTCTCGCGAACGAAGCGCAACCAGCAACAGTTCAAGAGCCGTTACGTAAAGATTGTCTACGAAGACCGCTGGCTTATCGTCATCGAAAAACAACCAGGCATTCTGTCTATGGCGGCAGGTCATTCTTCGCTCAATGTCAAGACGGTGTTGGACGACTATTTCAAGAAGTCGCACCAGAACTGTCGTGCGCACGTTGTACATCGTCTGGATCGAGATACCAGCGGCTTGATGGTTTATGCCAAGGATATCGATACCGAGCAGATTTTGGAACACTCATGGCATGAGATTGTCTACGACCGCCGCTATGTGGCCGTATGTTCTGGTGAGGTGGAACCTGACGATGGTACGATGGCCAGTTGGCTCAAGGACAACAAGGCCTACGTGACTTACTCATCGCCAGTGGATAATGGTGGCAAGTATGCTGTGACGCATTTCCACGTGTTGGACCGTACTACGGAGCATTCTCTGGTGGAATTCAAACTGGAGACGGGCCGTAAGAATCAGATTCGTGTACATTCGGCTGATATGGGTCATCCCGTGTGCGGTGACACGAAGTATGGCAATGGCGACGACCCATTGCATCGTCTGTGCCTGCATGCCTGGCTGCTGTGTTTCTATCATCCCGTGACCCATCAGCCCATGGAATTCGAGACGCCAGTGCCAGCCACTTTCCGTCATTTATTTAAACGATAATCCCTTTATAACGTCATAACGATATAACGATAATAGTATAAAAACAATGATTAAGAAAATAGGATTACTAACGGCTATGATGGCCATTACCGCATACGCTAATGCTTGCACCAACTTTATTGTGGCCAAAGGAGCCTCGAAGGATGGCAGTGTCATTTGCTCATATAATGCCGACTCATACGGTGCTTTCATGAATTTGGCCCATTATCCTGCAGCGCAACACCAGAAGGGCGATATGCGCAAGATTTTTGAGTGGGACACCAACAAATACCTTGGTGAGATACCTGAGGCACTTGAGACCTACAATGTCGTTGGCAACATCAACGAATGGCAGGTGACCATTGGCGAGACGACGTATGGCGGTCGTGAGGAAATGGTTGACTCAACGGGTGTAATCGATTATGGTTCTTTGATTTATATTGCATTGCAGCGTTCAAAGACAGCTCGCGAAGCCATCAAGACAATGACCGCACTCGTCGAAACCTATGGCTACTACAGCGAAGGCGAGACCTTCACCATCTGTGACCCTGACGAAGCTTGGATACTTGAGATGCAGGGCTGTGGACCTGATCGTCAGAAGTCTAAGGAACGTGTGGTTTGGGTAGCGCTTCGTGTACCCGACAATGCCATCTGTGGACATGCCAATCAGAGTCGTATAGGCCGTTTCAATCCGAAGGACAAGGACAATGTGATGTGTTCGAAGAATGTCGTCAAGTATGCCAAGAAGATGGGCTGGTTCACAGGTAAGGACGAGGATTTCTCATGGAAGATGGCATACGCTTTCCCAGATTTCTCAGGTCGTCGCATCTGCGATGCCCGTGTCTGGAGTTTCTTTAATCATCATGTGAAGGGTATGGACCGCTATCTGCCTTGGGCCCTTGGCATTGACCCCAATGCCGAGGATATGCCTTTATGGGTGGTTCCTGAGCAGAAATTAGGTGTGGCTGATATTATGGAGGATATGCGTGACCATTTCGAGGGTACCCCCCTTTCTGTCGCTGATACGACCGACATTGGTGGTGGTATCTGGCAGATGCCTTATCGTCCGACGCCTCTCTATTATACGGTAGATGGCAAGAAGTGCTTCAACGAGCGTCCTACTTCTACCCAGCAGACAGCATGGAGTTTTGTCAGCCAGATGCGCTCGTGGCTGCCTCGCGAAATGGGTGGTTGCTTCTGGTTTGGCAACGACGATGGCAATATGGTGGCCTACACGCCCATCTATTGTTCTATGACGCGTCGTCCTGAGTGCTATAACACCTATGGTGCCGACGATGTTACCTTCTCGCTGAAGAATGCCTATTGGGTTGAGAACTGGGTGTCGAATATGGTCTATCCCCGTTATTCTATGCTGTTCCCTGCTTTGAAGGAAGTTCGTGATTCCCTGCAGCAGGCCTATTTCGAGCAGCAGCCTAAGATTGAGTCACAGGCCAAGAACCTTGATCCTTCTGAGATGCAGCGTTATCTGAATGACTATAGCATTCAGCAGGCCCAGCGCATGTTGGAACGTTGGAAGCAGTTGGCTTTCTATCTCGTGGTGAAGTTTAACGATATGGCTGTGAAACCAGACAAGAACGGTCGTTTCGAGCGTACACAATACGGTTTGGGAGCAAGAGTGTCGCGTCCTGGCTTCTCATCGTCGTACGCCCGTAAAGTACTTGAGAATTCGAACAACAAATACCTCGTTCCTGAAGAGAAGAAATAATTCCGTAAAATAGCAAATCGGTAAAACACTATGACTGCGATAATTGTAACAATGCTGATTCTGTCCTACCTGTTGATAGCCACAGGCCATCTGACGGGGGTGAACAAGGCTGCCATAGCCATGTTTTTAGGCACAGTAGGGTGGGTGGTCTATGTCTGCTTTGGCGAAGACTTCGTGATGTCCCAGCATCCTGCCGACTATATCAAGTGGCTGGCAGGCATTGAACCTACCAGCGATACGGTTAAGCTGTATATATATAATAATGTATTCCTATATTATGTAGGACGTGCAGCAGCTATCGTACTGTTCCTGCTGGCTACGATGTCGATTGTCGAACTGTTGTCCAACAACGGCTGCTTCGACTTCATCATCGAGTGGATTCGTACGCGTAACTCCAAGCGCTTGCTGTGGACCATCACTTTTGCCACCTTCGTCCTTTCGGCCAATCTGGATAACCTGACTACAACGACGATGATGCTGGTTATCATGCACAATATTCTGCAGAACTCGCGTCAACGCATGTATGTCGGTTCGGCTATTGTGATTGCCGCCAACTGCGGTGGATGCTTCACTGTGATTGGTGACCCCACTGGACTTATTCTCTGGGGCGATGGTGCCGTTACTGCCAGCCATTTCTCTGGCTATCTGGCCGTTCCTGCCTTGCTGGCGTGGATCGTTCCTACAATTCTCATCAATCGCGAACTGCCCGACCGTCTCGACACAGCGTGGAGTCCTTCTCCTTATCGTGGCGACGACACCCGTCTGAACCGTTGGCAGCGCATTGTTATGCTCATTGTCGGCATTGGTGGACTCTGGTTTATCCCCACATTCCATAATATCACTAAGCTGGCTCCCTTCCTTGGTGCGCTCTGCGTGTTGGCAGTGTTGTGGATTGTCAACGAGGCCTTCAATCGTAAACTGATCAATGCCGATCAGATGACGCAACACCGTATTCCTGCCTCTCTACAGTATGGTGTGCTACAACAGCTGCTATTCGTAACGGGCATCATGCTCGGCATGGGTGTAGTCACTGAAACTGGTGTCTGGGACGATGTGGCCCAGTGGTTCGATATGTATATCCACGACGTCTGGCTGATGGGTATCGGCGCAGGTCTGTTGTCGGCTGTGATCGACACGTTCACCATTGCCATCTCGAATATCTCGCTCTATCAGGTTGGGGTAGGCGATGTGGCTACGAATGGTACCTTCTGGAAGATTATTGCCTATACCACTGCTGTTGGTGGCTGTCTGCTCTCTGTGGGCAGCGTCAGCGGACTGGCTCTGATGCGTTCAGAACACGTCAAGATGGGCTGGTATATCAAGCACCTGACACCAAAGGTGTTGTTGGGTTGGATCATCGGATTTATCGTGCTGTGGCTCGAAATCAACATTGTAGAGCTGTAAAAGCGCCTATTTTCTGTTTAAATTGCTTAATTTATTTTGCAATTCGCTCGTTTATTCGTACCTTTGCATGGATTTATAAAATTGTAAAAACGCGTCAGCGGGCTTTAAAATGCCCTTAAACGCAAAATCGTGAAAAATAATGGATCAGACATTCGACAACGACAGAATTGTAAAAATCAACATTGAGGAGGAGATGAAGTCCTCGTACATCGACTATTCGATGTCGGTGATTGTGGCTCGTGCCCTCCCTGATGTTCGCGACGGCTTTAAGCCCGTACACCGTCGTATCCTCTATGGTATGATGGGTATCAACAACGTTTCTACACAACCTTATAAGAAATGCGCCCGCGTCGTCGGTGAGGTGCTGGGTAAGTATCACCCTCATGGCGACTCGTCAGTATATGGTGCCCTGGTACGTATGGCCCAGGAGTGGAACATGCGTTACACGTTGGTAGACGGTCAGGGTAACTTTGGTTCAGTCGACGGTGACTCTCCTGCTGCTATGCGTTACACGGAGTGCCGCCTCTCGAAGATGGGTGAACATATCATGGACGACCTGGAGAAGGAAACCGTCGATATGGTCAACAACTTCGACGACTCGCTGGTAGAGCCCAGCGTGATGCCTACCAAGATTCCTAATCTGTTGGTAAATGGTGGTAACGGTATTGCCGTAGGTATGGCTACCAATATGCCAACCCATAACTTGGGCGAGGTTATTGACGGTTGCTGTGCCTATATCGACAATCCCGATATCGATACTGACGGACTCATGCAGTATATTCCAGGTCCTGACTTCCCCACAGGTGCCTACATCTATGGTTTGCAGGGTGTACGCGATGCCTACGAGACTGGTCGTGGCCGTATCGTGATGCGTGCCAAGGCTGAGATTGAGACCACCGAGACCCACGACAAGATTGTCGTTACTGAAATTCCCTACGGTGTCAACAAGGCCGACCTCGTGAAGTATATTGCCGACTTGGCCAACGAACATAAGATCGAGGGCGTTGCTAACGTCAACGACGAATCTGGTCGTCAGGGTATGCGTATCGTGGTCGACTGCAAGCGCGACGCCAATGCCAACGTGTTGTTGAACAAGCTGTTTAAGATGACAGCTCTGCAGAGCTCGTTCTCTGTCAACAACATCGCACTGGTCAAGGGTCGTCCCCGTCTGCTTTCGCTGAAGGACTGCGTGAAGTATTTCGTCGAGCATCGTCACGACGTCACCATCCGTCGCACCCAGTACGACCTGCGTAAGGCTCAGGAGCGTGCCCACATCCTCGAAGGCTTGATCATTGCTGTGAACAATATCGACGAGGTTGTTCACATTATTAGAAATAGTAAGACGCCTTCTGACGCCCAGCGTAATTTGGAGGCTCGCTTCGAATTGGACGAGCTCCAGTCGAAGGCTATTGTCGACATGCGTCTCTCGCAGTTGACAGGTCTGCGTGTCGACCAGCTCCATCAGGAGTACGACGACCTCATGAAGCTCATTGCCGACTTGCAGGAGATTCTTGACAATCCTGAGCGTTGCAAGCAAGTCATGAAGGACGATCTGCTGGAGGTGAAGGAGAAGTATGGCGACCCACGTCGTACAGAGATTATCCCCTTCGACCACGAGTTCAATGCCGAGGACTTCTATCCCGACGATCCTGTGGTTATCACCATCTCGCACATGGGTTACATCAAGCGTACCCATCTCGACGAGTTCCACGAGCAGGGCAGGGGAGGCGTTGGCGCCAAGGCCGCCCGTCATCGCGACAACGACTTTGCCGAGTATATCTATCCTGCCACGATGCACAACACGTTGCTCTTCTTCACTCAGAAGGGTCGCTGCTACTGGCAGAAGTGTTACGAGATTCCTGAGGGCGACAAGGGCTCGAAGGGTCGTGCCATCCAGAATATGCTGAACATCGAGCCTGACGATGCCATCAATGCCGTGCTGCGCATCAAGAACTTCAACGACGAAGAGTTCCTGCAGTCACACTACGTCATGTTTGCTACTAAGCAGGGTATCATCAAGAAGACCCGTCTCGATCAGTATAAGAACGTACGTGCCGCTGGTGTTCGCGCCATCAATATCAATGAAGGCGACGAGGTGGTAGGCGTTCGTCTGACCAACGGCCATAACGAGATTCTGCTTGCCAACCGTAACGGTCGTGCCGTTCGCTTCGACGAGAACGATGTTCGCACCATGGGCCGTGTATCTACTGGTGTTATCGGTATGCGCCTCGATGGTGGCGACGACGAGGTGGTAGGCATGGTATGCGTCAACGATCCCAGCGTCGAGACTATCATGGTTGTTTCTGAGAACGGCTATGGCAAGCGCTCCGAAGTTGAAGACTATCGTAAGACCGCTCGTGGTGCTAAGGGTGTCAAGACGCTCGCTATCACTGAGAAGACCGGTCGTCTGGTAGCTATCAAGGTTGTTACTGACGAGAACGACCTGATGATTATCAACAAGTCGGGTATCCTCATCCGTCTGAAGGTGGCTGATGTCCGTGTCATGGGCCGTGCCACACAGGGCGTCCGTCTCATCAACCTCACCAAGAAGAACGACACCATTGCCAGCGTCTGCAAGGTTACTTCTTCGCAGGAGGAGGATGTCGACGAGGCCGAGGTACTCAATGAAGAACTTCCTGAAAACTCAGAGAATTCTGAGAATAACAATGAATAAAATGTTAAACCAATAATGAAAATTATTATGAAAAAAGTAATGATTTTGGCAATGATGATGGTAGCCAGCGCTACCGCATTTGCCGGTGACAGCGATGGTCTGAAGGCCATCATGAAAGCAAAAACATATGACGATGCCAATCAGCTGTTGAAGCAGAACCTTGCTTCGCTCGCTGACAACGCTGAGAAGGCTAAGGCTTATAACAAGCTGGTCGATCTGGCTATGGTGAAGTATAATGCTGAGAGCACTATTCAGACTGAGAACCAGGTCAACAAGCAGATGGGTAAGCCCGAGAAGCCCGTTGATGTCAAGGGCATGTACACTGCATTCATCAATGCACTCGATGCTGCCGCTGAATGCAACAAGTACGACCAACTGCCTAACGCTAAGGGCAAGGTTGACCCCAAATTTGCCGAGAAAAACAAGGAGCGCCTGTGGAACCAGCGCTTCAATCTGGTAAACGCAGGTCAGGAAGCCGGACAGGCTGAAGACCATGCCACCATGCTGTATTATTGGGAAGCTTTCCTACGTAGCGACAAGAACACCATTTTCAAGGATTGTGACCGCAGTCAGCAGGAAAAGTTCATCGGCCAGATTGCCTACCTCACCGGTTTCTATAACTGGCAGGCTAAGGCTTACGCCAAGGCTTTGGATTATGCCGAGCTGGCAATGACCTTCCCCGGCGAGTATAAGGAGCAGGCTTTCAAGCTGAAGTTGGAAGTCCTGAAGTCCAACCTCAAGACCCGTCAGGACTCGCTGGACTATGTGAAGAACCTGCGTCAGATCTACGACCAGAATCCTGGCAACGACATGTTGCTCGAAAACATGTACAACGTCCTCTCTGCCCTCGGCGAGAAAGCTGAAGCCAATAAGGTGCTGGACGACGTGCTGGCAAAGGATCCTAACAACTTCATAGCTCTGGCCGATAAGGGTATCGCCGCTATGGGCGAGGAGAGAGTCGAAGAGGCTATCCAGTGGCTTGAGAAGGCCAGTGCCGTTAAGCCCGACAACGCAGCTGTTTGTGCATATCTCGGCATCTGCCTCTGCGTAAAGGCTCAGAACATGGACGACAAGAAGGAAAAGGACGCCAAGAAGGCCCTCTTCCTCAGAGCCGTGAAGATATTCGATAAGGCTAAGGAACTCGACCCGAAGAAAGAGTTGGTAAACTGGGGCTACAACCGCTTCAATGCCTACTACAACTACTACGGTCCCGATGCTCCTGAGACCAAGCAAGCAGAAGATGACTACAAAAACTAATCTAACCTTTTTCGCTTTACAACCAAAGATGGTGGATCCCTCCGTGAGGAGACGTCCACCATTTTTCGTTAACGCAGTAATCGTTACAAGCTCAACTTTACCAATTGTCAATTGATGCACGAAGCCGTGCCCAAAGCGGTCAGAGCCGCCGTCAGAATGCTAATGATGATCTGAATCACCGTCTTCCACGTTTCCTTCTTCATAACTCATTAGTTTTCATCGGGTTCACCTTCCTCACCGCCGCCGTTGTCGCCGCCGGTATTGCCACCAGTGTTAGTTCCACTACCGCTGTTAGTTCCGCCACCCGTGGTTCCACCATTGCCGCTGGGTGCACTGCTTGAGCCCTCATCCTCCTTCGGCATCAGCGAGTCGATGCTGACAAACTCGGCCTTCTTCAGGAACTCGCGGCTGGAGATGTTCTCCTCCGTAGTCTGCTCGGGCAGGAATCGGATGTGCAGGCCCTTGATGTGCTCGCGGACGTTGTAGTCCTCCTTCTTCAGCGCACCCTTCTTCTGGTTCTCGATGGTGCAGTAGAACGTGCCGAGGCCTTCAATCTTCACCTTCTTCGAGTTCAGGAGCATCTCGACCAGACAGCTGCGGAACTTCTCCAGCACGCCGTACACCACGTCGGGGGTGTAGATAGAGCCGTGCTCCGAGATGTGCTGCGCCAGCTTGCGCGTGTTCAACGTTTCCAGACTCTTGATCTTTGCGTACCACTTGCCGAAAGCCGCATTGTGCTCGTTCTGGTTCTGCTTTACTTCATACAAAATCTTTGCCATAGTTGTGTGTGTTTTTTCATGGTATTAGATACTCTGTGGCGAACTTCACGGGTCGCCATCTTCCCGCATCTTTAATGAGTAATGAGTAATGAGTAATTATGATTACCTCTGCAGCGGTAGAAAATTCTTCATTCTTTACTCTTCATTTTCGATACTGCAAAGGTACAACATTTTTCGTTCGCTTCCAAATTTTGCCCCACGATTTGCCCCGATTTTCAGCACGAAATTGCCTAAATTAATCGAACCGTAATTTCGCGGCCCCGATTCCGTAATTTTCGGCCATCGTGTGTTATTTTTCGTCGCTAGCGGGTCTATCCGATGACAATGACAGATGACAGTTATTGAAAATCGGTGTACTTATGGATTAGTATATTATATATATTAATATATATAATTACTAATACTCTTTTCTTCTCAAATTCAAAAAACTGTCATCTGTCATAACTGTCATTGGGTGATGTTAAACATTAAGTTACGGCACAACTATGAAGAAATTAAAGTATTTAACCATTATGCTGCTTGTATTGATGGCACTACCGATGGTGGTTGCAACGCCACACTTCTATACCCTTAGAGAACGCCACACTAACCATAGTTAGTGAACCGGAACCGATTTCCAAAGAAAAAAGTTGCTCCAAAATTTGGAGGTAATAAAATAATTACCTATCTTTGCAGCAGAATTGATATGATTGAGTGATATGCCAACAGTATTTACGCTATTAGGGTTCAGATTTTGGTTCTATGGGAACGACCATACACCTATTCATATTCATGTGAAGAAAGGTGGAGCGGTGGCTAAATACAACATACTACCAATTTCTTTGGTTTATAACCACGGATTCAAACCATCTGAACTGAAAATGATTGAGGCAATCTTGGAGGACAACGAAGAGATTATAGCCCAGCATTGGAATACGTTTTTTAATAATGCAAAATAAAGGAGGTAACTATGGAGAAGATTGAGAAAATTTGGCTGACTGACGATGCAGTTTGGATTAGGACTGCTGACGGACGTGAGGCATGCGAGAAGTTTAATGACTATCCTCGTCTGAGATATGCAACCAAAGAACAGCGTGCCAACTATGAGGCTGATGAGTACGGATTGCATTGGGAAGACATCGATGAGGACCTGAGTTTCGAGGGCTTCTTTGACAAGCCTGAAACAACACTACTCTATAAGGTGTTCATGGCTCATCCTGAGTTGAACGTCTCTGCTATTGCGCGCCGTCTGGGTATATCTCAGAGTCTGATGGCGCAGTATATTAGTGGCAAGAAGAATGCCAGCGATGCAAGGGTAACATTGATTCTGGACACCGTTCGTGAGATAGGTCAGGAATTAATAGCGGTCTGATGTACTCGAACCAAGTCTGCGGACATTTGTTAAACATTAAGTTACGGCACAACTATGAAAGACACAGCGAAGACACCGCTGTGTATAATTCCCAAATTTTTTGTATCTTTGTCGCACAACAATACTATTTCTATGAAAAGAATATTAATGATGGCCGCAGTAGCCTTAATGACTGCAATGAGTGTTCAGGCGCAGATTCCTGCCGAAGTGAAGGACATCCTGCAGAAATGCAGTGAGAAGACTCACCGTTCTGAAGGTTACGAGCTTGACGTGAAGTTGCATGCGAGTGCAATCATTGCGTCGATGAACGGTACGATGAAGATGTGCAAGAAGGGCGACAAGTGGTATTCTGTCATGCAGATGAAGGCCCTGGGCCACGTAATGTATTATGAGACAGGCTTCGATGGTACGCAGACGTGGAGATACTCGAAGGCCGCTGACGATGACGAGCGCGACACGCTGACCATCACGAAGGGTGCCCTGAAAAAGAAGGAAAAGTTTTCTATCAACCTGGGGCTGGACAAGGATTATAAGAAGGCGAAGCTGAAGACGACCGATAAGCACTATGAGATTACGTTCACCGAGCCCCTGAACAAGGAGATGCCCAAGAAGTCCATCATAAGAATCGATAAAAACAAGTATCTGTTGCACGAATACGAGACCAAGGTGAGCCTTGCCAGCGTGAAGATGACAGTGACGCGGATCAAGTATGGCGTGAACGACAACGTGTTCATCCTTGACCCGAAGAAATACCCTAACGCCGTTGTTGTCAGGAAATGATGGCAAGGGACCATGTAGCGCTTTAGAATCTTTAACAAGAAATATTTTCCCGTTCATTCTCGAATGAGCGGTATTTTTTGTACCTTTGCAGACGGAACCATTGAGAGGAACGGAGGAGAAAACTTAAGACTTTGAACCGTCGAAAACCCCGCGAAAATCGTATGGTGTTAGACATCAGTACGTTACGGACAAATGACCGTGACGATGAATGTATCGGCTTAAATTTAAAATATTTATTTATAAACTATATATATTTTTATGACATTATGAAAGAGGTGGTTTTGGAAAACTTGGAGGCTGACGAACCCCAAGAGACGATGGATGAGTACGGGTCGAAGGTGATGAAATTTTTTGATTTTTTGCAGCGGATGTTTGATGAAAACAAGCAGTTGCGGCAGCGGGTGGCTGCGCAGGACGAGAAGATTGCGAAGCTGGAAGGTGCACTTGAGGAGCAGAAGAAGAATGACGATTGGTCGAGCCGTGTGACCTACGATGGTGTTGTTGAGCAGATTGCGGCCTGCGAGGATGCTAAGGAGCGCGACGAGGCGCGCAAGCTGATTGAGCCGTTGTTGAAGCAGGCCCAGGTCAAGCTGTTCCGCCGCGACATCAAGAGGCGCGTGAAGGAGTTGAACGAGGAACAGGGAAACGGTGGCAGTACGTTCAACAACTACGGTTCGTACACGGAGGTTCATGCGGGTGGTGTAAACATTAACAACAAGAAAGAGGATGCAGGTCACTAATTTCAACAATTACGGCACCTACAACGAGGTGGAGTCGGGTGCCACGCAGATCAACAACTACTACGGCAATAACGGTCGGTCGGAGGGTGTCGAGGTGGCGCTGCCGGTGCTGGTGGCGTGTGTGGAGCGTGTGCGCGAGTACTTCTGGAAGCCCAGTGCCATGGCGGTCATCTTCTGCGTGTGTCGCGACCGCTATGGTTACGCCGACAACATGAGTCAGTTCGAGCGCGACTTCCAGTGTCCGGAGGGCCTGCTGTCGAACACGTTCAGGAATAACCCCTACATGCGGCTGCACGTTGACAAGTGGAAGGAGAACGGTGCGAAGGAGCGTGTGCTGCGACTGGTCGAGGCCTATGAAAATGCCGTTCAGAAGCGGCTGAGCGAGTAATACCTACAGGAAAACCTACGGAACCTACAGAAAAACCTACAGAGGTGCATGGCGTTGTTTCATGCACCTTTTTTTTATGCCTAACTTTGCACTGTCAACGAACGGAAACGGGGTTTGACGGTGCTCTTTGACATGCTGCTACAAACAAAACTCCGAAGGACGGGGGACCAATCATTATACCTTATATAATATGGTATCATGGAACACGACATTTTAAACATTTAATTTTTAACCCCCAGAGTTGAAGTGAGGAGGATATTCCCGGGTAAATGCGCAAAGATTCCAACCTTCTTCTCGCTAAATTCAACTCAATTTTATGAAATCAAACATTCAAATTTTTACAAGTGATATTTTCGGCGAGATTCGTACTTGCCAAGTTAATAACCAAATTATGTTCGTGGGCAAAGACGTGGCTCTGGCGCTGGGATATAGCAACACCCGCGATGCCCTGAATAAGCATGTAGATGCTGAAGATAAGGGCACCGTCGCGTTTCGCGACACTGCCTACGAAACCAGAGCGGTAGTCATCAACGAGAGCGGTCTCTACTCTCTGATTCTCTCTTCCAAACTGCCGCAGGCCAAGGCCTTCAAGCGGTGGGTGACAAGTGAGGTGCTGCCCTCTATTCGAAAGACGGGCCGTTACGAACTGCCACAACAAATTCCCGAATTGGCCATGCTGAACGAGGATGCCGAGGACACGCTGACGGCGACGCAGGTGGCCAAGACGTTCAACATGACGGTATGGGACTTCAATGCCGTTCTGAACGACATGGGCATTCAGTACCGTTGCGGTGGCCATTGGAACATCTCCGACGACCTCGAAGGGCGCGGTCTGGTACGCTTCCGCACGCACGTATCCTATTCTCTGAAAGGCGTGAAGAAAGTCCGCACCTACATGACGTGGACGCTCGACGGCCTCCGCTATCTGAATGCGAAACTCGGGTATCCAAATTTTTGAGGTAATTTACACAGCGGAACCGACCCTATTGTGTAA
The DNA here is from genome assembly GCA_946404405.1 of uncultured Prevotella sp. Classification (GTDB taxonomy): domain Bacteria; phylum Bacteroidota; class Bacteroidia; order Bacteroidales; family Bacteroidaceae; genus Prevotella. The sequence continues at coordinate 71,265 of CAMJDL010000011.1, forward strand.
ATTTTAACATTTAATATTATGAGTGTACACACTATTTATTACAAGGACGGAGTGAAGACGAAGTATCTCCGTCCTGTCCTGAACCGTGAAGAATACATGGCGCTGCGTAACGGTGGCGAGCAGCGGGCCATCGTGGCGGCTGTACGTGCTGGTGACGAACGGCAGAAGTCGCGACTGGTGCAGATGTGCTATGGCTGTCTGCCTAACGACGACGGTTCGCTGAAGGGCTCCACACGCATGTCAACCACCGTGGGTATGGACATCGACCACGTCAAGCCAACGGACATGCAACCCCTGCGCGAGCGCATCCTGCAGAAGAAGGACGAGCTGGGCCTCAAGATGCTGGAACTGAGCGCACGTGCCCAGGGCTATCATCTGGTGTTCCAGCGCCGACCGCAACTGAGTCAGGAGGAAAACCTCAATTGGGCCAGCCAACTGCTCGGCGTGAAATACGATGACGGGGCCAAGGACATTACCCGCGTTTTCTACACCACCACGGGCAGCAACGGCGATCTGCTGTTTCTGGACAACAGCATTTTTGATATAGAGGAAGTTGATGTAACAAAAGAAACGTCCCCTTTGTGTACTTCTGTGAATCAAGGGGACAGGTTGCTTGATTCGGGTCTGCGACCGAATCATGAACCTGTCCCCATTGATTCCCTCCCCGAGATGCCGAAGCGGTTGCCGAAGGTGCTGCAGTTGCTGACGTCGAAGACGCCGGAGGTGTATAAGCCTGCTGTGGCTCACGCTATCTTTCCGTCGTTGGGCGCACACCTGTGGAAGGTTCGCTTTCCGTACATCGACAACGTGATGCACGAGGCGACATTCATGAACGTGCTGATGGCTGGAACGGGTGCCGGTAAGGACTGCATATCGCAACCCATCAACCACATCATGGCCGATATCCGTAAGCGTGATGCCGAGAACCTGAAACGCGAGGCCGACTGGAAGAAGGAGGTCAACTCGAAGGGCTCTAATAAGGATAAGCGTCAAAGGCCAGAAGGGCTCGTCATCCAAGAGGTTGACCCCGACATGACCAATCCTGCCTTCGTGATGCGTATGGCCGAGGCCGACGAGCATTTCCTCTATACGAAGATGAACGAGATAGACCAGTTTGATGCCCTGCGCGGTTCGGCTCGTGGTTCGCAGCAGTTTCAGATTATGTGCCTGGCTTTTGACCCAGATAACCGTTACGGTCAGACGCGTGTGGGTACGCAGTCGGTCACCGAGAAGGTCTGCATCCGATTCAACTGGAATGCCGCAACAACTATCCAAAAGGGGCAGCGCTACTTTCGCAATGTATTGACTGATGGCCCAATATCGCGTATCAACTTCTGCACCATCCCGGAACGGGAAATCGGATTCGACATGCCCGTCTATGGTACTTATGATTCAAGTTTTGACGAAGAATTGAGACCCTTCATTGACCGCCTCTGTCGTGCTGCAGGCGTGATAGACTGCCCGCAGGCTTACAAGTTGGCCAAGAAGTTGAAGGATGAGTGCGCCGAGTTTGCCCGCCTGTCGCAATCGAGGGTCTACGAGAACCTGTCGTTCCGTGCCAACGTCATTGCCTACTTGAAGGCCTGCGTGCTCTACATCTGCAACGACTACAAATGGTCGAAGGAGATTGAGGATTTTGTGCGCTGGAGCCTGCAGTACGACCTGCATTGCAAGATGACATTCTTTGGTGAGGCCATCGAGAACGCCAACCGTAGTGCTGATGAACAGACAGGCCGTCGCGGCCCTCGCAACCTGCTGAATCTGCTGCCCGACGAGTTCACCATTCACGATGCCGACCTCATCCGACAGGCCAATGGCATGGACACTCGCGGCACCCGCAACATGCTCTCGCAATGGGTGCATCGCGGCTACCTCTTACAGATGACAGATGACAGTTTTAGAAAAGTTAAAAGTTAAGAGTTAAGAATTAAGAATTAAGAAAATATGGAACTGATATTAGAACGAATAGCTAAACGCAAGACCTACACGATTGGTCACCTTTATATTCAGAGACGCATAGATGACGAGTATCTGGCAGGAACAGAGAAAGAGTATTTCTGCGACACACTGGAACCCACTTGGCGCGACTACGCCAACGGAGCCTACAAGGTAAAAGGCCGCTCGGCCATTCCCGAAGGTCGCTACGCAGTAGTCATCTCGTGGAGTCCGAAGTTGAAGCAATGGCTTCCCATCCTGCTCGGTGTTCCGAAGTTCGAGGGCATCCGCATCCATGCCGGCAACACATCGGAAGACACCGAAGGTTGCATCCTCGTTGGCAAGAACCGAGAAGTGGGCAAGGTGCTCGACAGCCGCATCTGGGTTCACCGGCTGAAACAGAAGATTGTCGAAGCCAAGGACAAAGGCGAAGCTGTGTGGATTACCATCAAATGAACCCGTTATTAATAATAAACGCCCCGACATGTTGGCATGTGGGGCGCTTATTTTTTGGGTCGGTTTGTTATTTGTCGTCTGCCGTCAGGTCTTCTATCTGGTCGATGATGTCCTGATACTGGCGCTGGGTCTTGAAGTGGAGGGAGAATCCCCAGATGGCGCCGATGATGCCACCAATGCATCCTGCCCAGAAGAGGCCGTTGAAAAAGGCATTTGGATGAAGCAGATAAGCTTCGTACATAAACCAGCCCAGGAAGACGATGGCGAGGGGGATGCCGATGAGGAGCCAGTTGGCATCGAACTTCTTGGCGCAGGCCATACGACGACGAACGTCCACGAGGTTGTTGGTCATCATGTTCGAATCGCTCAGTTTCCTGCTGTTATAGAAGGTGCCTCCGAAGCTAACCAGCATGGTGATGCAGGTGAAAATCCAGAAAGGAATGGAGAAACCGTTTAGCATTACGAATGCCCAGTAGCTGTAGGGGATCATCAGCAGGCAAACGGCCATGATGAAGTAGTATCTGCGGCTGATATTGCCTGCGGTCTTTTCCATTGAGTGACGGATGAAGCGGTCGTTCACTATTTCCTGCTGGTCCAGCTTATTCTTCAGGGTTACCATCTGCTGGCGCATATTCTCTAATTCAAAATTCTCGTTCATAATGGGTAAGTTT